>JBQTJP010000220.1:0-12062 GCA_052386995.1 Armatimonadota bacterium
AGCCCGAACGAGATCAGCAGGGAGTTGGCCTCCAGTTCCTCCCGGCTCCGCCTCAGGCGCAGCAAGTGACGAAACAACAGGGTGTGGATGCCCGCCCCCAGTGCGAACATGACGGGGCCGCTGATCAGGATGGTGATCAACGGGTTGATGCCCAGACGGGCGTACAGCAGATAGGTCAGGTAACCGCCGATCATGATGAACTCGCCGTGGGCCACATTGAGGACGCGCATCAGCCCGTACTGGATGTTCAGCCCGACGGCGATCATTGCATACAGGCCGCCCACGAGGAGCCCGGCTGCCGCCACCTCCAGGAGCAGCGGGACGCTCACGGGCTTACTGCCAGTTTGGTTTGGGAACCATGGCCGTGGCCGTCGCCCGGGCCTTGGGCCAGACGACCTCGAACTCGCCCTTCTGCCACTGCCCCACCATCCCGGGGGTCGCGCGGTTGACGCCGCGCACGAACTTCACGGGGCCCACGATGGTCTGAAACTCTGTGGCATCCAGATATTCCTTGATCTGAGGCCGATCCAATCCGACCTTCTCGACGGCTTCCTCGAGAATCTTGAGCCCCGCATAGGCGAACGCGCTGGCCCACCGGTCAGGCTCCCGGCCAGTCTTCGAGAGGTGCGCGGTGAAGTAGGCCCGCGCGCCGGGATACGGCACCTTGGGGTTCCACACGCCGATTCCGGCGACTCCCTCCGCGTTGTTCCGAAACCGATCACGGAAAGCGGGGAACGCCGTCCCCACGGCCGTGTAGAGTACCGCCGGGTTGAACCCAATCCCGCTCGACTGCGCGACGGCCAGGTTAGTGTCCGGCGGATAGGTGAGCCCGATGAACACGTCCGGCCGCTTCGCCTGGATGCCTTTCAACGTGTCCGAGAGATCCTGCACGCCGAACGGATAGCTCTTGTCTTCGACCACCTCGAACCCCGCCTGCTTCAACAGAGGCATGAGCGCCTGGTAGTGCTCGACGCCGAAGAGATCGGCCACATGGATGACGGCCACCTTGTTGAGCTGCGACTTGGACCGCAACTCCCTTAGGTACGCGACCAGCGCGCTCATCATGGCATCGGGCTGGGCCAGCATGGCGTAGAAATAGGGCAGCCCGAGGTCGCGGAGCCGCAGCGACCCCACGGTCGGGCCGATGAACGGGAAGGAGTGCCGGTTGGCCACCGGCGCCACCGCGAAGTTTGCGGCGGTGCCCCAGGGCGGCAGCACGAGGTCTACCTTGTCCACCGTGATCAGCCGCTCGTAGAGTCGCACGGCGGTCTCGAGGTCGCTGCGATCGTCGTAGCGGACGAACTCGATGGGGCGGCGTCCCTGGCCCTTGACCGCGAGCCCGCCCTTTGCATTGACCTCATCGCGCCACAGGAGATAGTTGGGGATCTGCGTGATGTTCGCGCCTATGGAAAACGGCCCCGTGTCAGAGATGGCAAACCCGATCCGCACCGGACCCGTCTGAGCCCTCGCCGGCGGGACGCGGTAGAGCGCCGCTGTCGCAGCGGTGGCACCAGCAACTTTGAGGAAGGTCCTCCGCGTGAGCTTCCTGGCCATGGTACGCCTCCTCCTGATACCGCGGTGTCACACTCCCAGGTATGCGCGCGTCACCTTTCGCTCCGCGAGGAGATTTCTCCCCTGGCCCTCCAGCACGACCCGGCCGTTCTCCAGGACGTAGCCCCGATCGGCCAGCGAGAGCGCCTGCCTGACGTTCTGCTCGGCCAGCAGCAGGGTGACGCCACCGTCACGGATGCGCCCGACGAGGTCAAAGAGCGCAGCGACCATGCGCGGGGCGAGACCCAGCGACGGCTCGTCCAGCATCAGGAAGATCGGACGTTGCATGAGCGCCCGACCGATGGCCAGCATCTGCTGCTCACCTCCGGAGAGCGTGCCGGCGATTTGTCGGCGGCGATCCCGCAGAAGCGGTAGAAACCCGAAGACTCGCTCGAGAGCGTCACGACGCTCGACCCGGCCCAGTCGGGCGAACGCCGCAACCTCAAGGTTTTCCAGCACGGACAGCCCGGGAAACACATGGCGGCCCTCGGGGACGTGGGCAATCCCGCGGGCCACGATTTCTGCGGGATCAAGTCCGTTCAGAAGGCGGCCGTCAAAACGGATGGTCCCGCGCGTGACATCGAGGAAGCCCTCCTGCAGCCCCGAGAGCGCCCGAAGGAGTGTGGTCTTCCCGGCTCCATTGGATCCCACCAGGGCCACGATTTCGCCCGCCCTGACCGCGAGCGATACATCCCACAGGACCGGGATCTCCCGGTACTCGGCCTGAAGCCCCTCGATCTCAAGCAAGAAGCCGCTCGCGCTCATCCGCGTGCATCAACCGGCACCGGCGGGCCTTCGCCGAGGTAGGCGTCCAGCACCCGGGGATCTTCGGCCACGGTCGCGGGCGGCCCCTCGGCAATCTTCTCGCCATAGTGAAGCACGATCACGCGGTCGGCCACGCCCATGATGGCCTCCATCACATGCTCCACCCAGAGTACCGCAGCGCCACGCTCGTCACGGATGCGTCGAATGAGACGCATCGCGAACTGGACCTCACCGGGATGCAGCCCGGCCATCAACTCGTCGAGCAGCAGGACGCGCGGCCGCGTGGCCAAGACCATCGCCAGCTCCAGCAGCTTGCGCCGGCCCGTCGGCTCGCGGCCGGCGAGAAAGGGCGCACGGTCCTCGAGGTTCACCAACTCGAGGGCCCGCATGGCCTCGCTGACCTCACCTTCTCGCGTCTGCCACGACGCTTCGGCCCGGGGCCGGAAGAAGGCACCCGTGAGCACGTTCTCAAGACACGTCAGATACGGAAACAGGCGCGGGACCTGAAACGTCCGGCCAATGCCCATGCGGCTGATGCGATAGGCCGGCAGCCTGGTGATCTCGTCCCCGTCAAGGCGGACGCTCCCCGCGGTGGGCCTGATCAGACCGCTGATGATGTTGAAGAGGGTGGTCTTGCCGGCTCCGTTGGGTCCGATGAGCCCGACGATTTCGCCCGGGGCCACCTGGAAGCTCACACCGGCGAGTGCGGTGAGGCCTCCGAAGCGTCTGGTGATGCCGATCCCCTGGAGCACGCTGACCCGAATGCCTGCTTCCTCTTTCGAATGTAGTCTTACGTCTAGTGCCACACCTCCCCCGCGGTCTCCGCGACCAGGCGGAGCTTTGCCCACTGGTCGTCCTCGGTGAGCAGATTGCCTTCCATCGTGGAGGCGAATCCGCACTGGGGGCTGAGCGCCAGATTCTCGAGCGGGACGTAGCGCGAGGCTTCCTCGATCCGCTGGATCAACTCACGCTTCGCCTCGAGTTGAGGCCGCTTGCTGCTGACCAGTCCCAGGACCACCTGCCTGCCACGGGGGACGAAGCGCAGCGGCTCGAATGTGCCGGAGCGCTCGTCGTCGTATTCCAGCAAGAACCGGTCCACCTGGAGCGTGGAGAAGAGCTTCTCGGCGATCGGATCGTAGCCACCCTCGGCGTACCACTGGCTGCGGTTGTTGCCGCGGCAGAGGTGTATCGCCATGGTGACGCCCGGGCGGCGCGCACCCTCAAGACAAACATTATCGGCGCGGATCGCCTCGTCCAGCGCCTGGGAGGGTTCAAGCCCCATCTCGTTTTGGACATACGACCGCCATTTGGGATCGATGTAGTAACTATACCGCGGAGCGTCGATCTGAATGTACTGCACCCCGTCCCCGATAAGTGCCTGGATCTCGGCCTTGATGACGGGCACGATATCCCACAGGAGCGCCGAGTGGCTCGGATAGACCCTGTCGGTCACGCCACGCTTGAATGCGATCGCTGGGAACTGGTTGGCCGTCGGAAGGGTAACTTTGATCGCGCCCGGGCTGTGGGCCTTGAGGAACGACACCTCGTGTGCGGTCATGCGCCGGACCGGACGGAGTTTTGCCGTGACAATTCCGGCCACGCTGCTGGGCGCCGCCTGGGACGTCGCCGTGGTGGCGCTGCCCTGCCACGATCGGGCCAGTTCGCTGCCGAGGTCGAAGCCTTCGACCGCATCGATGAAGTCGCTCATGAAGTTGCGCCGCCGCAGCTCGCCATCGGTGAAGATCTCGAAGCCCAGCTCCTTCTGTTTGGCGAGCACGCGCAGGATGTGACGGTTCTCGATGGCCTGGAGGCGCTGCACATCCGCACCGTCGCGACGCGCTTCCAGCAGTTCCGCGGGGCGCAGGAAACTGCCGACCTGATCGGCTCGATACGGCGCGCTCATGTGCGTCCTCCTCTACAATCGTGACGGCGAGGGATGCATTTCTGCGTTGCGCCGAAGGCCTCCTACGCTCAGCGCCCGCCGAGGACGCCCCACCAGGCGCCCTGCTCTACGTCGGAGAGATCAAACACCGTCAGGCCGTCGGTGAGTCGGGCGATTGCACGGATCGCGGCTTCGGCCCTGGCCCGATCTTCCTTATAGAGATCGAGCCACACGGTTCCCAGCAGCGGCAGGTCTCCGGTGACCTCCCGACCCAACACCGCGCCCCCGGCCACACTCCTCCACCAGGCGGTTCTGCCCCGGGCCGCCTCCCACGGTGAGATCGCGCGGTAGTACAGACCGATCATCAGGTAATCCAAGTAGGGAGTCAGACTCGCCTGTGCCCACGCGTCGCTCCACGCGGAGAAGAGGCGCGGCGCCTCGGGTTGCGCCCAGTTCTGCCCGACCTCGAAGATCGTGGGATACCAGGCGCCCACGTACATCCCCACGGGCAGACCTGGCCGCATTTGCCGGATCAGCCGCGAGGCTGCGCGCACGTAGGCCTGGATCACCGATGCGCGCCAGGCCACCCACGATGAAAAGAGCGGACCGGGCCGCAGCGTCTTTGACGTGGGATCCAGCACATCGTGCGGCCACTGCGCGACGCGGCGCCCGAGATGGGCTTCGAAGAGGCTTCGGCTGAGATCGGAGAAATCGGCATCTACGCCCGCAAAGCGGGCGCGATCCAGAACAATGCCGTCCACGTCGTAGCGCGCAAGGATCTCCCAGAGGATGGCCAGTTCGTACAGCTGCGCCTCCGGGTGTGCCGGGTTCACAAACGCGATAGCCACCGCCGCCGATGATCGAACCAGCACCGGCTCGCCGTTGGGGCCCGGTCGCAGGTGCACGCTCTCCCATTCCGGCCGGCTCCCGACCAGACCCACTGTCGGTCTGGCGCGGTCCAGGGTCACACCCTCACCGAAGGCGTTGACGGCGGGGTGCACGCGCAGACCGGCGGCATGGGCCTCTTCGATGAGGACGTGCAGTGGATCGAAGTCTTTCGGGAACCACTCGGCGGGAGGGGGATAGCCGTAGCGCGCGAGTGGCGACGTGCGTATGTGCGCGACGAAGGCAGACTCGTAGATGACGAATCCCCAGGCGTTCTTGGCTTCAGGGATCAGCGTGTCGATTCCGGCCGCCCGCGCGCGCTCGACCATAGCGCGGATCGCCTCGCGGTTCGAGAGCAGGCGCAGGTTGGCGGACGTTTCGATCCACAGAGCCCGACGCGGAAGGCGCCCCTGCGCGGCATCCGCGGAGGCCGGGAGCGCCGCGAGGAAAGCCGTGACGAGTAGCGTGGCAACAAGCGGAAGAATCGGCCTGCGCAACGTGGGCTACCTGCCAACCAGCAATACCCTACAGGCGTCGAGTTCCAAAATGACCAGCTCCACGTTGTGCGACTGCAGAAATGCCCGGGAAGTCTCATGGCCCGGCCATGTGGCACCGACCACGACCTTCGGAATCCCGAATTTGACAATGGGACCAGCACACATCAGGCACGGGAACGCCGTAGCGTACATGACCGTGTCATCGTAGTTCGGCTGCAGGCCAGCGGCCCGGATGGCCTCCATCTCGGCGTGACTGGTCGGATCGTTATGCTGGATCGCCAGATTTCTTCCTAACCCGATGATCGCCTGACCCCGGACCAACGCCGCTCCAAAGGGATAGCCACCCTCGGCCTGGGTAGCCCGTGCTTCTGCAATGGCCGCCTGCATGAACCGGTCCACGAGAGTCACCTTCTTCCATGTCGATTGCCCTCCGGGAAGCGCCTACGCGGAGCTGAGCCTCACCCCCGACGAGCGTGTCCCACAGCGCGAGCGCGACGCGGTGTAGACCTCCCGTCTCACTTCGCTCCGGTTCTTCGGCGGATCAGACTCACGAGCTCGCCCTGCTGCACCGTCTCGCCGCGCTGGTTGACCACATCGATGTGCTGCACGACCACTCCACGCTCGCTGTTCGATGTCTCACGCACATCCTGAATCGTCGTCGTTACGCGCACCGTGTCCCCGATGAACACGGGCTTGAGAAACCGCCATGAGCGGATTTCCAACAGCGCGAGCAGCGTCCCTTCAAATACGCCGGTGCGCTGGCGCAGCCCGGCGGTCAGGGAAAGCACGAGGCTACCGTGCGCGACACGCCGACCGAACAGTGTCGTCCGGGCAAACTCCTCGTCGGTGTGGAGGGGATTGTAGTCGCCGGAGACACCGGCAAAGTTCACCAGGTCGGCCTCCGTGATGGTCCGCCCGGGGGTGTCGAACCGCATGCCGACCGCCAGATCCTCAAAGTGTAAGGGCATCGCTTCCTCCGACTGACAGGACTTCAACGCGTCGCAAACACCACAGGGACGTACGCGCTGCATCGGTGGTGGTGAATCCCACGATATTCCCTGAGGCGCTGGATTTCAGGTTGAACGCGGAGTAAGGCGGTAGGTTAGGCGTGATGTCTTCAGGTGGGCCGCCCTCAAAAGGCACACGTACATAGTGCCCGATCTCATTCCCGTCAGAATCCTGAAGGTAGTACACGTGCCTGCCGTCTGGGGAGTATAACGGGAAGTGGAGTCCGCCAGGCTTGTAGGTAATCTGCCTTAGTTCCCCGGTTGGGACATCCCATGCGTAGACCTGTGAGGCGCCGGTGCGGTTCGTCCGCGCGAACCCTCTTGTCTGGGCCAACCTGGCGATCCACGCGCCCCAGATCCACGGCGAGCGAAATCGCCGCTTCCATGGCGCCTGGTCGTCAGTTTGGATGGGTCGCAAAGAGTTCCCTCATTCTCAAAGGTTCAACACGCGGGGGCAAGTTCTTCTCTGCTTGGGTACGGGCCGCGAGCATCCGAACTCGGGCCGGACCGAGTTGCCCTACGAAAACTGCCCGCACGGATCGAGAGAAAAAGCTTGACAGATTTTCGCAGGGGATTCTCGACGTCGAGGCCAGCCGCTCGGAGATGGTCAGTACGCGCACTGGAATCACGCGGGCACGGCTTTTCGGACGACAAGTGGGCCGAGAAAAGGGTCGGGCGGCTGGCATCACACTGAGACGTTTCTGAGGGCTTCGAAATCTCCATGGTATACATAAGATATGGATACGAATATTGCCTCTTCCGTGGCCCTGCTGTCCAACGCGGATCTCCTGGCCCAGGTGAAGCACCTCGCCGAACGAGAGCGGGAGTCGACGGCAACCCTCATTGCCCACCTCGCGGAGCTGGACCAGCGGCGCCTGTACCTGGCCGAAGGATGCTCCTCGTTGTTCACCTACTGCACACAGATCCTCCATCTTTCTGAGCATGCCGCCTACGGACGCATCGTTGCCGCCCGGGCCGTCCGGAGATTCTCGGTGCTTCTGGAGATGTTGGAGGATGGATCGGTGAACCTCACGACAGTGGTTCTCCTGGCCGCGCACCTCACATCCGAGAATCACCGACAACTGCTGGACATGGCCCGGCACAAGAGCAAGCGAGCCGTCCAGGAGCTTGTCGCGACGCTGCATCCCCAGCCAGATGTCCCAGCCTTAGTCCGTAGACTGCCGACCGCGCGCCATGCCGCTGCATCGTCCGCAGCGCAACTCGACGCCGCAGCCGGTCCCCAGCCGACTGGTAATGGCCAAGTCGCCGCATCTCTGAGCCAGCCGTCTTCGGCCGACATGCCGCCCCGAGCGCGCCCACCCGCCGTCGTCGCCCCGCTTGCGCCTCAGCGTTATAAGGTGCAGTGTACGGTGAGTGCCGAGACCTACGAGAAACTACGGCTTGCGCAAGACCTCTTGCGCCACCAAATCCCAGACGGGGATCCTGCGGCGATATTCGACCGAGCCCTAACGGCACTCTTGGAAGACCTCGCAAAGAACAAGCTCGCCGCCACGGACCGTCCGCGTGCAAGCCGCGGTACAACCCCCGGCTCGCGTCACATTCCGGCCCAAGTCAAGCGCGCGGTCTGGCTTCGCGACGGCGGACGGTGCGCCTTCATAAGCGACACAGGCCGCCGCTGCACCGAGCGTGGGTCCCTGGAGTTTCATCACGTCTCACCTTACGCTGCGGGAGGCGCGCCCACGGTCGAGAATATCCAGCTTCGGTGTCGCGCTCACAATGGCTATGAAGCCGAGCGATACTTCGGTCCGCGTAACCCGATGGTCGTGCGTGAGGCATATGCGTCGTGCGCCTACCTTCCCGAGCTAAAGGCCTCACCATCGTACCTGGCACCTCCAGCAGCAACTCGGTCCGGCCCGAGTACTGAGTGCACCGCGCTTAGACTGTACCCAGGCCGAAGAGTTCGATCTCGACCGGGATTCGTGCGTCGGCCTCAAGTGTCCGACCAGGCTGAGTTTGCGCTTGCCGATGGGCGTACGGTCAAGCGAGAGCTTGCCACGACCTTACCCCGCGGCGGCCCGCGTCCAGAATCCCTGCGGGTCGAGGCCGCGAATCAACCGTAGTTCGCTGGGAGACGGAGGAGGCGTCGTGTGAACGCTCGAGGCCACACGCAGCGGCCATCCGGTCTGCTCCCGGATCTGCTCCAGGGTCGCCCCGGGGTGATGCGAGCGCAGCACCGCTTCGCGCGTGCGTGGATCGAAGTCGAACACGCCCAGCGTCGTGATCAAGGCAGCAGGTCCGCCTCCAGGGAGTCCAGCCGATTCTCGGTGATCACCGCCGGCGAGATACCCTGGCGAGGTAATGTAGTCGACGACCGGACGCAGGCGGTGACGCTCGTGGGACATGATGACCAGCAGCCGCCGCGCCAGCGAGGCGATATCGCAGGCCCCGCCGCTGCCGGGCAGTTTGACCCGCGGCCGATCCCGCGGGCCGATATATGACGAGTTGACGTTGCCGAATCGGTCCACTTCGGCGCCGCCGATGAACCCCAGGTCCACCCGACCGCGGCCCAGCAGCGACATCGCCAGCGGCAGACGCGTGCACATGTGCGCCCCTACGACGTTCGGCGTGTCCGACATCGTGTAGAGAAACTCACCGCTCGGCGTGCCACGCACGAGCCCGTTCTCGAATACCCCGAACGCCCGAGGCGCGTGGGTCAGTTTGGCCAGCCGGAAGGCGATGAGCGGCAGCCGCATGCCGACGAATACCACATCGCCGTCGCGAATCTCGCGCGCAGCCGCAACGACCATGACCTCGCCTGGAGCGATGTCACCAGGCATAGTCCACGGCCGCCGCGGGCGCGGGGCGCAGCTGCCGCAGGCTCCCCCAGCGCTCGTGGCCCAACTGCGCCAGGTAGGCAGCCCGGTCCGGCAGCCCATAGACCCATCTGTCCAGCCACGCGTGCATACCCTCAGCCGTCCGCGTCTGTTGATGATACTCAGCGTAGAACGCGTGGTCCCGGCGGCAATAGCCCTGCACCGGACTCGGATGACAGGCGCCGGGGCAGTGCACGACCGCGCTCACCAGAAACGCCGGGAACAGCACGCGGTTGGGATCGCTCAGGATGATGTCGGAGTCCACGATCTCTTCGGCGAGCACGATCACGCGCTCGGCGGCCAGGCCGGCTTCCTCCGTGATCCCCAGGTTGCCCCACAGGTGCACGTTCCCTTCGGCATCGGCCCGCTGCACCGCGACGATGGTCACGTCGGGACGCAGCGCGCGCACGAGCAACACGTTCTCACCGCCAAACGGCGAGGTGCTCTTCGCGAAACCAGGATGCCCCTTGGTGATGTCGCTTCCCGCCCCCGACCGGCACGGGACAAATGGCATGCCGTGGGCGCCCGCAAGCAATGCCAAAGAGATCGTGTAGTTCGTATAGTCCTCCACCGCGATAGACCGGGGGATGCCCTGCTCGGCCGCTCGCCGGTACGCGTGACCCAACCCCGCGCTCACGTTGCCGACCCAGGCGGCCTGGATGCACGCGACACATCCCGCGCCGATCAACTGATCGAACAGCATGTCGGAAATGGGACCGACGAGCGTGAGATCGCGCCGGCCCTGGCGGATCACCTCGTGGCCGGCCGCAAAGGGGATCATGGACTCCAGGCATGTGCCCATAACCACGGAGGCCCCGCCGGGCACGAAACGCCGGATCGCGTCGGCCAGGGGCATGAGCTTCTCACTCAACATCCGCACCCGCCTTCACTCCCGAACTATAGCAGGGCATTCGCATATAGTGTCGCGAATGCCCGCCTGACATGCACCAACCTCTTACCGGCCAGATGCGAGCCCTGGTCTGGAGCATCCTCGCCGTCGTCCTGCCCTGGGGCCTACTGTTGGGTCTCTTCGCGGCCCATACCTCGGTCTTCTGGATGTGGGCGATGCGGGACCCGCGCTCCGCCGTGCTCGTCGGGGCTGTGTACATCGGGGCCACGGTGTACTACATCGCGGCGCTGCGCTTGAATGACTGGGAGCAAACGAAAAGCGGGGTTGAGGGCGCCTTCGTCGTGTCGGCCGTCCTGCTTGCGGCCGTCGCGCTGGATTGGAATACGGTTCGGCCGTACCATCTAATGACAATCATCTGGCTCATCGCGTACTACGGGCCGCTGTTCCTCATCCCGATTCTCTTCCGCCGCGAAGAGGATCTCCAGGGCACACCGCAGGGTGAACGGATACTCGGGGCCGGCTGGCGGCGCTGGATGATCGCCCGCGGCGCAGTCTACCTCGGTCTGACGGTGCTCGGCTTTGTGTTTGCTCCGCTGGCGGCCGCACACTGGCCCTGGCGGATCGATCCGCTCGAGGTACGAATGTTTCTGGGGGCAACCCGCCACGTTCGCGTGGGTGAGCGCGCACGTCCTGCGGGGCCGCGTCTTGTGGCCGCGGTACCGGCTGCACTTCTTGTACACGGGCGTCCTGGGTGTCGTGCAGATCCTCGGTATGGTCCTCATCTCGACACCGTACCGGTGGGAGTCTGCGCTTGCCGTGCCGCTGATTCTGCTGTTTGCCGAGTGGAAGCGACATATCTCCTTCGCCATATCGCCGTCAACCCGCTCCATAACGTCATCCACATCATCCTGGGGGTGAGCGGGCTCCTGGCGGCGCGACGAGCCGACCTCATGTTTCTGTGGTGCAGGACGGTGGGACCGGTGTTGCTGCTGTTGTTTGTCGTTGGTCTCGCCCATGCGTGGCTGCAGGGTTTCCCGCGAGACCAGTCGCTCTTAGGCCTGGTCGCCTTGAATTCTGCGGGACACACCTTCCACTTCGCGACCGGAGTGATCGCGCTGTTGCTCGGAAGCGTTCAGACCCGCGCGACGAAAAGGTGACCCGGGGACGCGAGCCTTACCACCAGGGAGTCGTCCTGAGCGCCCCGAATGACCGCATCAACTTCTGGTGCGCTGGTACCCTACGTCTTCTGAAGGGGTGCGATGATGACGGTCCATATAAGGAAGATCCCCTCGCTGTTTGTTGTCTTTCTCTCGCTCGCCCTGGGAGTCCCCGGCATGGGCGCGTCGGGCGCCTCGTTCCTGGTGAAGGCGCGCAACATCGTCGGTGTGGGCGTAGAGACGATCGGAACCGATACGGGTCAGGCCTTCAAGGAAAAGCCGCCCTTCCCCAACCACGCGATCATGCACGGGGCCGGTAAGTACGGCATCACGTCGTTGTTTAACCTGGATCAGCTACCCACCACCGGCGCTGTGCTCGTCGTCCTGCCCATGAAAGTGGAAGGGGGTACCGGCAGTCCTATGCGTCCGATCGCGCTGGTGCCGAGGAGGTAGAGACCTCACGGCCGAGTCCGGCCCGCGGAACCGCAGTGGGCGCGCGCGAGCACGTCGTCGTCCGCGATGTGGCCAAGACGTACCAGACGGCCTCGGGGCCGGTGCGGGCGGTCGAGGACATCTCGTTTGGCGTCTACGAGCAGGAGTTCCTCACCATCCTCGGACCAAGTGGATGCGGGAA
>JBQTJP010000221.1:0-11589 GCA_052386995.1 Armatimonadota bacterium
GATATCGCGAACAACTGGTACGTGGTGAGGAAGTGAGCGCCACAAGGCTAGGGTCATTTTTCTGAAATCGAGGGGAAGAAGATGGCTGAAGAAGTGATCTTGAAATGGTCTGATCAAGACGCGGCCCGCATCGTACGCGAGACGTACGGCGCGGTCGTCCCGGGCGGAGGCACGGGGGTCGCCGACAATCTCTACACCGCCGAAGAACTCGCGCCGCTGCCGGCTCCCGTACGGGAGATGGCCCTGGGCATGGGCAACCCTGTCCGTTACGCCGACCCGCAGATGAGCGAGGTCGTCGTCGACCTGGGGAGCGGCGGTGGTATCGACACCCTGCTTGCCGCGCTGCGCGTGAGACCGACCGGCCGGGCCGTGGGGATCGACTTCACCGAGGCCATGCTGGACAAAGCTCGGGGCCACGCGGCGATGATGCATCTGACGAACGTGGAGTTCGCCTACGGCACGATGGAAGAGATCCCTCTGCCGGACGCGAGCGCACACGCGATCATCAGCAACGGCGTGATCAACCTGTCAACGAAGAAAGGCCGCGTGTTCGCCGAGTGCTTCCGCGTCCTGCGTCCCGGCGGACGGCTGGTATTCGCCGACTCCGTGATCGACGGCTGTCTACCCAAAGAGGTCCTGGAAAACGAAGCGGCGTATGCAGGTTGACTCGCCGGCACGCTGGCGGAGCTGGCGCTCATCGCAAAGATGGAGAAGGCGGGATTCACACAGATCGAGGTCCTCGGCGAGCGGGTTCCACTCGACAAGGCACGGCTGCGGCTCTATCCGCTGTTCACCGAGGAATTCCTCGACTGGCTGTTTGAGCGAGTCGGCAGCGCGTCGCCCATCTATACCGTGCATCTGCGGGGAATCAAGCCCCAGGCGTCGCCGGCCTGAGCCGGCCGTTTACCCCTGCGTCACGCGGGTCTCGGCCCGGCTGGCCCCTCGCTGGGCAAGGAGGCGCCGCAGCCCCTCTTCCCCGTGCTTCATCATGCTCTCGTGATTCCAGGCGAAGAGAGGCTTGAAGAGCGGCGCCAGCACATTGAGGAGCTTCTTGCCCGTGATGACCGTTTCCTCAAAGAATAATCGCGTGCCGCCTCGCTCGGGGGCGAGCGTCCACTTCATTGACCCGTTTAGGTCGCCTCGCACGCGCACATCCGCTATGCGCGGCGGCTCCTCCCGCACCGCCTCGATCTCAAAGTACATGTGGTACGGTAGCACCGCCTTCACGTGGACCGCCACAATCCCACCAGGACCATCAATGTCGTTGCGCTTCGTCGCCTCCAGAAACTCCGTCCACCAGCGCGGGTAGTCGGCCACTTTCCGAATGATGGGCCACACGTCCTCGATAGGTGCGTCGACAAACCACTGCTCGGTGAAATGATATTCTGTCAGACGGCTCATCGTACTTCCTCCAGTTCGGCCCGCATGCCACGGATACACTTGCGGGTGGCGCCTTTGTGAATCAGGTCGAGCATGGGTTTGGCGAGAAAGTCGGGGATCGGCAGGAGCATCTTCGTGGGAGCGGCACTGGTGTAATACGCGACGCGGGTCGCGCGCTCGCCGTCGGGCTCGAGCGTCCACCGGGCCACGCCCTCCAGGTCGCCAGAGAGCCGCACTTCAGAGACGCGAAACTCCTCGATGTGCGTGACTTCGAGGACGACGACGAGATCGTAGCCGAACCGCCGGGCTTTCAATTCGCCGGTGGCGCCGACGCCACGGCCGGGCGTCTTCCAGCGCGCAAAGTCATAGATCTCCCACCAGCGCGGATACCCTTCGAAATCCTCGATGAGCCGCCACACGGCCTGCACCGGCGCGGCGATTGTCCATGTGTCTTCATACGTCAGCGCTCGCATGCTCGCCGGCTATTCCCCCTTGCTCGGTGCGGGCGCCGGAGGACGGTAGGGTGCCGGGATGAATTCCACGCCCGGCCGCCGCTGGCGCGCCTGCGGATAGAGCTCCATCAGCTCATAGATCTCGCGCGGCATCTGGTCGTTCACCAGCAACCCCATGGTCTTCGCCTGATCGTGATTGATCGGATAGTCGTGCGTCCAACGCCCGTCGCTGAGCATCCGCGCGATCTGATCCGCCCGTTCAGGCGTCTGATGCTCCAGCAGGAGCCCGACGACGGTGTGATGCACCTGTTGAATCGCTTTGCGCGCGATGTCACCCAGGATCAGCGTCTGATCGTCGCGGTTGGGATTGTCCTGCTCGAGCGCCTTGAGGATCGAGACGGCGGGATAGTAGCCGCCTTGCTGGCTGCCCAGCTGTGGGTCGACAGGGCCAATCACCGCGTCGGCGTCCATGACGATCTCGTCTGCCGCCAGCGCCACAAGCGTGCCCCCGGACATCGCGTAGTGGGGGACGAAGACGGTGACCTTCCCCGGATGGCGCTTCAGCGCCCACGCGATCTGCTCGGAGGCCAGGACGAGCCCGCCCGGCGTGTGCAGGATCAGATCGATGGGCATCTCCGGTTGGGTCAGCCGGATGGCGCGCAGGACCTGCTCCGAATCTTCGATGTCGATGTACCGCGCGATGGGCAGACCCAGCAGGCTCATGGTCTCCTGGCGGTGGATCATGGTGATCACGCGCGACCGGCGTCGGGTCTCGAAGGTCCGAATGGCCATCAGCCTGCGCGCGGCCTGCAACCGCTGCTGGATCAGGGGAATGAACACCTGCAGCAAGACAAGAATCCACACGAAGTTCAGGAAGTCGCCCATGAACCCCTCCGAGATCAGCTCTCGGCCAGCGCCGGCACGACCTCCCGCCAGGCCGACGCGACCGCGCCCGCAACCCTATCGACTTCGTCATCCGTGTGGCTGGCGGTCACGGTGATGCGCAGCCGGCTCGTCCGTGGAGGAACGGCGGGCGAGAGAATCGGAAGGGCGAAAATATCGTGGTCGAACAAGAACCGAGACATCCGGAGCGCCGCTTCATCATCACCGGTCACCACCGGGACGATCGGGGTGGGATCGTCCGCAACCGGTACGCCCCCCGCGCGCAGCCGGGTCCGCAACCGCCGGGCGTTGGCCTGCAGGCGCGCCACGCGCTGGGGCTCGGCCTCGATCACGTCGAACGTCGCCGCGGCGGCGGCGGCGCTGGCGGGCGGGAGCGCCGCGGAGAAGACGAACGCACGGGACGCGTGCTTGAGGTAGGTCACGAGATCGGCCGACCCCGCGATGAACCCACCGGCGGACGGCACGCTCTTGGACAGCGAGCTCATCTTGATCTGCATCGTGCGCGAGAGCCCGAAGTGCGACTCGACTCCGCGACCGCCCGGACCCAGCACCCCCAGCGAGTGCGACTCATCAACCATCAGCCATGCCCGGTGCCGGCGACACACCTCCGTCAACTCGGGCAGATTGATGACATCCCCGTCCATGCTGAACACCGCGTCCACCACCACGAGCGCGGACGTGTCGGACGGACGCTTGGCGAGCGCACGATCGACGGCGGGAATGTCGTTGTGGGGCACGCGCACGAACCGGGCACCAGACAGCAGACAGCCATCGACGATGCTCGCGTGGTTGAGCTTGTCGCACAGCACGACGTCGCCCCGGCCGACCAGCGCCGAGATCGCCGCGAAGTTCGCGAGGTAGCCGCTGGAGTACACGACCGCGGCCTCTGCCCCCGTAAACGCCGAGATCCTCTGTTCCAGTCGATCGTGCAGATCGGTATTGCCAGCGAGCAGCCGGACGCCGTGTGTGCCCGTCCCATAGTCGACGAGCGCCGACTGCGCCGCGGCGTCGATGGCCGGATGTCTGAGCAGTCCCAGGTAGGAATAGGATGAAGCATGAAGCATCCGCCGGCCGCCGATGGCGACGTACGCGCCATCGACTGACTCGACCGGCTGCAGGTAGAAGTACAGGTTTTGGGCCTGAAACGCGCGGGCGCGGTCCGCGAGCTCGCGGATCCGCTGCTCGATCTGATCCACCCTGCCGTCCCCCATCGGCCGCTTCCCGCTTCCGCGGGCGCGTGCTCTCTCCGGCTTCTAGGCGCTGCGCGGAATCCCTCTAGTAGGTCGCTCTTCCGCCGGTAATGTCGAACACCGCGCCCGTGCTGAACGAGCATTCGTCGGAACAGAGCCAGGCGACAATGGCCGCAACTTCTTCGGGTCGTCCCACGCGCTTCATCGGGATCCGGCTGACCATATACTCGATGTCCTGGGGTCGGACCTGACCCAGCAGCTCCGTCTCGATGACGGCCGGTGTCACACAGTTCACGAGGATGCCGTCGGTTGCCACTTCTTTCGCCAGGGCCTTGGTGAACGCGATAAGTCCGGCTTTGCTCACGGAGTAAGGAATGGCGTTGGGATTGCCTTCCTTGCCGGCCACGGACGCGATATTGACGATCCGACCGTACCGGCGCGCCCGCATGTGCTTGATGACGGCGCGCGTCGTATAGAACGCGCCCGTGAGATTGACGGCCTGCACGCGATGCCAGGCATCGTCGGTGAGATCCCACAGCGGCATCCACTGCCCGGCGATGCCGGCGTTGTTGACGAGGATGTCGATGGAACCGCCGGCGCTCAGCAGGCGGCTGACGGCGTCCTCGACCTCGGGTGCGATCGCCACGTCCGCGCGGAGAGGGAACACGTTCCGCCCGTTTTCGCGAAGCGCCGCGGTGGCGGCCTCGAGGCGTTGCGGGTCGATGTCCAGGAGCCCAACGCGGGCGCCCTCGTGGCTCAGCCTGTCGGCGATCGCGTACCCGATGCCGCGTGCGGCGCCCGTGACCAGTGCCACCTTGCCAGAAAATCTCATCCCGCGTTCCTCCCCGGCGCGTGGATCGGGTGGAGCGCGCTCAACGCGACTGGACGGTGAGTGCGCGATCCTGGAGCGGGAGGGCAATGCGCTCACCGCCCCTGGCATGCGACTGGTACACGGCCAGGGCGAGCTCGAGGGCGGCGCGGCCGTCCTGACCGCTCGACCGGCCGTCGCGGTCGCCTTCGATGCAGGCGATGAGGTCTTCAACCGCGCTGATCAGCGTGCCCTTTGCGCCTTCGCCGGTGATCTGACGCGCCGTGCGCTCTGTGCAGGGGCCGCCCTGATACCACGGGCGGTCCTCGGGCCGTGACGCCGGCGATTGATACTGCCAGATGGTCAGCCCTTCCTCGGCCGCGTCAATGAGAATTCTGCCGGCCTCACCCTGCAGCTCGATGCCAAATCCCAGGCCGCTGTCAAGATCGACAAACCCAACCGCGCCGATCTGAAAGAGCAGCATGGCGCTGCCCGGCACGTCCTCGACCGCGTCTGGATGGATCTCGCCGCTGACCCACGCGACCCCCCCGCCGAAATACCGCATGAGATCGAAGAGATGTGTGCCGTTGTGAATGAGAGGCCCGGGACAGATGCCGATAATGCACCGCAACGCGCCGATCGCCCCATCCTGGAGGAGCCGCATGGCCGTGGTGTACGTCGGATGCCAGCGGCGCGTGTGGTTGATGATCAGCTTGGTCCCCGCACGCCGACAGGCTTCGATCATCGCGTCGGCTTCATGCAGGCTGGTCGCCATCGCCTTTTCGCACAACACCCCTTTGACGCCGGCCGCCGCCGCGGCGATCGTGACCTCGGCGTGACGGGAAGTGCGCGTGGTCACGCTCACGAGATCTGGGCGTTCCCGGGTCAGCATCTCCCGGTAGTCGGCGTAGACGGCGCTGACGCCCCATCGGTCCTGCATGAGGCGGCGCTTGGCCTCGTTCGGGTCGGCGGCTGCCACGAGCCGGATATTCGGCATCCGCCGGTAGGCGCCGGCATGCGTGTCCGGCGGGATACTGTAGTTTATCCGGCAGCGATCCTCATCATCGAGCGTCGCGGCTTTGCGACCACATCCCACGATGGCCGCTCGATAGAGTCGGGTGCTCACGGGGTCACCGCACCCGGGCGGCGGCCACGATGGCTTCCGCCAGCTCCATCGTGCGCACCGCGTCGTCCAGATCCGCGCCTTCAGGCGTAACCGGCTGCCCCGCGCCGACCCGCGCGATGAAGTGCCTGTCCTCTTCGAAGAAGCCGTCGGGATCGGTGCGCTCACCCGGCGGCGCCAAGAGCGCACTCCACCGATTGTCCTTGAAGATCCGCCCCTCACGATACGGCGCACCGGCACCGGTGAGCTCGATCAGCAGCCCTCTTCCATGGATCGAAAGCCGCTCGAGCTTCGTCGTATGGTAGTCGCTGAGCAGCACCCCAATCCCTCCGCCGCGAAAGCGCAGCAGCGCATGCACGGCGTCGACATAGGGGCTGTAGGACCGCTCGGCCACGGCCTGCACGTCGTCCACCTCGCCGCCCAGAAACCGGAGCAGGTCTACGCTGTGGATCGTCGTGACGGCGAGCAGCCGCTCGAGGACCGCGGGCTGAAACGTCTGGCCCATGTCGTCCATCAGGAGCGGCTTGAACCATTCCGCGATGACGGCCGAGGGCCGGCCCGCCCCGGCCACCGCGCGGGCGGCCGCGACCAGCGGATGGAAGCGACGGTTGAATCCAACCATGGAGATCACGCCTCGCTCGCGCGCCAGGCGCGCCAGCGCACGCGTCTCCTCCGCGCGAAGACCAGGAGGCTTCTCAACGAACACGTGGAGGCCGCGGTCGAGGCACTGCGTCGCGATCTCGACCGTGCTCAAGACGCTGGGAAGGACGTACACGGCCTGCGGGCCGACGCGATCCAGCATGGCACGATAGTCCGTGTACGCTGCCGAGATCCCGTACGCCTGGGCCGCCGCGGCGAGCCGCGACTCGTCAATGTCGCACACCGCGACCACCGCGGCCTCCTTCATGTGCGAGAGCGCCGGAAGATGATGCCAGGGAGCGCCGACACCGATGACGGCGACGCCGACGGCCATCACGCCCCGCGATCGGCCTGCACGGGATTGGTGAGAATCCCCAGCCGCTCGACCTGACATTCGATCACATCGCCCGCCTTAAGGAACTCACCGGTGGCGCCGCCGACGCCTTGCGGTGTGCCGGTGGCGATCACGTCGCCCGGGGCGAGGGTCATGATCGACGACGCGAATGACACGAGCTCGGCGACGGAGTAGATCATCTCTCTGGTATTGCCGCGCTGCCGCGTGCGGCCGTTCAGCCGCAGCTCCAGGGTGAGGTCCTGAGGGTCGGGAATCTCGTCGGCTGTGACGACCCAGGGCCCCATGGGCGCAAAGCCGTCGAACCACTTGCCGTGGAGCCAGTCGAAGAACTTGTCCCACTCCCGGGGCGTGCGGCCGTCGGGCACCTTGATGCGCCGCTCGGAGATGTCGTTGACGATCGTGTATCCGAAGACATGGCTGAGCGCGTCGTCGACCGGGACGTGCTTTCCGCGGCGGCCGATCACCGCGGCGACCTCGACCTCCCAGTCGATGGCTTGCCCGTCGCGCGGAACGGCAATCGGCGCGCCGGGACCCACGATGGTCGTGGCGGGCTTCAGGAAGAGCCACGGGGTGAAGGCGTGGCGGTCCTGCGGCGCCTCCTGCCCGGCCTCGGCGATGTGCGCGGCATAGTTCGACGCGACGCAGATCAATTTTTCGCAGTGCGGAAGCGGCGCGCGCAGCGGCACCTGACCGAGAGGCCGCCGGTACGCGCGTAGCGCGGGGGCGTGGACATCGGCGACGCGCTCGGCAAGACGTGGCAGGAAGCCGTCGTGCCCGAGCACGTCGAGCAGCGTCCGGGGAGGCGGCGAGCCATCCTCGCGCAGGCCCGTCCAGGCCGCGGTGAGGTCGAGCACCTGGTCTCCGGTGACGATGCCCACGGCGGGCCCGTTGGTGCTTCCGATCGCCGCCAGTTTCATACGAAGGCTCCCCTCCCGCCTACTGCACCATCGCTCCGCCCGTCAGGCCACGGATGAGATACCGTTGAAACATGAGCGCGGCGACGACCGGCGGGATCAACCCGATCATGCCGCGGGCCACGATCAACGGGTAGTCGACGAAGAACACGCCTTCGACGTCGGCAATAGCCACCATCAACGTGCGCGCCCGGGCGAGCGTGAAGAGCAGCCCAAACAGGTAGTCGTTCCATGACGTGATCATCGACAGCACCGCCGCCACGGTCAACGCGGGAGCGCTGAGCGGGAGCACGATCCGCGCCATGGCCTGGAATCGCGTGGCACCATCCACCATCGCGGCTTCCTCGAACGCGACGGGCAGGTTCTCGAAAAACGTGCGCATGATGAGAATGCACACGGGGAGCACGAGGATGGTGTGCGTCAGCACAAGAGCCGCGATCGTGTCGATCAGCCCCAGCGCCCGCATGGTCACGAACAACGGAATGGCCAGCGTGAACGCGGGCACCATGCGCAGCAGAAAAATGCTGAGAAACAGCTGGCGTTTGAAGCGGAAGTTGAAACGCGCGAACGCGTACGCGGCGCACGCGCCGGTCGCCAGAGCCAGCAGCGTTGTCAGGCCGGCCACGGCGACGGTGTTCCGGATGGCGCGCGTGAACCCGCTGTCCGCCAGGGCCGCCCGGTAGCTTCTCAACGTGACCGTTTGGGGGAGATATCGCAGCGGTGTCGCCACCATCTCGTACTGCGGGCGGATGCTCGAACTCCCAATCCAGTAGACAGGGAAGAGCGCCCAGACCGCGACGACCACGACCGCCGCGTACACGAAGAGGTACTTGGCGCCGCGCCGGGCCCGTCTCACCGCTCGGTCACCAGCGCGGCCTCCGCCGACGCCCGGACGTACAGGAACGAGAGCACCAGAATCCCCGCGGTCAGCGTAAATGCCATCGCGGCGCCGTAGCCGAAGTCCAGGTACCTGAAGGCGGTGCGAAAGATCGTGTAGTTCAGCACCATGGTCTGACCACCGGGGCCGCCGCGCGTGAGGATATCCACGATGGCGAAAACGTGCAGCGCGTCCACGAGCACCAGGATGGTGGCCAGGAGCGTGACCGTCCGCAACAGCGGCAGGGTGATGTGCCTGAATCGCCGTGTCGATCCGGCGCCATCGACCTGGGCAGCTTCATACAATTCTGGCGGGACGCTTTCGAGCCCGGCCAGGATCACCAGGGTCGGGAACGGGAGCACCTTCCACACATACGCCAGGATGAGGCTCGGCATGGGGAATTCCGTCACCCAGTTCACGCTCTGCGCGATCAGGCCCAGCCGGGCGAGCATGTCGTTGAGCGGACCAAAGTTCGGCGCGTAGAGCGATTTCCACATGAGGCCGTTGACCACCGGCGCCAGCGCCCAGGGAATCAAGACGACCGTCCTGATGATGCGCCGTCCGGGAAAATCCTGGTAGAGCAGCAAAGCCAGCAGATACGCGAGCAGGAGCAGGGCGGTGGCGCTCCCCGCGACGAAGATGGCCGTGATGCCCATGGATGACAGCGTCTGCGGATCCGTCAGTATCTTGCTGAAGTTGTCGAGCCCGACGAACCGTTCCGGCGCGTTGATGCGGAACTGTAAGAAGCTGAGCCGCAGAGCCCCCAGCAAAGGGTAGGCCGCGACGGCTCCCAGCAGCAGCAAGGCGGGGAGCAGCAAGAGGAACGGCGTCGCCCGCACCCGCAGGCGACGCCGCAACTGCCCCGCTCGTGCTACACTTCGACGATCCGCAAAATTCAATGCCGCCTAAGGCCCTTTCAAGATCCGGGCGACGGCCGCCGCCGCCGTGTTCAGCGCGTCGGGAATGGGCTTTCGCCCTCGGAGCGCGTTCTGCAGCTCGGCTTCGACGGTGTCCTCGATCCGGCCGTAGTCGGACCACACAAACCGCTTCACCGGATACCTGCCGGCCTCTGCCGTGGCCGCCATGAGCGGACCCAGGTAGGCATCGCGGGTGAGCTCGGGATCCTGATACAGGCGCAGCGTCGGCGGAAGGTACCCGCGTGTCTTGAGGGCTTCGAGCTGGACCGACGTGGAGGTCATGTGCTGTAACAGCCTCCAGGCCTCCTCCACCACGCCCCGTCGTGCCGCGGATTTGGTAATCGCGTACCCCTCGGAGCCGTGGATTGTCGCGCTCCGCGTCACCGACGCGTCGAGCGACGGGAGAATCGTGATCCCGACGTTCCCGATAACGTCCTTCGTCGCGCGGTTGGGATCATGAGACTCCGCCCACCCCGAGCCCCACATCGACATCATGGCGACGCGCCCGGCGTTGAACACCTGCCGTGTCGCGCCGTTGCCCAGCTGCAGCTGGCCGACATCCATACACTTGTGCGTGTGGACGAAATCGTAGATCACCTGCAGCGCCCGAACCCCACGCCGGTCGTTGAAGGTTGGGTTGCCTCG
The DNA here is from genome assembly GCA_052386995.1 of Armatimonadota bacterium. Lineage (GTDB taxonomy): Bacteria > Sysuimicrobiota > Sysuimicrobiia > Sysuimicrobiales > Humicultoraceae > JBQTJP01. Next base: position 10,204 of record JBQTJP010000221.1, read on the forward strand.
GGCATCCAGAACCTCTCCCCCGGCCCGATACAGCCAGCGCTCGAACGTGTTGAGCATCGGCGAGCCGCCTTCCATGCTTTCGGCGTAGCCCCACTGGTCGATTCGCCCGTCGCCGTCCCGGTCGCGCGTCAGCTTCTTGCACGCGGTGACGAGCTCGTCGAGCGTCTGCGGCGGCTTGTTGGGGTCGAGCCCCGCCTCCTGGAACATCTTCTTGTTCCAGTAGAAATAGTACAGCGTGACGTGCCGCGGCACGCCGTAGAAATGCCCGGCGGCCGACACGGGATGGAGTGCATACGAGAGGAGGGAGTCGCGCTGCGGCTGCGGCCAGCGATCGTCGATCGCCTGGAAAAACGGCCAGAACTCGTTTGTCCAACCGCCCCACGTCTTGGTGATGTCGATGGGGGTATCCCCCGCCGCAAAGCTGGTCGCAAGCCGCGTGTGGATCCCGGGCCAGGGAGAGGCAATCCATTCGACGCGAACCCGCCCGTTCGTCACGCGCTCGTAGTCCATGGCTGCCTTATGCCACGGGCCAACCTGCGGGCCCTCGTCGAGCACCCGCAGGGTCAGCGGCTGCTGCGCACGCAGCGGCGCATAGCTCAGCAACGGAACGGCGATCAGCGCCGCAAGCACGAAAGCCACGGTGTACGTCGTGCGTTTCCTCATCATCGGTCCCCCCTCTGATTGACATCTTCGGTCGGACGACTGGCACCGACACGACCATTACTACCACGCATCCCGATGGTCTTCAGGCGGTCGACGACTGCTCTCTTCACGCTGTCGATGTGCGCGACGAACGCCGCTTCGGCCGCGCCGGCATTCGTCCTCGTCAAGGCAGTCAGCAGGATCTCATGGCGCTCGACAAATCCCTCCCGGGCGTTGGGTTGCGCGGTCCTTCGCGTCAGCGAATCAAAGAACCACAACACCGGGCCCACCGACGTCCACATGCGATGCAAGACGGGGTTCCCGGCCATGCCCACCACGGCCTCGTGAAAGGCGATGTTGTGCACGGCGGCCTGTGGCCAGTTGCCCGCCTCCACCGCGGCGCCCATGCGGTCGATGACCTCGCGCAGCTCTCGGACCTGCGTTTCGCTGAGGTGCCCGGCAACAGTATGGGCCGCACATCCTTCGAGTAACTCGCGCATGGCGTAACAATGCGCCGCGTCTTCCGCGGACAAGGATGCGAGAAAGAATCCGCGCCGCGGGATACGGACGATGAGCCCCGAGCCCTCCAGATAGGTCAAGGCCTCGCGCACCGGGGTGCGGCTGATCCCGAGCTGCGCGCTGATCGTGCTCTCGTTCAAGCGATCCCCCGGGCCAAGGCTGCCCTCGTAGCTGGCCTTAAGAATGAACGCCTGCACCTGATGGTGCAGTGACCGAACCTGAATG
>JBQTJP010000222.1:0-2818 GCA_052386995.1 Armatimonadota bacterium
TTGGTCCGTATTCGTTGATCTGACGAAGCCGGCACCATTGAGACCGGCATCGCCAGCAGGGCCACCAGTACTACAAGCACGGCAATATTCAGCCGCCTCATTGTGGGTCCTCCTTCCCCGGGTCCCCCGGGAGGTTGTGTGGACGAGAGCACCCTACGACAACCGCGTCACGTTCACCTCCGGGTGCGCCGCGAAGCCGGCGGCCTCAGGGATTGATGAGTCCGCGGCGCAGCACGCGGCCCTGCGAATTCAACGGCGGATCAATGCCCAGGACCGCCGCGACCGTCGGCGCGACATCCACCATGGCCACCCGCCGCAGGACGACGCCCGAGCGGATGCCCGGCCCGGCCATGATGAACGTGGAATGCAGGTTCACATTGCGCCGTAGATTGACGGCATCGGGCCAGAACCCGTGCTGCCCGAAGACGTTGTTGTCGGCGATGGTGAAGCGGCGGACCGCCGCGGTGAACTGATATCCTGGTGCTTTCAGGATCACCACGACGTCCCCGGTGCGGGTCGGATGCGTCACGTTCTGGATGCGGCCGCCGATACGGATGCGCTCCAGGTCCTCCTTCAGGAAGATGCGGTCGACCACCCGCACGCCGCCGTCGCGCAGGCCGGCAAAGGCCTTGACAATCTGCTGGCGCACGTTGTCATACTCGGCCACCGGTACCACACCCGGGTTGTCGCGGCCCTGAAGGTTGATATAGATCTGCGCCGTGGCGCCCGAGGTGCAGGCTTTCACCCGGTCTGTCGCTCTCGCCGGCCGGCAGTTGCTCGTGAGCGGCGCCACGTCGGGGTCAGGTGTAAGCCCGGCCTCAAAGAGCACGCGGTCTGCGTTCACCGTCCTCCACGTCGGCGCGAACCCATGATCCGCCGAGACGAACACGGCGGGCTCCGCCACGAACGCGTTCATGTGATCCATCGCGCGCTTCAGCGTCATGTCGGCGCTTTGATACGCCCGTCGGATAAGCGCCTCCCGTGCGGCCACGCGGCCGTCGGGCACCCCGTCGCGGTTTGCGTCGTCGAAGACCGGCGTCCCGGGAGTCACCAGTGCCAGAAACTGATGCTGGAACTCATCGGTGAGCGGGGTGCCGAGCATCAGGACCTCCGGCCTGTAGGTCACCACCAGGTGCTCCAGTATGGGCCAGTGACTGTGCTCCCAGAGCAGCCCGCCCTCAGCGTACACTTCTTCAGGGATGAGACCGGCTTCCAGCGGTGCGAAGTCGGCGGCCTGGGTCGTCGGGAATTCGGACGCCAGAAACTCCTCCAGGGCCGGCTGGTTGGCGTTGACGCGCGCGATCGATGTGAAGTGGATTCGGAACTGTGACAGATTCGGGGTCATGTCGATGAGCTTCAGGTAAAGCCCCGCGGCCCTGCGGGCGTCGGTCATCGTCACGGTGAGCTGGACCTTCACCTCGACGAACCCCTGGCCCGGCTGCAGCTTGGCCACGAACGTCTGGATGTCCCGCGCCGTAGCCACGACCACCTTGTCATAGTTCACGACGCCATCCATCGTGCTGTCAAAGATGTAGAGGAAATAGTTGCGCGTGGGATTCTTGGCCGCAAACGTCGTTACGACGCTCAGCGTGGTCTCTAATGCCGGCCGCTCGGAGGCCGGTTCATTGATCCATCCGGTCGCCGGCACCAGGGTCACCCTCGTGCACTGAGGGTTGCTGTTCGCCAATGCGGCGCAGTTCACGCCCGGCAGGTCGAAGTTGGTGATGATCCCGCGGCGGGAGAAGAACGACCGGAAGTCGATCGCCGGGCCCTTGAAGTTCCGGGGCGGGCTGGAGAAGAACCGGGAGGCCGGCCATTCCAGGAAGACGGCACTCTTCCCGGCCCGCTCGGCCGCCTCGCCCAACGTGTCCGCCTGGACCACACCGGCGGCGAACGCCGACACATCGCGCTGGAAACCGGCAAGCATGCCGGACGGTGGCAGCCCGGTTTCGTAGAATGTGTTGTTGGTGGAGCCGTGGACCCCGGTCCAGGCCCCGGTCACCAGGGTCGTCCAGCCGGCGCCGGTGTTGGGTGGGAGGGCGGGGACCAGGCCGTTGTCCCCGCGCACGCCGCGGCGGAGCAGGTCAGCCATCGTCGGCAGGAACCCCCCTCGTGCGTAGCGTTGCACCAGGTCGGGCCGCATCCCGTCGGAAGAGAAGAGGATCGCCGCCTGTGCGCGAGGATCATCTGCGCCAACACTCCCCGGCAAGACTGCTGACACCAGCATGATGCACACGATAGCCGCGAATCGACGCATCTATGCGCCCCCTTGTGTGAAAATCACTTCATGTAGAGGAGCAGCAGGTCGATGCAAAAGGTGGGATGATAGCGCGCACTGTTTCTCCCCGGTCCGAAAAGATTCCTCCGGGCGCGATCTTCCATCAGTCCTAACGCGATTCTCCGCTCGGTGCCCGCTCGGTCACAAATAGCTCGTGCGTGAGCGCGGCGGTGCGCGAGAGCATCGCCGACACGGAGCAGTATTTCTCCTTGGAGAGCATCACCGCCCGCTCCACCTGATCGCGTGCCAGGCCCTTTCCCCACACGGTGTACCGCAGGTGAATCTTCGTGAACACGCGTGGATGCTCTGACGCGCGCTCGGCCGACACGCTGATCGCCAGGCCCTCGTGCCCCGCGCGCATCTTCTCAAGGATGCCGACCACGTCGATCCCCGTGCAACCCGCCAAAGCGGCCAGCACGGTCTCCATCGGCGTCGGACCGGCGCCACCCCCACCGGCATCGACACGGGCGTCCATGACGAAGCGGGCGCCGCTCTCCGTGGTGCCCTCGAACCGTTTGGGTGGCTGCCACTCAACCGTGA
>JBQTJP010000223.1:0-13206 GCA_052386995.1 Armatimonadota bacterium
TCCGCTTCCAGCAGCAGCTCGAGCGGAAGGACCGGATCATCGTCGGCGTCAACGACTTCGTGGCCGAGGAGGAGCCGGCGATTCCAACCCTCAAGATCGATCCGGAGGTGGAGCGGCGCCAGATCGAGCGTACCCGGCGCGTCCGGGCGGAGCGCGATGGCAGCGTCGTCGAGCGCCGGCTGGCCGGCCTGCGCCGCGCCGCCGAGGGATCCGAAAACACCATGGATCATATCCTCGAGTGCGTCAGGGCCTATGCCACCCTCGGCGAGATCTGCGGCATGCTGAAAAAGGTCTACGGCGAGTACCGCGAGCCCGCCATCATCTAGCAAGAAGAGTGCTGTAGTCTTCCCGGTGTCATCGATGAGCGAGGCTGTCACGCAAGCGTTCGCGGAAGTAAACGGCGCGCGCCTCTACTATGAGGTGGCGGGTCAGGGTCCTGCGCTGGTGCTCATCCATGCCGGCATCGCCGACTGTCGCATGTGGGACGAGCAGGTCGCTGCCTTCGCGCCGCGTTACAAGGTCATCCGATATGACAACCGGGGTTTTGGTAAGTCGAAGATGTCGCACGAATCATTTTCCGTCTTAGAAGACTTGTACCAACTCCTGCGGTTTCTGGACGTCGATCGGGCGAATGTTCTGGGACTTTCGATGGGGGGCAGCATCGCACTCAGTTTCACAGTCGAGCATCCCGAGATGGTCGCCTCGCTGATCCCGGTCGCATCGGGCCTGCGGGGTTATCAGGTCTCTGAGGAAGTCCAGCGACGCCGATCTCGCCTCGATGCGGCCGTGGCGACCGGGGATGCCTCGAAAGTCGTGGATCTTATGACAGAGGTGTGGGTTGATGGAATGGGAGGCCACGCTGAGCCAACGGTACGCGAACGAGCCAGGAAGCTCATCGAAGGAAACTCTGGGTTCTTTTTCCTGAAGGGCATTCCCCATCACGATCCGCCGTGGAAGACCATCGACCGGATCGCTGAGATCCGGGTCCCGACGCTGGTCGTCGTCGGCGATCGGGACCAGCCCGACATCCTGGCGATCTCCGACCTGCTTCACGCACGCATTCGCGGAGCCCGCAAGGTTGTCATTCCAGACGCCGCACATCTGGTCAACATGGAGCAGGCGGAGGCATTGAACCGAGCCGTGCTCGGGTTCCTGTCGGGGATAGGGGCGCGCGCCTGACCGTTTGACCTTCCCGGCTGCGGTTCCGCGTTCACGGCGCACGTCACAACTGGACGAGACACCGTGGCTGCCTGAGGGGCTTTCTACGGCGAGTACCGCGAGCCTGCGATTGCTTAGACTGGGCTCCCACAAACGATCTCCGTTGGGCCGATGACCGTCTTGAGGTGGATCCAGTCTGCACGCTTCAGGCGGAGGATGCCGCGGGTGCCGTCACGCTCAGGCTTCGGGCGGACACGTATCCGGAAGCTGCGTGATACAATCGACGCACATCCATCAGGAGGGCTCGCCATGGCCATCAGCCTCAGGCTGGCTGCACCGCCGAGCGACGCAGAGATCGCGGAGCTGTCGCAGCGGAACCCGGGATTTCAGTTCGAGCGCAACGCAGCGGGGGAACTGATCGTGACTCCTGCGAGCAGCGAGGGGGGCCGGCGAGAGGCGGTACTGGTGGCGCAACTGAGCCGTTGGGCTGATGACCACGGCGGTGTTGTGTTCGGCCCTTCGGCCGGCTTCCGGCTCCCTGATGGTTCGCTGTTTGCGCCGGACGCGTCGTGGATGCCGAAGGCGCGCTGGGGGAGCCTCACGCCCGAGCAACGGGACGACTTTGCACGTCTCTGCCCCGACGCGGTCTTCGAAGTTGCCTCGAAAAGTGATACAGTGAAGGACCTGCGCGCCAAAATGCGGACATACCTTGCAAATGGAGCACGGCTGGCCGTGCTGGTCGACCCGCAGCACCAAGCCGTCGAAGTCTATCTGCCGGATCGCGACGTGCAGGTGTCTGGATCGTCCGCCCTCGTGCCGCTCGACCCCGTTCTCCCGGGGTTCGTGCTGGATCCGGCGCCGATCTTCGGGTAAATCGCCTCTATTGCGGGCGCCTGCGGGCGGGCGCTACTATCGAGTCAATGGCCCGTGCCTTGCGCATCCTGCTGGCCAAGCCCGGACTCGACGGCCACGATCGGGGCATCAAGGTGGTCGCGCGCGCGCTCCGTGACGCTGGGTGCGAGGTCATCTATACCGGTCTCCACCAGACACCGGAGATGATCGTGAACGCGGCGATTCAAGAAGATGTCGACGCCATCGGACTGTCGATCCTTTCGGGTGCGCACAACGTGCTCTTTCCGCGCATCACGGCGCTGCTGCGCGAGCGCGGCGTGACCGACATGCCGACGTTTGGCGGGGGGATCATCCCCGAAGAAGACATCCCGGGGTTGCAGGCGGCGGGCATCACGAAGATCTTTATACCCGGAGCCTCGCTGGAGGAGATCGTCCGATGGGTGCAGGAGAACGTTCGTCCGCGCGGACTCGCGGCGTGAGCATCCTGACCATCCGCTTCGCGGGTCCGGCGAGCGCGGGCTGGTGATGCGTGCGGGGACGTTTTCCGCCGGTGATCCTGTTCTCCTCATCGACCGCAAGCAGCGGACCTACCTGATCTGGCTGACACCGGGGGGCGCCTACGACCTGCGTGGTGGCCGGATTTCCCACGACCATCTGATCGACCTCTCGGAGGGCAGCACGGTCGAGACCTCACGGGGTGAGCCCCTGCTGGCCCTGCGTCCGACGCTGGCCGACTATGTGTTGGCGATGCCTCGCGGCGCGCAGGTGATCTATCCCAAAGACCTGGCCACGATTCTGCTGCTCGCCGATATCTATCCCGGCGCGACGGTCGTCGAGGCCGGAACCGGCTCTGGAGCGCTGACCATGGCGCTTGTGCGCGCTGTAGGGCCACATGGGCGGGTCTTCTCATACGAGGTGCGGGAGGAGTTCCTGCGGGGCGCGGCGCGCAACATCGTGCGGTATCTGGGCGAGACGCCCACGCTCACCCTGCGCCTGCACGACATCGCCACAGGCATTCCTGATGGACCCGCGGACCGCATTGTCCTTGACCTGCCCGAGCCGTGGCGCGTGGTGCCGCCCGTGCTTGCGGCGCTGCGAGGAGGCGGCGTGCTGCTCGCCTACCTGCCGACGACGGTGCAGGTCTCTCAGATCGTGGAGTCGTTTCGGTCGAGCCGCGGCTTCGCGCTCATCGAGACGGTTGAGACCCTGCAGCGCCCGTGGCACATCGAAGGGCAGAGCGTGCGCCCTGCGCACCGCATGGTGGCACACACCGGATTCCTTGTCGCGGCGCGGCGGGTGGCGCCCGGCCGTGTGCCCGAAGACGCCCCGGCCGTTTCGTTGACAGCCGCGGAGCGTATGAGTATAGTCGAACAGGACGAGACCAACGGGGAGGCCCCGCGTGGCCAACGTTGAAGCGTCGACGCTGATCCGCGCTCCCCTCGATCGTGTCTACGCGCTGGCCAAGGACGTCGAACGGTTCCCCCAGTTCATGCCGGATCTGGAGAGCGTTACAGTCCTCGAGCGTTTGCCGGGGGGCACCGTGACGCAGTGGGTCGGAGTGGTCCAGGGTCGGAAGATCCGTTGGATCGAAGAAGACGAGTGGGACGATACCGGGCACACGTGCACGTTCAGGCAGCGGTCGGGCGACTTCAGCCGGTATCAGGGTTCCTGGACGTTTGAGGCCGTACCCGACGGCACGCGTACCCGGCTGGTCGTGGACTACGAGCTGGATATCCCCCTGGCAGGTCCGCTGTTGAGCACGCTGGTGAAGGTCCTCATGCGCAAGAACTGCGAGAGCATGCTGGCGGCACTCAAAGGGCAACTCGAACCCGTATCAACCTGACCCCGGAGGTGAACGATGCTGATCTGGCTGCACACATGGTTGCGCCTGGCCGTTGGCAAGACCCTGCGCGATGAGCGGGGGCAAGCGGAGTTGATTGTCGTCCTGCTCCTGATTTTCATCATCTACCTGATCTCGACCGGCAGACGCGTCGTCGTCCAGTAGGCAACTCCACGCGCCGGAGCGTGGTGTCGCTTCCTCTCCCCGCACCGTTGGCGGGCGAGAAAATCGACATCCCCCGGCGGAGACTATATGGATGAGCCACGGCCAGCGGGCCGCTTCGGGGAGAGGTCGATGACCCCGCGCACGGTCACTGTGATTCCCATCGCCCGGCCGCAGATCGGCGAGGAGGAACGGCGGCAGGTCCTAGAAGTCTTGACGTCAGGCGCGCTGGTTGCGGGGCGCCGGGTCAAGGCGTTCGAGGAAGCGTTCGCCGGCTACCTCGGCGTTCCGCATGCCGTGGCGACGTCGTCGGGCAGCGCCGCGCTCCAGGTGGCCATGCTGGCGTTGGGTATTGGACGTGGCGATCGCGTTGTCACCACGCCGTTCACGTTTGCGGGTACGAGCAATGCCATCATCCACGCGGGCGCGCAGCCGGTCTTTGTCGACGTTGACCCCGCCACCGGCGACCTCGATCCCGCCGCGGTCGAAGCAGTACTTCGTGCCGGCGGCGCGCGGGCGATCCTCATCGTCCACCTCTACGGCCTGCCGGCCGATGCACCGGCCTTTCGGCGCCTGGCCGACCAGTACGGGGCCCTCCTCATCGAGGACTGCGCCCAGGCCCACGGGGCTGCGATCGAGGACCGGCGCGTCGGCACGTTCGGGGACGTCGGCATCTTCAGTTTCTACCCGACGAAGAACATGACCACCGGTGAGGGCGGCATGGTTGTGACCGGCGATGAGCGCGTCGCGCGCCGAGCCCGTCTGTTGGTCGATCCGCGCGGCGACGAGGAGTATGCCCACGAAGTCGTGGGGTTCAACTACCGGCTCACCGAGATCGCCGGGGCAATTGGCCTCGTTCAGCTTCAGCACCTGGAGGCCCGCAACGAACGACGGCGTGAACACGCCCGCCGGCTCACGCAGGGACTCCGGGCCCTGCCGTGGCTGCACGTGCCCACCGAGCCCTCTGGATATCGGCACGTCTATCATCAGTACACGGTACGAGTGCCACGCAACCGCGATGGGCTGGCCAGGCACCTCGAGGCCGCCGGCGTGGGCTGCCGCGTGTACTACCCGACGCTCGTCCCTCACACCCCGGCATACAGCCGCCTCGGTTTTGCCGGCAGCTATCCCCACGCCGAGGCGCTGACGCGCCAGGTGCTCTCACTCCCGGTCCATCCGGCGCTCACCGCCGACGATCTCGAGACGATCGTCGCCGCCGTGCGCTTGGCGCCCGGGATGGAGCGATGAGCCAGCAGCCGCTGCGCGTCGGCGTCATCGGGCTCGGCCAATGGGGCCGGCATCACGCGCGCGTGTTTGCGTCGCTCCCCGGCGTGGATCTGGTTGGAGTCGTCGATCGCGACGCACGGGAGGCCCGGGCGGCCGCCCTGCGTCACGCGACGACGGGCCACACCGAGCATCGCGCGCTGATCGGCATGGTCGACGCCGTCAGCGTCGTCGTGCCCACGGTGCTCCATTACGAGGTGGCGCGAGACTTTCTCGACGCCGGCGTGCACGTGCTGCTCGAAAAACCGATGACCGCCACCGTTGAGGAAGCGGAGCGGCTGGTCGAGTTGAGCGCCCGCCGCGCCACGGTGATGCTCGTCGGGCATGTGGAGCGCTTCAAACCCGCCGTGCAGCGCCTGCGTCAGGTCGCGTCCGAACCCCTGCACATCCAGGCGCGGCGAGTGCGTCCGTTCGATCCGCGTCGGGTCATGGACGTCGGCGTCGTCCTTGACCTGATGATCCACGACATCGACATCGTGCTCTCGCTCGTTCCGGGCCGGGTGGTGGAGGTCGGCGGCGTGGGCGTGCGGGTGCACAACAGCCACGAGGATCTGGCCGTCGCGCACCTGACCCTCGAGAGTGGCTGCCGCGTGACGCTCACCGCCAGCCGGGTGTCGGCCGTGAAGGCCGTGGACATGGACATCACGACACCTGATCGGGCCATCCACCTGGATTTCCTGCACGAGATCATCAGCATGCGGCACTTCAACGGTGAGCATCAACGGCTCGTCCTGGAAGGGGATGAACCGCTGCGCGCCGAGCTCATGCACTTCGTTGCGTGCGTGCGTGGGGAGGACCGGCCTCTCGTCTCAGCGGAGGACGGCTGTCTGGCGCTGGAAGTGACCCACCGCCTGCTCCGAAACCTGATCGGGATCAGCCCGCGCGTCCCGGCATGAGACGCCCGCCGGGCTAGGGCCGGACGACCACACAGACCGACACGGACTTCACGCCTTCGATCGCTCCGATCTCCCGGCTGATTCCCGCGAACCCCTTCGTCGAGTCCTCCCGCACGATGGCGAGCACGTCAACTTCGCCCATTGTCACGGCCGCCTCAGCGACGCCCTGAACGCGGCGGACCCTGCGCGCGACTTCCGCGGGCGTGCTGCGCACCAACCGGATGAGCACGTAGGCCGTTTCGGTCATCAGTGATGCCCAGGAAGTTCGGTAGGAGGTCGTCCTCTCCTCCGAGGTCATCCCCCACGAGCTGGACCTGCGGGCACTTGCCGCGCGACGCGTGGCAGCGTATTATCGACTGCAGAATCGCATAGTGCCCTGGGGGAGCTCGTGTAGGCGGGCTGAGAGGGCGAACCGACCGACCGGACGCGTCAGCGTCTGGCAATTCGCCGACCCCGTTGGACCCGATCCAGGTAATACTGGCGTGGGGAATGGCTGGGGCGCACCGCCACCTGGTCGGATGGCGGTTTTTGTATTGGGCCGCCCCGGAGGACACGATGCAAACCCACAGGCTTGTGCTTGCTGCGCTCTTTGCCGCGCTGCCGGTGGCGCTGTCCTTCTTTCCGGGGGCGTTTCCTGTTGCCGGTGCCCGGGTGCTTCCCTGGCAGCATACGATCAACGCCGTCGCCGGCGTGCTTATCGGCCCCTGGTACGCCGCACTGGCGGCGACCGTGGCGGCTATCCTCCGCAACGCGCTTGGTGTAGGAACCCCGCTGGCGTTTCCCGGCGGTATTCCCGGAGCCCTCGTCGTGGGGTTTGCGTATTTGCTCTGGCGGCGCGACTGGGTGGCACTGCTCGAGCCGATCGGTACCGGGTTCATCGGCGCCACGATAGGTGCGCTCGTCGTTGCACCCCAGGTGATGGGGCGGGGGATTCCATTGATGACGCTCATGGGGCTGTTTCTGGCCAGCTCGATTCCCGGCGCGATCCTCGGCTACATCGTGCTGAGAGCTCTGAAGCGCACCGGCGTCGTCCCGCGGATCTCCGGACGAGAGGTGTAGAATGGCGGTCCAGGCTCTGAGGCGGGCGCGCGTCGCGTCCCCACCCGAGTGGGGCATCGAGCCTGTCCCCGCCACCCACCGTTTCCTGGGGTTCCTCGACTACTTCGCGCTGTGGTCCAGCCTGGGCGTCGGACTGCTCGTGCTGCTGGCGGGAACGCTCCTTGTCCCGGGCTTGGGCTTCACCCAGGCACTGCTGGCCATCGTTATCGGAACGCTCATCGGCAACTTGCTCCTCGCGCTGGCCGGCTCGATCGGCAGCGATACCGCCGTGCCGACGATGGTCCTGTACCGCCCGGCGCTCGGCATCCGTGGCTCATACCTGGCCACCGTGTTGAACGTCATCCAGCTCATCGGCTGGGGAGCCTTTGAAGTCTTCATCATGGGCTCGGGAGCCAGCCGCATCTCAAAGACGCTTTTTGGCGTCGAACTCCTGGTCCCGTGGATGCTGGTGTTTGCAGCGGTGGCCACGCTGCTCGCGATCGGCGGCCCGCTGCTGGTCGTGCGCAGGTGGCTGAGGCGATTTGCGATCTGGCTGGTCTACGCGTCGGCACTCTACCTGACCTGGTACCTCGCGACGCGCTACGATATCCGCGCCCTTCTTGGCGCGCCGGGGGACGGCAAGCTGCCGTTCTGGCTGGGCGTCGATCTCGTGATCGCCATGCCGGTGTCCTGGCTGCCGCTGGTGGCCGACTACAACAGATTCGCCCGGCACACGGGCGCGGCGTTCTGGGGGACGTACATCGGCTACTTCGTCGCCAACGTCTGGTTCTACGCGCTGGGCGCGCTCTTCGTACTGGCGCTCAAGACGGCGGATCTCGTCCCGGCCATCATGAGCGTGACGGGAGGATGGGCCGCGCTGGTCCTGCTGCTGGTCGATGAGACGGACAACGCCTTCGCCAACATCTACTCGACGACGGTCAGCGTTCAGAACATCCTGCCCCGGGCGAGCCAGCGGTCTCTGGCGGTGCTCGTGGGAGCGATCTGTTTCGTCCTGGCCGCTTCCTTGGACATCGCGCGATACGAGATTTTTCTATTCTTGATTGGGTCGTTCTTCGTACCGCTGTTTGGTGTCCTGGCCGCGGACTATTTTCTCATCCGGCGGCGCTACGACATCGGCCAATTGTACCGTGAGGGCGGCGCCTACTGGTACCGGGGCGGTGTCCACTGGCCCGGTCTTCTGGCATGGGCCATGGGGTTTTTGGTGTATCAGTGGATCGTGCCCACAGGGATTCCTGGCTGGACCACAAGCCTGGGGTCGGTGTTTCGATGGCTCCACCTGCCGTTTCCCTTGAGCGCTACGCTCCCCTGGCTGGGGGCGTCGGTGCCCAGCTTCCTGGTGCCCCTCATCCTCTACACTGCGCTGACACGAAAACGGTGAGCGCCTTGCGGGGCGACGACCTGCCCGACCGCATCGGCGATCTCCTGTCGCGGTTGAGAGACCGGCGGCCACTGGTGCATCTCATGACCAACCTGGTGACGATGCGCGACGTGGCCGATGCCACGCTGGCCCTGGGCGCGCTGCCGGTGATGGCGCTCGCGGGCGAGGAGGTCGAAGAGATCGCGTCGGCCTCCCAGGCTCTGGTGCTCAACCTCGGGACGCCCACCGAGGAGCGCGTAGAGGCGATGATCCGCGCGGGACGGGCCGCGGGCGCGGCCGGCGTTCCCATCATCGTCGATCCCGTTGGCGCGGGGGCGTCGGCGTTTCGGCTGGCAAATGCGCGGCGGGCGCTTGGCGACCTTCGGGTTGCCATCGTGCGCGCCAACCCCGGCGAGGCCGCCGCGATCCTCGGCGCCGAGGGGACGATGCGCGGCGTCGAGTCGCACGGTCCCTCGCGCCCGGGAGATGAGCTCGCCGCGGTACTGGCGCAGACGACCGGCGCGGTCGCGGCCGTCACCGGCGCCCGCGACCACGTCAGCGACGGCCGCCGGCATGTCTCCGTGGAGAATGGCGATCCGATGCTGGCCAGGATCAGCGGAGGCGGCGATCTGGCGACGGCCATCATCGCGGCGTTCGCGGCGATCGAGCAAGACGCGCTGCTGGCCGCAACCGCGGGGCTGGCCGCAACCGGCGTGGCCGCGGAGATCGCGGCACAAGGCGCCGGCGGGCCGGGGACATTCAAGGTCGCGGTCATCGACGCGCTCGCGGCACTGAGTCCCCAACACCTGGCCGGCAGCGCGCGGATCTCGGTTCGGGACGCGGCGTGGACCTGACGTTGTATGTCCTGACCGACCGCGTCATCTCCGGCCGCCCCCACGAAGAGCAGGCGGAGGCCGCCATTCGCGGTGGCGCAACGGCGGTCCAATTGCGTGAGAAGGCGCTGCCCGCCGGTGACGTTGTCGCCATCGGCCGGCGCATCGCCGCGATCTGCCGTCGCTTTCGCACCGTGTTCATCGTCAACGATCGTGCCGATATCGCCGCGGAGTGCGGCGCCGATGGTGTGCACGTGGGCCCAGACGATGTGTCTATCCCATCCGCCCGGAAGATCGTCGGCGCCGGGAGGATCGTGGGCGCCTCAGCCGGGACGATCGAGGAGGCGCGGCGCGCGCAGGCTCTGGGAGCCGATTACCTCGGCGTGGGGTCGGTGTTCGCCACCTTGACAAAGCCCGACGCGGGAGACCCCCTCGGTGTCGCCCGACTGGGTGAGATCGTCCGCGCCGTCACGATTCCCGTGGTGGCCATCGGAGGGATTACCGCCGACAACGCCGCCGAGGTCGTGCGCGCCGGCGCCGCCGGCATCGCGGTCATCGCCGCGGTCGTCGGGCAGGAGGACATCGCCGCCGCGGCTGGGAGACTGCGGGAGCGCATCGATGCCGCACGAGACGGTCGGTGACGTCGGCGAGTTCGGCCTGCTGGCGCGCCTCCGGGAGCGTCTGGCCTCGCCATACGTAGGCGACGACGCCGCCGTGCTGCCCATACCCCCGGGGCGGCACCTCCTGGCCACGGTGGATGCGCAGGTCGACGGCGTCCACTTTCTGCGGGAGGTGATGACGCCGCAGCAGATCGGACATCGAGCGATCGCTGTGAATGTCAGCGACATCGCGGCCATGGGTGGAACCCCGCGATATGCCCTGCTGTCTCTGCTGTTGCCGGCCTCGATCGAGACGTCCTGGGTCGAGGCGGTGTACGATGGCGTGCGCGATGAAGCCGCGCGGTGGGAGATGGTCGTCGCCGGCGGAAACATCAGTCAGAGCGGCGGCCATCTGGTGATCGATGTCACCGTGCTCGGCGACGTTGACCCGGCGCTGGTCCTGCGCCGCCAGGGTGCGCGGGCCGGCGATGCGCTCCTGGTCACCGGCGACCTGGGCCGCGCGGCTGCGGGATTGCGTCTGCTGCGCGGCGGGGAAGTCGCCACCCGCGGGCGCGTACCCGGAGGATCCGAGCAGCTGGTGGCGGCCTACTGCACCCCGACCCCTCGGGTGCGGGAAGGTCAGGCGCTCGCGCAGACACGCGCCGTGCACGCGGCGATGGATCTCAGCGACGGGCTGGCGAGCGACCTCCAGCGGCTGGCAGAGGAGAGCGGCGTCGGGGCCTGCATCGATGCCGCCGCGTTGCCGATCTCATCTGATGTTCGCGTTGCCGCGGCCGACCTCGGGCTCGATCCGCTCGACCTGGCGCTGCGTGGCGGGGAAGATTTCGAGCTCCTGGTGGCTGCGCCGCCGGGCGCGCTGAGCCGGCTGACCGCCGCCGTGGGCGCGGTGGGCACACGCCTCTCACGCATCGGTGAGGTGCGGCCCGCGGCCGACGGTGTCACGGTCCGGCTGGCCGACGGCACCGTCTCCTCTCTGGCAGGAGGCTGGGACCATTTCGTGGGTCGGCGCGAGGTGCGTTGATGGCGACGAAGCGGGCACTGGCGATCGCGGGCTCGGATTCGGGCGGCGGGGCGGGAATCCAGGCAGACCTGAAAACCTTCTCCGCATTGGGCGTGTTCGGGATGACCGCCATCACCGCGCTGACCGCCCAGAATACGACCGGCGTCTTCGGAGTTGTCGAGATTCCCCCGGAGTTCGTGGCGCAGCAGATCGACGTGGTGGTGACCGATATCGGCGTGGATGCCGCAAAGACCGGGATGCTGAGCAATGCCGGGATCATCGAGGCCGTGGCCGACCGCGTCCGCCATCACCACATTCCCAACCTGGTCGTCGATCCCGTGATGATCGCCAAGTCGGGCGCGCCGTTGCTGCATCCGGATGCGATGGACGCGCTCAAGACGATTCTGCTGCCGCTGGCGACGGTGGTGACCCCCAACCTCCACGAAGGCCAGGCCATCGCCGGAATGACCATTGACACCGTCGACCGCATGCGCGAAGCGGCCCGGCGCATTCACGAACTCGGTCCTCGCGTCGTCGTCATCAAGGGCGGGCATCTGCAGGGTGATGCGGAGGACATAGTCTACGACGGGCGGACGTTTACGTCTCTGAGGGAAGCGCGCATTCCGACCCGCCATACGCACGGCACGGGCTGTATCTTCGCCGCGGCCATCGCGGCGGAGCTGGCGTTGGGCAAGGATGTCATGGAGGCGATCCCGCGGGCCAAGGCGTTCATCGGCGCGGCGATCCGCGCGGCCCTGCCCATCGGCCGCGGACACGGACCTGCCAATCCCATGCACGGGACGGTGCCCGCGCTACAATAGGTGTCGCTATGAAACCGGATGCCAACGGCGACATGCTCGTCCGCGCGATTGCCGCAGACGGCGCGGTGCTGGCCTGCGTGGCCATCGCGACGGGTGTCACGGAAGAAGCGCGTCTGCGTCATGGCACGCTGCCCACCGCAACCGCCGCGCTGGGGCGTACCCTCGTCGCCGCGGCGATGCTCGGATCCGGATTGAAGGGGCAGCAGACCGTGATGGTGCGCGTGCTCGGCGACGGGCCCCTCGGTCCGGTGATCTGCGAAAGCACGGCCGATGGGGCGTTGCGTGGCTATGTCACCAATCCGCAGACCGATCTGGCCCCGACGCCCGCGCGCAAGCTCGACGTCGGCGGCGCGGTAGGCCGGCGCGGGACGTTCCACGTGACGCGTGATCTGGGTCTGCGCGACCACTACCAGGGGAGCGTGCCGCTGGTCTCAGGGGAGATCGGGGAAGATCTTGCCGCGTATCTGGTGAACAGCGAACAGGTGCCGTCGGCCGTGACGGTGGGCGTGCTCGTGGGGCCGGATCACGGCGTGCTGGCCTCAGGCGGGTTGCTCCTTCAAGTGTTGCCGGGCGCGCCCGAGTCGATTCCTGCCTATCTCGAGCAGCGCGTCAAAGGCCTGCCCCCAATCACCACGATCGTCGCAGACGGCGCGTCCCCCGAGGAAATGCTCCAGGACGCCCTGGGCGACCTGTCGCTCTCGGTGCTCGAACGGCGTCCCATGCGGTTTGCCTGCCGGTGCAGCGCGCAAAAGGTGACCGAGGTGATCGCCGCGCTGGGACGCGACGAAGGCGAGCGGCTGTTGCGCGAGGAAGGACGTGTGGAAGTGCAGTGCCGGTTTTGTGGAGAGCGCTACGTCCTCGATGCTGGGGACGTCGACGCGGTCTTTCCGCAGCAGACGTAGCCGCGGGCCCGCCTCGGCGGGGACGTCTAGACGGCGCGGACCGCGCGCCGGGACTTCAGGCAGGTCGTGCAGACGTGTGCCCGCCGCCGCGCGCCGCCGATCATGACCCGCACCTTCTGGAGATTCGGGAGAAAGCGTCGATGCGACCGCACGTGTGAGTGGCTGAGGCTGTAGCCTGACGCTGGGGATTTCCCGCAGATCGCACACCGTCGTGCCATTGCGCACCTCACGACCCGCGCGCGTCGCGCCGGGCAACGGCGGGATTGTACCATGAGCCACCCGGCCCCGCAACGCCGCGAATCGCGCCGCCTAAAATCTTACCCAAGGGGCTATCGTCGCGTCACGAAAGATCTTACCCGAGCAGACATCGCTCTCGGAGGACCCCCATGAGCCCCCAGTCGCGGCATGAGTACCTGGCCCTG
>JBQTJP010000224.1:0-2310 GCA_052386995.1 Armatimonadota bacterium
TAACAAGAATTAGACAGAACTGTCTAACACGGCCAACGTGGTGGCCTTCGCTGCCTAACGTCTGTGCAAGTAGGAGTGTAAACGGCCTGCATCCCCTCGCCCCCCTGAACAGTTCCGGCGCCGAGCCGCGTCGCTTGCTATCGTGTTAGACAGGTCTGTATAACCCGCGGCCTGCCTGCCCGCCGGCAGCCCACCCCAAGCCCATGCCCTGCTTGATCTCGATTATCCAGCGTTCGGGATGTCGTCGCAATCCGTTGGGAGCATCTGCTTGTGGCGGACCGGCTGGGACCGCCCCGGCCGTCACGGTCTGGACAATCGGTCGGCAGGGCTTCGGACCGCCCCGGGTCCGCGGTTCAACACATGAGTGTAAATCATGGTCGTACTCACGTCCCGGTGCCCGAGCAGCTCCTGGACCGTGCGGATGTCGTGGCTATCCTCGAGTAGGTGTGTCGCAAACGAATGGCGGAAAGTGTGGCAGGTCGCACGCTTGGGAATCCCCGCGCGAAGAACGGCGTTCCTAACGGCGTGCTGCAGCACAGTCTCGTGCAGATGGTGCCGGCGCCGCTGGCCGGTCAACCGGTCCACGTAGAGCCGTGTGGCCGGGAACACCCACTGCCAGGCCCACTCCCTGCCCGCGTTCGGGTACTTCCGCTCCAGCGCATTAGGGAGCTCGACCCAGCCGGCACCGTGCCTGAGGTCGCGCTCATGTTGCCGCCTCACCACCTCGAGGTGGCGCGCAAGGTCAGCCTTGACGGCGGCAGGCAGCATGGTCATGCGATCTCTGTCACCCTTGCCGGCCCGTACCACGATCTGATTGGACGCGAAGTCGACGTCCTTCACGCGCATCCGGGCGCACTCGAGCAGGCGGAGTCCCGCCCCGTACAGGAGCACGGCCATCAGCCGCGGCACACCGTTGAGCTGGTCGACGACGGCCCGAATCTCGTCGCGGGTCAGGACAACAGGGAGCCGCCGCGGGCGCTTGGCGTGCACCACGCTGTCGAGCCACGGGATCTCCTGATCAAGTACCTCACGGTATAGGAACAGGAGCGCGCTCAGCGCCTGGTTCTGGGTGGCGGCCGCAACCTTTCGTTGGACGGCGAGCGACGTCAGGAACTGCGTGATCTCGGCGGCTCCCATCTCTGCGGGATGGCGCTTGCCGTGGAACAGAACGTAGCGGCGGATCCACGCGACGTACGCCTCCTCGGTCCGGCGGCTATAGTGGCGCGCACGCACAGCGTCGCGCACGCTGTCGAGTAGCCGCGGCTGGTGCGCGCCAGCAGGGCCGCAATCAGGCATAGACGAGCTTGTCACTTGCATCTTCCCGCGCTCAGGGAGCAAGACCGTTTACGCCCATCTCCGAAAAAGCACATCGGGTCTCCCCGTGACATATGATCGGTCACGAAATGTTCGACATGCAGGGGCTCGCCGCAACGACGCCTTTCGCCTCGGGCGGCGCTCGCCGCGCCCTCGGGGCCGGCAGGAGAGTCTTGCTGGTCGCCGTAGCCGTATGCGAAGAGGGAGATGATGCGACCGTATCGCGCCGACGTGGTGGGAAGCCTGCTGCGTCCCGAGTACCTCCTCCGTGCGCGTGACGCGTTCGCGGCCGGGCACCTCGGCGCCGTTGAGTTCAAGCGCGTCGAAGACCGGGCGGTGGATGAGGCAATCGCGCTACAGGAACGGGCGGGCGTCGATGTCGTGACCGACGGCGAGATGCGGCGGGGCCTGTTCCTGAGTCAACTCGTGCAGGCCATGGAAGGCTTCGAGCGCCTGCCAGAAGGCATCCAATATACCTGGTACCGGATGGACGGTGAGGCCGAGACCGGTACCCTGACGTTCGCCGTGACCGGGAAGATCCGCCGGAAGCGTCACCTCTCCACCGAAGAGTTCGCCTACCTCCGCGGCAAGACCGCGCGCCCGACCAAGATCACGCTGCCGAGCCCGACGATGTTCTGCTTCTACTGGGTTCCCGGACGTTCGGAGGCCGCCTATCCATCGGCGGAGGCGTTCCTCGCCGATGTCACCGACATTCTCCGTGATGAAGTGGCCGAGCAGGTCCGGCTCGGCGCTGAGTACATTCAGATCGAGGCCCCGGAGTTTGGCGTGCTCCTCGAGCCCCGGCAGCAGGACTGGTTCAGGAGCAAAGGGTTCGAGCCCGACCGGGTGATCGAGGGCGGCATCGACATGCCCGGGTCCCGGATGACAGGTGGGTCGTCCTGGGACTGATCACGACCAAGACCGATCGGGTCGAAACGCCACCGGAGCTTTCCGCCCGGATTGAGGAGGCCAGCCGGTACTTCCCGCGTGAGCAGC
>JBQTJP010000225.1:0-8734 GCA_052386995.1 Armatimonadota bacterium
CGACGTCGCTCCCCGACACGCGCGCCCATCCCTCAGAGGGAAGGATGAGCGTCGCGAGCACCCGCAGCAGCGTTGTTTTCCCCGCGCCATTCGGGCCCATGAGACCAAAGATCTC
Organism: Armatimonadota bacterium; assembly: GCA_052386995.1. Lineage (GTDB taxonomy): Bacteria > Sysuimicrobiota > Sysuimicrobiia > Sysuimicrobiales > Humicultoraceae > JBQTJP01. The sequence continues at coordinate 116 of JBQTJP010000225.1, forward strand.
TCCACGCTCGACGGTCAGGCTCACCGCGTGAAGAGCGCGCGCGGCACGCGTGGAACGCCGGGCCGCCAGAGAGATAGGCCACGGAGGCGGGGCGAACGTCTTGCCAAGGTTCTGTGTTTCGATCATGGGGCCGCTTTGGCTCACTATTGTGGAGAGATCCTGTCAAGTCTCGCGTCAATCTCTAGCAAACATATACCCAAAGGTACAGATGACGCAGGCCGTCCGTGCGCCATAGTCGTCCGGTCGGGCGATTTCAAGCCTTGCCGCAGGCGCCGTAGCATCATACAGTGCAGGGCATTTCTGACAGCGCGCAGCGCGAAAGCGCGAAAGGATGTGACTCTTCAGTATGGGCAGAAGCTTCAAGACGGCGTTCATCTCGATAAGCGCGGGTGTGAGAAGCTTCTCCCCCGAGACCGGGGCTCCGCCGCCACCTTCCGGAGGAGCACCTACGTCGGGACCGAGTTTCGGCACCGGTTCTGGTCCTGGCGTTGGAAGCGTTGTTCCCATCATCGGCGCTCTTCTGGGCATTCTGATGGGGTTTGCTCCTATCCTCGTTGACAATTCACGGTCTCGTCCGCAGTCCGCTGCGCCGGCGCAGACTGTAAACTCTGCATCGAGCTCACTGGACTATTCCTGGAGCGGTCCGGCCGGCCTCCACTGAAGACCGCGCAGCGCAAAACGCTGCCGCGCAATCGGGAGAACCTTCGAGGCCGTCCCCTCGTACCCTGCGGAATCTTCGCCGAGACACCCGGCCTTGAGGGAGGGTCTCACCCGAGACATGGGTAATATTATGTCAGAGAGTCATTGGCCTGGTTTTAGCGCTTCCGAATCCGGAGCGGAGCGTCGTCATCAAAATTGCGTTCATTCCTGTGGGGCAAGGCGTGCGGGGATTCTCTCCCGCCGTGGTGCCTCCACCACCTGGGCCTGGACCGGCGCCCGGCCCCGCGCCTGGCGCGGGACCCGGACCGGGGCCCGGCATCGTCGTCCCCATCATCGGAATCCTCATCGGCATACTCATTCCTGCCGCGCCGATTCTCGTGAGCCCACCCGCTCCGGCGCCAGTGGCGGCGGTCCCGGCTCCGCTTGCGACACCCGCGGCTGCTCCGGCCGCCGTCCCCACCGTTGCGGCCACACCAGGAGTTACGCAGCCCGCGGCCGCGCCGTCTGCGGCCGTGCCCTCCGCCGTTGCAGCCTCACCTGCCGGCGCGCGTGCGCCACTCGCATCCGCACCGTCTCGTGGCGCGCCAGTCGTTGCGGCGCAGCCCGCGGCAAGGCCTACGACCATCGTGCTCTCGTCCGGTCCTGCACCGGTGCAGGCCGCGGCGGCGGCCGTCCCGCGCGTCTTGCCGCGGGGAGGAGCGGATCTTTGGATTCCCGTTCTCGCCGGACTGGCGCTCCTATCGTTGGGGTTACTGACACGGCACGGCGCAAGACTCTGGGAGAACACGGTGAGAATCCTGGGGCTTGAAGAAACGCGCGCGCTCTCCGCTGCGCTGCTCGTCTGCGGAATGGTTGTGCTCGTCGCTCCGTGGGCGCTGGTGGCGGTCACAGGCCGGGAGGTGAATGCGGCTCAGGCGCAGGCACTGTCGTCCTGGGATGAGACCGTTCTGCAATCCCCGTCGAGCGCGTCACAGCCGGGTGCAGAAGATGGACGGTTGGTGCTGTCGATTCCAAGCCTGGACCTACGCCGCTTCGTCCCAAACGACGCTACGCCCGACCATCTCAAAGCGTACGGTGTGGGATGGATGCCGTGGACGGCGGTCCCCGGCGCCGACGGCGTTGTGGGCATCGCGGGCCATCGGACAACGTACGGCGCACCGTTCTTTCGTCTCGACACACTGATGGAGGGCGACGCAATCCTGATCGACTACCGAGGGCGCAGGTACACGTATCGGGTCGAGCGATTCGAGACGGTGAGCCCGACGCAGGTGGAGGTCTTGCAGGCTTCGCCCGACCAGCGCATGATTGCGCTGGTCACCTGCACGCCCGTGTATAGCGCCGCCTCTCGCCTCGTCGTGCTGGGACGGCTCGACACGGTAGCCGCCTTGGGCAGCGGACAGTGAGCGCGACGCCCTTCATAGCCGCCCGCTTCGACGGAGAAGTTGTCGTCCTCGACGTTGCGCGCGGGGCGCTGGTTCTGCTGGACCCGCGATCGGCGGAAGTGCTGGAGGCGTGTACTGGACGGACGTTCGCCGAGCTGCGCGCCGCCGTGGGCGGCTCGCGCCTGCGCTTGCTTCGCGCGGTGCGCGATCTGAACTCAGCGGGGCTGATCAGCAGGGAACGGGGCGGCTGGGTGCGGGCGCACGTGCGGGACGCATGAGCATCGCCCCTCCCGCGCTATCGACGAGCGTGCTGGTCGTTCCCGGCTGGGCCATTACCGTGAGCGCACCACAACCGGTGACGGACGCGCTCGAGCGTCTGCTTGCCGAGCTCGATTTTTCGGACGAGCCCCTGCCCCCGCTGCGCCTCATCGTGTCCGAAGACCTCCAATGGATGGCGGGCGAGGCGGCGGGGAACCCCCCATGGCGCCTGGCGCTTCCACCGTCGCAGCGGCTCGGCGTGATCCTCGGACAATGCGTCGCCGCGGCCACCGCGCTGCTCCACCGGCGCGTGTTCGTGCACGCCGGCGCCGTCGCACTCGGCGGGCGAGGGGTGATGATCGTCGGCGGCAGCGGCACCGGAAAGACAGCGATGGTGGCGCGGCTGCTCCAGCGCGGCGGCTGGTATCTCTCGGATGAAGTCGCGCTGCTCGATCCGAGCGCCGGAACCGTCGCGCCCTTCTCTATTCCCATGGCCATCAAGCCCTGGACGTCGCGTGCGATCGGCAAGCTTCTCGACGGGCGCACCGTCGCCACCGACGGCGAACTCCGATTCCATCTTCCCGATCGGGTCCAGCGCACGCCGGTTCAACTGGTGGATGTCGTGCTGCTGCGCCCCCCGCGCCCGCGCGCGCAGCTCCTCCCAGTCACGCGAGGGCAAACGCTGATGGCGCTCGGGACGCACGCCACATCGTTGATCCACCGCGACCGGCTCGAGACGGCATTTGAAGGCTTCGGCAGCCTGCTGCGGGGGGCGCGCTGCAGCGCAGTGGAGGGGCCGTCCCCGGCCGCGTGCGTCGACCTGTTGTTTGAGAAGCTGTGGTGGGGGTTGGACGACCAGTTGGGGGACTGATGTGCCGCTCGTCAAGAAGGTACTGTTCCCGCTGACGTCAATCGCACTTGGCGCGTTGCTCGCGTTCGGAGTTGCCGAGGTCGGCCTGCGGCTCTTCAATCCTCAAATGACCGGGCCGGCGATGCATACCTATGATCCGCGCACCGGCTCCCGCCCGGTACCAAACCTACGCGGTCGGTTCAACGTGCCGGGCCGCTACTCGTTCACGTTTACCAACGATGCGCTCGGCATGCGGGTGACGGGGGTCGTTCCCCGAGAGACGGCCAAGACCCGAATTCTCCTGTTGGGAGACTCCTACGCGTACGGCGTCGGCGTCAACGACCATGAGACGTTCGCCTACCTGCTCGAAGAGCGACTGTCCAAAACACCGCTGCGGGCCGCGGTCATGAACGCCGGCACCGGGGGGAAGGGCACCGACTACGCGCTGCGTTTCTTCGAAACCATCGGCCGCGATCTTCGGCCCGACCTGACCATCCTGTGCTTTTTCTCAAACGACTACCTCGACAACGAGGCGAGCACCATCTACAGCGTCGCACCAGATGGCACACTGCACCCTCGCCCCGATCTCGGCGCCGTGTACAGAAGGAAGGAGATCTTCCGGCGAAACCACTTGTACAACTGGCTCATCTCGTGGTCACACGTGGCGAGTTTCGGCAAGCAAGTCGCCATCGGCTTCCTGAAGGCCAAGGCGACGCAAGAGCACGAATGGGAGAAGGTGTATCCCGAGCGGGGGGACGGTTGGGCGAATGAGACCAACAAGCGCCTGACCAGGATATACCTGGACCGTCTGGCAGCCGCCGTCCGCGAAGCCGGGAGCGATTTTCTGGTGGTCTACGCTCCCGGAGCGGACGAGGTCGATCACTTCAGGCGCACCGGACAGATCTCAAAGGACGAGGCGACGCTGGCTTCTCTCCTGAGTGCCAACCGCGGCACGCTGGTATCCCTCACCCGGTTTCTCGCCGGGTCAGGCCGACCGATCTCGGCGCTCTACTACGACGAAGCGTTTCTGGGTCTGCCCGGCGGCCACTGGACGGCTGGAGGTCATGCGCTGGCAACCGAGTACCTGGAAGGCCCTGTGAAGGATCGTCTTGCGCGCCGCCTGGGAGCAAGGGCGAGCGGGCAGTAGGAGACTTCACCCCGGCACGGGCCACGCTTGATCGAAACTCAGCCGGTGCTTACTGCGCCGGGCTCACGGTCACAGGTGACATTATCCGTGAGCGGGTCATGAAGATGCCTGTGATGGCGTCCACGGTCCGCTGGGCGTGCGGCCCAAGCGTGATGACGTAGGCCGTCGCACTCCCTCCCACGACCGTAGCCCAATACCCTGTGGCTCGAACACGTCGGGCAAGATTCTCCGCATTTCCCTTATGGATGAGCGTGCCGAAGTGAAGCTGGACCCGGTCCCCCGACAATCTCCGTACTTGAGCGCGAAACCCCAGCTCGGCCAGGGCCGCACCGCGGGTCTCACCAGCGCGTCGTGGCATGACCTCAGAGACGACCTGAAAGTTCGCGAGGCCCGACTCGGTGCTCATGCTGAGTCGTGGCGCAAAGCCGGCCTGCTTGAGGATGGCGGTCACTGCTGTCGCCTGTTCGAAGCTGGAGACCGGTCCGACCTGGATCCGGTACCGTGGTCCACGGCGCTCATCGAGGTCAGGGGTTGCGCTCGCCCGGTATCGCCGGGAGCCTTCCCTGGTCGGCTGAGCGGAGCTGATGGCTCGCTTGTGCGGGGCCACGGGCAGCGCGCTCGGTGCGGGTGCGGTGACGGCGGCGGAGCGTGTGTTTCTGCCTTCGATCTCGTCTGCGGCCCGCATGCTGGCTGCAGCGAGTATCGTCATGGCTTCGCTCGTGTAGTGCTCGTCTGCGATCCCGATGCCTGTGGCGATGGCCCGACGATACGCGGCCGCCTGTTGTCGTAGCACCGCGGGATCATTGTTCGCCAGCTGCCGGCGGACGGCAACGAGACCGCGCAGAGCGTCGCGATGATCCGGGGCGGCGGTAAGAATCTCCAGGTACCCGTCCTGTGTCGCCTTCAAGCGCCCCTTCTCAATCTGCTGGCGCTGGCGATATGCCGAGTTTGCGATGGCGCCACGTTGACCTGGCGACCCCGGGGCGACCGCGCGTTCAGCCCGCTGGCGTGAAGCGAGGTGCGAGAAGAGAAGTACCAGCAAGACAATCTCAAGGAGGAGGATTCCGGCAGAACGCATCGCTGTTCCCATGCGCCCAACCCCGACCCCGCGGCGTAGCCATGCCGCCACAAAGGTTGTAGAGATATGAAATAGATTCCTAAACGCTCGGACGGATAACCCTTTCGGCGGGTTGTGTGACTATTCCTCGGTGTTCACCTACGGCGGGCTGAGTAACCGGGAGAATTTCACCCTGGGTGAAGTGGAGCCGCCGACCGGAGTCGAACCGGTAACCCCCGCATTACAAGTGCTTGGTACGAACGCCGAAACGAGCGTCAGAATGCCCGTTCCGGCATTTGCGGGTCCCTCATAGAGGGTAGCAGGAGGGTAGCAAGCCATCTTACCCCGGGAGTATGTCCGAGCATCGTACGATCCGACCTTCCGCTCCGAGGATATCGCCTCCTTCATTCCTCGAGGTGGGAAGGCGGCCACCTCACTCGCTTCACTCTGTAGTCTCGCATTAGAGTCAATCTGCGACATTACGGGCGTCTCGCCCGCACCGTCGGCTCGTCGATTTGAGGAGGACGCAGCGCGTTCTCCGGCGCCTGAATGGCAGAAGACTGCATGTACTGTGGTCAGACGACGGCTGAGGAGTGGCGGGCAGGCGAAGCGCCACCTGAGGTCACCTTGGCCGGTTCAAGGTGTGCGAGGTCTAGTGTCAAGAAGACGGAGGAAGCGGGCGGGTGAGAAGATCGGGAAACCGTCCGCGAGACCGAGCAGGTGCTCGTCGCCCGATGCCAGTGCGGCGTGCTCGCTTGCTGCGAGTGCGATTAGATAGTCATCGCCAGGGTCGGGAGACCGGACCGGCGGGGGCTCGTTCGGATCTTTCGCCAAGGTTGCGCCATCCTTCAGCCATGCGACGACGCGCTGTGCCTCTCCCCGAGCAATTCGCTTGCGCAGCTTCGGGTACGCAAGCGCCCGTTCGAGCTCCGCCAGGAGGAGCGGGGAGACAATGAGCTCGAAGCGCCCGTGCACCCACGCCTGCAGGAGACGTGCCGGTGCGCCTGCAGGCGAAAGGAGCGCTGAAATGATGACGTTCGGATCAAGGACGACGCGCACCGTTCAGCGCCTGCGGCGCCTGCTCCTGTGCTGCGCCTCCACCGCGAGCTTCCGGGCCTCCTCCTCGGAGAGCCGGTTCGTCGCCCACAATCGTTCCAGCAAGTCGAGGCCGAGGTCTCGTCGGAGGGACTCCTCGATTACCTCGCTGTCTCCTTTGCCGGTCCGCGCCGCCCGAACCTTCACGGCGCGGAGCACGTCCGCATCGAGCGTGAGAGTCGTTCGCACCTTGGGCATATTTGCATCATAGCATCACCACATATCGGTATCAAGAACACCACTAACGATCGCCTCACTACCTCCCGTTGCCATTGTGTAACGACCCTGGGGCGGGCGGCTCTCTTTCCTAGCGCCGGAACAAGTCCGGCACGGAGTGCCCTCTGCGATCACTGTAGCGACGCGGGGACGCCGACCGCGTCTCAGGGAAGAGCAGGGTAAGGAAGCAATCAACGAATTCTTAGCGTTAGGAATCCGACTTGTCGGGGATGATGAACCCGTCCGGACTGCCTACCCCTTAGCCCACCGGTACGGCTGTGCCTTCTATGACGGCCTCTACCTCGCACTGGCGGAACGGCTCCGCCTCCCGTTCCTCACCGCCGATCAGAAACTGTTCGACCGGGTTGGCCGCCTACCATACATCCGCTGGATCGCTGATGGCCGCTGAGCACCTCATCAAACCTCGCCCGAGCAGCGGGGACTCATGCAGAGCCTCGCAGACCGCCTCCCGGAGCTTCCTTAAAGAGTTCGATTAGCATGTTAGCGTTTGCGGTTCGCTCGCAGAGGGTGGCAGGTCATTTCAGCTTCTTCAGCATGTCCGACACCGCCCGCGCAGCCTGCTCCTGCGCTCCGGGCATGACGTGAGCGTAGACCGACAGGAAGAACGCGGTGGACGCCCATCCGCCGCGTTCTTGAACTACCTTCGGGTTCACCCCGCGTTCCAGAAGGTGCGAGTGGTGGCCGTGTCGCCATCCGTGGAACGCGCGTCGCCACGGCAGGCCGAGTTTTAGGCAAAGATCTTTCAGGTCATGGTGCATGTTGCGCTTGTGGATCGGCTTGCCATTCGGCAGGGTGAACACCAATCCCGTTTCATGCCAGCGCCGGCAGTATTTGTTCCGACACGTGGCTCCCAGCGGGCAGGGTTCGCGCTTCGTTCGCTCGCGGTCTTGTTGCGTTCTTAGTGCGCGGAGGTCGTCCACGACTTCGGGTGACAAGGTGATCGGTCGTCGTGAGCCTGCGGTCTTCGGTGGCCTCAGGACGTATCCGCCTCCCCGCAACCATTGGAGATTCTGCGTGATGCGGGCAACACGCCCGTCCAGGTCCAGTTCCCGCCAGGGCAGGCCCAACACCTCGCCCTGCCGCGCCCCGGTCGTCGCCGCAAACAGGTACACGGGGAAGAACCGCGACGACGCTTTCGCCTCGGACAGGAACAGGAGCGTCTGCGCCTCCGTCCAGACCTCGCGCTCGGTTTTGGCGAGTCTCGGTGCGACCGCCAGTGCGGCCGAATTGCGCAGGACCATTTCCTGCCGCATGGCGTCCTGGAGCGCCTTGCGAAGCACGGCGTGGTGATAACGAACGGTGGCAGCTGCGAGGCCAGCGTCCAGTTTTCGCGCGTAGTAGTGCTCCAGGATGCGCGGGGTCAGCCTTGCGTAAGGGATTGCGCCAAGGATGTCCTTGCGGATTTGCTCGACGATACTCTCATAACGAACATAGGTCCCTGGAGCGAGACGTTGCTTTTGCCGCTTGAGCCAGTCCGTCAGGTACGGCCCGAGGCGTTCAGAGGGTGAGCCGAACAAACCGACGCCCGCTGAATGGGCCAGGGTGTGCGAGGACAGTTCACGCTGGAATGCCTCCGCCTCCTGGTGGGTTCTAAACGTGAGCCACTTGTCCCGCTTCTTGCCGTTCTGCCGGCCGGCGTAGACCTTGAGGACGTAACTGCGTCCGCGCTTGCGGATTTTCCCCGGCACGTAGAACCCCCTCCCCTTGAGTGAACTGGGGGAGAGGTTCAGATCCCTGCGGGGATTCACCTTCATTCGGTCACTTTGGCCTGGCAATTCACGTCCGAAGCGCTACTAGTTGGGATGGCGCCCAAGAGACCGCCCGCTAAGGAATGCACGAATAAGGCAGAGCTCGGGACACGATTGTTCGCCTGCGGCTGCACCCACTTCAGCGGCGCCTGGGTAACGCGACGATGGGGCAGCTCACGCAGGGG
>JBQTJP010000226.1:0-1821 GCA_052386995.1 Armatimonadota bacterium
GTCGTGCGGTTCACCCGGCGGATCGTGATCCTGGCGCTCGCGATCGAAGCGACAGGGGCGGTCGTGTTCACCCTGCGGTGGCTGCGCGAGGTCCCCGTGGGGCGGGCGATCTATCTGGGCGTCTTTCACAGCATTTCGGCCTTCAACAACGCCGGCTTCCACTTGATGGGGGGATTTAGGAGCCTGACCGCCTACGTCGGCGACCCGGTCGTCATCCTGACCATCGCCGGCCTGATCATCGTCGGCGGCCTTGGGTTCTCCGTGCTCTTCGATCTGGGCGCCCGCCGGCTGACGCTGCACTCGAAGACCGTGCTGGCGACCACCGGGGCGCTCCTCGGTCTCGGCGCGATCCTGATCGCGTTGCTGGAGTTCACCAATCCGAGGACGCTGGGCGCCTTGTCGATTCCGGCGCGCATTCTGGCATCGGTCTTTCAGGCGGTGACCCCAAGGACCGGGGGGTTCTCCACGGTCGACATCGGGGCGCTGACGCAGCCGACCCTGATGCTGATGGTCGCGCTGATGTTCATCGGCGCATCGCCCGGCGGTACCGGCGGCGGCATCAAGACCACCACCTTCGTCGCGCCGCTGGCGGTCATCCTGAGCATCATTCGGGGGACCGGCGATCCGACGATGTTCCGGCGCCGGCTCCCGGTGTTCGTCGTGTACAAGGCCGTGACGATCGCGCTGGTCTCGGTCGCCTTCGTCGTTTCGATGACGGTGCTGCTAGTGCGGGTCGAAGGCGTGGATTTCCTGCCTGCCCTGTTCGAGATCACCTCGGCGTTCGGCACGGTGGGGCTGACGACCGGACTGACGCCGGACCTTTCGCCGTTGGGGCGCATCATCGTCATGGCGACCATGTTCAGCGGCCGTGTGGGCCTGCTCTCGATCGCATTTGGACTCACCCGCCGGCAGCGGATGCCGCGAATCCGGTATCCTGAGGAGAGACTCTTTATCGGCTAGGCACGGAGAAATGACCAGAGACGCAGTCTCCCCCGGGGCGAGGCCCGCGGGTGAGGACAGGAGACGACGATGGGTCAGTTTGCCGTAATAGGGATGGGGCGCTTTGGCAGGAGCGTCGCCACGACCCTCCATCAGCTCGGGCATCAGGTGATGGCGATCGACAAGGCGGAGGAAGCGCTGAGCGAGATTGCCGATCACGTGACGCACGCCGTTCAGATCGACGCCACCGAAGCCGACGCCTTGGGAGGCGTGGGCATCACGAACTTCGACGCCGTTGTCGTGGCGATCGGCAACTCCATCGAGGAGAGCATTCTCACCACGCTCGTGCTCAAGGAGCTCGGCTGTAAGAGGATCGTGGCCAAGGCGGTCGACAGCCGGCAGGCCAAGGTGCTCGAGCGCGTGGGGGCCGATGTCGTCGTCCATCCCGAACGCGACATGGGCATCCGCGTCGCCCACACCCTGGCCTCTCCGAGCGTGCTGGACTATCTCGAGGTGTCACCGACATTCTCCATCGAGGAGCTGAGCGTCTCCGACCGCCTGGCCGGACAGACGCTCGGCCAGCTGGACCTGCGTGCCAAGTACGGCGTGAGCGTGCTGCTCATCCGCCGGGATGGCCAGCTGCTGATCTCGCCCGGCGCGGACACGCCTCTCAAGAACGGCGACGTCCTCGTCGTGGTCGGAGAAAACCGCCAGCTCAGCAAGCTCGAAGCAGCCCTCTGACCGCGCGTCGAGTGATCACCTCGACGCGCCACCCCCTCGTTCAGACGCTGCGACGTCTGGGAGAGTCCCCGCGGCGCGATCCCGACCGCCGCATTGTTCTGGAGGGCCTTCGGCTGATCGAAGAGGCTCTCGACGCGGGCA
>JBQTJP010000227.1:0-5739 GCA_052386995.1 Armatimonadota bacterium
TGAACTCCCGCGCGATCATCGACGCCACGCGACCGTTCGAGTGGCGGCATCAATTCCCAATGGTCGCCGAATCGAGTCCGGAGCGCCGCGCCGAGGTCTTGAAGAAGTGGGGACACATTATCCTTGCCGATGGCGCGGACCCCACCCGGATCAGCGCCTCCGCCCCCGCACTTGCGGGGTCAAAGCGGAACGCCGGACGCTCCTGAGCCGCCGTAGGCGTGAGCCCGGGCGGTGACACGCGTCGGATACTTCGACAGACCGGAGCACGCGCAGCGGTTTGACCGGCTGACCCTTCACCCCAGGCTGCTGGCGGCGCTCGGCGAGCTCCTCGCTCTTCGGGGGACCGAGCAGGTGCTCGACGTCGGCACGGGCACAGGAAGGGTTGCCGCGTGCCTCCTGCCCATGCTGCCGGCAGGTTGCATCATCGGTGTAGACGCGGCGGCGGCGATGCTGCGGCAGGCCAGGTCGAAGCAATCCGCGGCCTCACGCTACCGGCTGGTATGTGGAGTGGCCGAGCGCCTGCCCATCCACGGCGCGGCCGTCGACGTGGCCCTCTTCGCGTGCGCCCTCCATCACTTTGAAGATCCTTCAGCGGCATTCTGCGCAGCGCATCGCGTCCTGAAGGCGGACGGCAGGCTCGTCGTCCTCGGTCCGGTCGTCGCTGAGCCTGTTGATGAGCTCGACCTGGCGGTGCAGCGGGCCGTCGAGGGCGTCTTCCGCCACTCCCACGGTCCGGAGTTCCGATTCCTGACAACGCGACAGGCGGCGCGTCTTGTGGAGGACGCCGGCTTTGCCATCTACGCGGCGATCCGGGCGCACCGCGCGAAGGCCGCCGGAGCCGGTCGGGAGACCCCGCCCGAGGGGTTCATGCAGACCTCCCACCCGTAGGAGATTGATCAAGATCCCCGTGCCACCCACACGTGTGGAGCCCGTGCGGGAAGCGCTGCACGGCACCGAAATCGTTGACCCCTATCGCTGGCTGGAAGACACCGATCATCCACAGACGCGCGCCTGGACCGAGGCGCAGAACGCGTACACCCGCGCGGTGCTGGACGCCCTTCCCGTCCGCGAGCGGCTGCGGGCGCGGCTGGGGGAGCTCCTCAAGGTCGGCCTCCTCACCACGCCGATCGTGCGCGCGGGACGATGTTTCTTCCTGCGGCGCGAAGCCGATCAAGATCAGGCGGTTCTCCTCATGCGGGCCGCAATGAGCGGCTCAGATGTCCTGCTCGTCGACCCGAACGTTCTCGATGAGGAGCACCTTGTGACGATCGACTGGTTCTACCCGTCATGGGATGGACGCCTGGTTGCCTACGGTCTGTCGCGCGGCGGCGACGAACTGAGCACGTTGCAGATCATCGACGTCGACACGCGCAGGGTGCTCGACGACCGCATTCCCGACACACGATTCTCCACGGTGGCGTGGCTTCCGGACGGCTCGGGCTTCTACTACACTCGCTATCCGGCGAAAGGGACAGTGCCGCCGGGTGCGGAGCGATACAATAAGCGCGTGCGCTTCCATCGCCTCGGCGATGCGGCGGCGGACCCGATCGTGTTTGGTGAAGGCCGCGCGCCGACGGATGTGCCGTGGGCATCGATATCGCGGGACGGTCGGTATCTCCTCATCCACGTGCATCAGGGATGGGCGAAGCAAATTCTCTTTCTCAAAGACCTCGAGCGTGGCGAGTTCCGCACCACCGGCGAGGATCGCGATGCGATCTTCTGGGGTCGCGTCGTGGATGGCCGCCTCTTCCTGTTGACGAACTGGGAGGCGCCCAACTGGCGGGTCCTGGAAGCGAACCCCGCGACGCTCGATCTCGCTGCCGCGCGCACCGTTATCCCCGAGCGACCCAAGGTGATCCTCAGGAACGTTGCCTATGTTGGCGGGCGCATCTGCACCGATGAACTCGAGGATGCCTCCTCGCGGGCCCGGATTTACGCCGCCGATGGTGCGTTCGAGCGCGAGGTCCTCCTGCCGGGGATCGGCTCGCTCTTCGGCCATGGCGGGGAATGGAACGCGCCCGACCTGCTCCTTGGCTACACCTCATTCCTCCAGCCGATGACCGTTCTCCACTGCGATGTGCGCAGCGGCGCGACCTCGACCTTCGCGCGCCTTTCTCATCCCCCAGGGTTCGACCCCGGCGACTACGAAGTGCGTTGTGTCTATCCCACCTCACTCGATGGCACCAGCATCCCTCTGTTTCTCATCCACCGCCGCGGTCTCGATGCGGACGGGCAGAATCCCACCGTGCTCACCGGGTACGGTGGCTTCAACGTCAACATGACGCCGTTCTACCTCGAGACGCTCCCGCTCTGGGTCGCCTCCGGCGGCGTCTTTGCGGTCGCGGTGCTGCGGGGCGGAGGCGAGTTCGGCGAGGCGTGGCACCGCGCCGGGATGCTCGAGCGCAAGCAGAATGTCTTCGACGACTTTCTCGCTGCGGCGGACTGGCTGGTGAGTGAGCAGTACACGTCGCGCGAGCGGCTGGCGCTGTGGGGCGGGAGCAACGGCGGTCTCCTGGTCGGTGCGGCCATGACGCAGCGTCCCGACGTTGCGCACGCCATCGTCTGCCGTGTGCCGCTGCTCGACATGCTCCGCTACCACCACTTCCAGATCGCGAAGCACTGGATCCCGGAGTACGGCTCGGCGGAGGATCCCGGGCAGTTTCGCTGGCTCGTCGCGTACTCCCCGTACCATCACGTGCGCGACGGAGAGCGCTACCCCGCGGTCTTCTTCACCACCGCCCTCGGAGATACGCGCGTCGACCCAATGCACGCAAGGAAGATGGCGGCACGCCTCCAGGCCGCGACGGGGTCAGGCCTCCCCGTGCTCCTGCGCGTCGAGGCCGACGCCGGACACGGCATCGGCAAGCCGCGCCACAGGCAACTCGATGAGTTCGCCGACGTCTGGGCGTTTCTCTTCTGGCAATTAGGGTTGGAGTCGGTCGCGACGGTCAGAACCCAGCGCTAATTGGTCGAGACTCACTCCGCCCGGGCTTCTAGAGGAACAGCCGTCCCGGCGAAAACGGCAGCGGGAGTAGCCGCACAAACAACAGGTAGAAGAGTCCCCATGCCGCCCCGGTGAGGATGAGGGACAGCAGCCATCCCTCCTTCGCCTCGACCTTGAGATAGAGAAAGACAAACAGCGGAATGGCCCTGGGAAAGCCGATCAGGATGATGGCGACCAAGAACCCCAGGATCCAGGCGAAGATGCTGGCGGTCCTGGGCAGGGCGACGCTCGGGTCCACCTCGGAGAGCTGAAAGTCCACGCCCTGGGTGACCGTCCGCTCCTCCGTCTGTTCCTCCCGGGTCAGGCTGAGTACAAACTCCGCGACGGCGAAGATCAGCAGCGGAATCGCCACGACCCGCGGGAAGAGGGCGGCCTTCGCGGGCCACGCTCCGGTCGACAGCAGCGCCCACGCCCCCACAACGATCACGCCCAGGCTGAGGAACAGGTGGGGTTTGCGCCGCACGGATGCCCTCACGGCGATGCCCTCACGGAGCGCGCCCTGATCCGCCGCTCCTGGAAGAAGGGCCAGGCCACCACCACGCACGCCAGCGCGATGAGCACCAGGACGCCCGGCCGCGTCAGCCACGCCGCCCCGTAGCGCGAGGTGGACACCCAGAGGTAGCTCTCGACGATGTTCCCAAGCACGAGGCCCAGCACCAGCGGAGCCCGGGGCCAGCCGAAGCGCACCATCAGATAGCCCAGTCCTCCGAAGATGAGAGCCACGATCACGTCGCCCATGCTGTTGCTGGCGGTATAGGCTCCGACGAAGGTCAGCAGGATGAGAAAGGGGATGAGGAGCGGCCCCCGGATGGTCGTCAACTTCGCGAGATGGTTCAGGAACGCCAGGCTCGCTCCCACGGTGATGATGTTGGCCACGACGATGGTCCACACCATCGAGTAGGTGATCGCGAGATGCTTCGTGAGCATATCGGGCCCGGGAGCCAGGCCGAGGATCAGGAAGCCGCCGAGGAGGATCGCCATCGCCGAACTTCCCGGGACGCCGAACGCCACCGTGGGAATGAGATCGCCGCCCTCTTTGGAATTGTTGGCCGCCCCTGGACCCAGCACGCCGCGCACGTCGCCCTTGCCGAAGCGGTCCCGGTCCTCGGCGGTCCGCGCGCCCTGGACCGCGTGCGCGTACGCCATCCACTGGGCCACCGCGCCGCCCAATCCAGGGAGGATGCCGATCCATGTCCCGATCAGGCTGCAGCGCAGGACGAGCCACCGGTGGCGGAAGGTATCCTTGATCCCCTCGACCACGCCGTGGGTCAGATGGCCCACGGGCACGCTTCCCGCGATGGATGTCCGGCGCACGGCGAGGTCCACGATCTCGGGGATGGCGAAGAACCCGACCAGCACCGGCACGAGCTTGAGGCCGTCCCACAGGTAGAGCTGCCCGAAGTGATAGCGGAGGATGCCCGCCTGGGGATCCTGTCCCACCATCGCAAACAACAGGCCCAGGCCGCCGGCCAGGAACCCCCGCAGCATGGCCCGTGAGCCGCGGCCGGTGAGGGACGAGATCGACGCGATCCCGACGACCGCTATCATGAACAGTTCCGGGGAGCCGAACGTCAGGACCAGCGGCCGGACCACGGGAATGGCGAGCGCGAGCGCCGCCGCGCCGATGATCGCCCCCACCAGCGAGCTCATCAGGGCCGCCCCCAACGCCCTCCCCGCCTCGCCCTTCTTGGCCATCGCATGCCCGTCGAGGACCGTGGCCGCGGCCGATCCCTCGCCGGGAATGCCGAACAGGATCGACGTGATGTCGCCCGTCGTCGCCGTGACGGAGTGCATGCCCAGCAAGAACGCGAAGGCCTGCACGGGAGCCATCTGATAGATGAAGGCGAGCATGAGGGCCAGCGTCGTGCCGCCGCCGATCCCGGGCAGCAACCCCACCCAGAATCCCACGAAGATCCCGATGAGCATGTAGCTCAGGGTCTGCCATTGGAGGACCTGAAAGAGTCCGCTAACGAGGGCGTCGAGCATGCTGTGACTCAGCGGGCCCGATCGCCGAGATCAGGCCCCGCTGTTGATCGCAACGTTACTCGAACTTGAAGAACTGCGCGAAGACCCGCACAACGTCCGCCGGCGCGTTGAGAACCCGAGCGGTGATCCGGAGCGCCTCTTCGCCGGACACGAAGTCGATGTCGAACCCGGCCCTCCTGGCCTCGGCGAGGAACTCGGCGTCCTTGGTGACCTTCGAGAACGCCTCACGGTGGGCCTGGACGATTTCCGCGGGCGTGCCCGGGGGCGCCACAAACGGCCGTCCGATGACCTCGGGCGTGGAGCGCAGGGCCATGACCGCTTTGGCTCGGGGGTCGCTGGTCAGCTCTTCGTCCACCGGGAGCTTCTCGATCTCAGGCACCGAGGCGCGGGCGCGGATCACGGCGCGGACGAGGCCGCGATCGAGAAACGGTTTAATCGACGAGTAGGATCCCGCACGACCGTCCAGTTCCTTGCGCTCGATCGCCAGCATGATGTCGGAACTGGATGGGTAGCCGCTGACGATTCGCAGGTTGGCTCCGAGAAAGGCCTTGAGCAGCAGCGGGAAGTCATACGTGTTGGCGCCCGGCCCCGTGGCCCCGATGATCAGGGCTTCCCTGGCCCTCTTGAGCTCGTCGAAGGTCCGGTAGGGAAGATCGCTGCGGATCGCCAGGATCGTGGTCTCGTTCGAGGGGCTGCCGATCCAGGCGAACTTGCTCATGTCGAACCGGACGCCCTCCACCTTGACGAGC
>JBQTJP010000228.1:0-2992 GCA_052386995.1 Armatimonadota bacterium
TTGCACCGCTCGATGAGCCGCTTGACGTCGATCAGATCTTCTTCGATGAGGCCGCGTTTCGTGCGCACCGCCGGTTGCCGCTACACGGCCGTCCAGCCACCGTCGACGACCAGGACCGCGCCGGTCATGAACGACGACTCATCCGAAGCGAGGAACAGGGCGGCGCTGGCGATCTCGCCGGGCTCGCCGAACCGTGCCATGGGCGTGAGATCGGTGAATCGCTGCCGCCTGGCCGGATCGTCGTAGAAATCGGCCATCATCGCGGTGCGGACCTGGCCGGGGCAGATGCAGTTCACACGCACGTTCTTGGTCGCGTACTCCACCGCGAGGTTGCGCGTGAGACCGAGCAGCGCGGATTTCGACGTGACATACGCATGATTGTGCGCGCGATGCGCGACCAGCGAGCCGACCGAGCCCGTGATGATGACCGACCCGCCGCCGGTCTTGACGATCGCGGGAATGGCGGACCGGCAGCCCAGGAACACGCCGGTGAGATTGACGGCGAGGATGCGGTGCCAGGTCTCGAGGGTGATCTGCTCGAGTCCGACATCGCCCCCGGGCCCGCGGCTCACCATGCCGGCGTTGGCATAAAAGACGTGCACGCCGCCCCAGCGCTCGACGGCCGCGGCGACCATCCGGTCATTTGAGTCGGGAACCGCGACGTCGCACTCGACCGCGACCGCCTCGCCGCCGGCGCCCCGGACCATCCCCGCGGTTTCCTCGGCGTCGGCCCTCTTGAGATCTGCGGCGACGACCCTGGCCCCTTCACGGCCAAAGAGCACCGCGGCCTCGCGGCCCATCCCGGCCCCGGCGCCGGTGATGATCGCGACCCTGCCGGCCAGCCGCATCCTCTCAGCGATCTCTCTGCGCTCGGGGTCGGGGCGGCAACGTCACGTCCACGACGCCTTCCGGACGCTCGCGGGGTCCATACGGCTCCTCCAGGAACCTCGTGAACGTTTCCATCGTTTGCCAGGTCAGGCTCTCGAGGGCCAGCGCATCCAGATGGATCACGTGCCCCAGGCGCGCCGAGGCGATCTCGAGCCGCTCGCCGTTGCGCGTCCAGACCTTGCGAACCCGGACCGTGGCGAACTCATTGACGACCTCGATCGCCTGATCCGATGCCGGACGCGCAGGCGGGTACCCCGCCGTCTCGCTCATCTCCCACCTCACACGAAGATTCCGAGATTCCTCACGCCCAGCATCGCCTGGTCTATGACGAACTCGCGCCGGGCCAACTTCCACGCCCCGTCGGTGCGCCGCAGCATGTCCTGCCGCTCGCCCGAGATCATTTCGTAGCTGGCCGCATCACCGCGGTTGCGGTAGATCAGCACGTAACTGCGCACCTGGAGGGCGTCGGGCGTTGACCCCGGGGCGATTCGCACGTTCGACACGAAGTGGCGCGTGCGGGACGGCGGGTCCTCCGCCCACGCGAAGTCGGTCCGCAGACGCCGGACGCGCAGCTCCAGGGTCGCCCGGTCGTCCCAAAAGAAGTGCATCTGGTCGGAGCGATCGGGTGCATCGCCGCGTTCTCGCGTGAGGCGCACCGGCATCTGATACTGCACGTCGTCGGTCATCATTGCCAGCCAGTCCTCGAACCGGCCGGTATCCAGACACTCGGCTTCTCCATAGAGAAACTCGAGCACCTCTTCGCGCACCTGGGGTGAGACCGGCATCGCGCGATCCTACGCGGCTCCGTGCAGCAACTCGAGCCACCGCCGGTAGAACTGTCGGGCGTTGGCCTCATTGTATTTCCCTTCGTAGACGTCGCCGGGGCCCGCGAAGCCGCGCATCGGCCGGCTTCCCTTGCCCATCTCGTAGAGAAACGAGAGTTTGCCGGCGATCGCGCTGCGGCTGTTGATGGTGATGTTGGTGAAGTTCTCGGTGTCGTCCTGGGAGAAGATGCCCGAGAGCCCAAAGGTGAGGATGTAGGCCTGGCGCGAGGCGTCCTTCCACTCCTGCGGCGCGTCGCGCTCGACCAGGAACCAGGTGAGCTCTTCGATGCGATCGACACCGAGCGGCCGCCACAGGAACAGCTCGGTGTGCGAGATCAACCGGTCTTTGAGCGTGACCGCCGAGATGAGGAACGACAGGTTGGGAAAGACCGTCCCGGGCATGTTGGCGAGCTGCTTGAGCAGCGTGAACTGCTCAGGCCGCAGTCGCCGCTCGAATGTCGGCAGCAGATCCTTCGAGAAGATGAACTGCGCGGCCGGCGCGCCCAGCATCACGCCGTGGCCGTTGCCGGCAGAGACATGATAGCCATCCTTCGCCCATTTCGCCGACGGCGTCAGGCCGATCTCGGCGATCGACGCGTGGGTGTGCAGCGTGTGGTACGCGTCTCCGGCGAAGTTCTCCGCGGGCAGCTTCCAGTTGGTGGCCAGCTCGTGGCGCAGCGGCGGGCCGATCACCTCCATGTCGGCCCGGCCGACCAGCAGGTCGAGATACCAGGCCATCGGGCCCAGATACTCACGCAGCGGCTGCGCCTCATCGTCCCAGGTCGCAAAGATCAGACCGGCGTAGGCGTCGCTGCGGGCCTCGACCAGGCCGAACCGCGCCTTGTCCAGCCCCGACCCGTAGATCTCGGCCTGAAACGGGATCCCGATCAAATCGCCGGTGTTCTTGTACGTGAACCCATGGTACGGACAGCGAAAGTGGGAGGCGTTCCCGAGGTCGGCCCGGCAAATCCGCATGCCGCGGTGCCGGCAGACATTCAGCAGCACGCGGATCCGGCCGTCTTCCCCTCGGGCCACGATCACGGGGTGGTCGCCCATGTGGCGCGTGACATAGTCACCGGGCGAGGGAATCTCGGACTCGTGGCCCACGAACAGCCAGCACCGGGTGAAGATCGCGTCCAGCTCCAGCCGGTAGATCTCGGGGTCAGAGAAGATGAAGGCCGGAATCTCGCCTCGATCCGGGTTCACCGGGGCGAGCTTCTTGTGGAGCCCCTCGGCATCTCTAGTCCTGGACACCGCCATCCGACTCACCCCTGCCTGGG
>JBQTJP010000229.1:0-12130 GCA_052386995.1 Armatimonadota bacterium
CCAGGATGACACGCGGACCGAGGAATCGCAGGTGCGCCAGGTGCTCGACGGGAGTGCGTCCGTACCGCGCGCGGATGCGCTCGACCTCGAACTCGTACTGCGCGCAGTGGATTTGAATGAGCAGGCCGTGCTCGGCAGCAGCACGCGCGGTCGCCTGCAGGAGCTCGGGGCTGCAGTTGTCGACCGCGTGCGGGCACAGCAGGGTCTCCGCCAGACCGCCCCGCGTCCCGCGGTGGAGCACCGCGAAGTCGACCGCCCGGCGCATCGCCTCGAACCCGAACTCCTCATCCGGATGCCAGCCCGCGGTGCCATCGGCCTCATAGTAGACTCGCTCTGAGCGGTAGGAGAGGGACGCGTACACCCGGGCGCCGATGCGTGCGGCAGAATCCAGGAGCATCTCCTCATCGCCGGGCGGATTCCCAAGCCACCACAGCGGTCCGGAGCCGGCGGCATCGACGATCGTCGTGGCCCCACACTTCAGCATCTGTACGAGCGAGAACTCGGCGGACACGCGCTGCTCGTCGGGCGACAGCGACGGCGGCAGCTCGCGGGTGGCGACGCTTTCGCGCGAGGGGCTGTACCGTCCGCGCCGGCCGCCGTGGGCCGGCGCGTCCACGAACGGCGCCATAAGCTCAACGCCGATGTGCGCGTGCGTGTTGATGAAGCCCGGGGCCAGCAGCATGCCCGGCGCGTCGACGACGGTTCCGGGAACGCCGTCCCAATGCGGGCCGGCGTAGAGGATCCGATCTCCGTCGAACGCAACCTCGCCGTCTGGGATCACCCGGTGGCGCGCTCCATCGAACGCGACAACCCACCCCGCGCGAATCAACGTTGTCATGGCGTCAGTGCGGTCCCACGACCCGGCGCCCGTTCACATACACCGCGCGTACCTGGTCGAGGGCCGGCGAGAACACGGCGATGTCGGCCGGCCGGCCGGCCTCCAGCAGCCCGGCGTCGAAGACGCCCGGCAGCGCCCGGGCGACGTTCCCGGTGGCCAGGGCGAGAGCCTGCGGGGCCATCATGAGCCGTTCGCGGACGATCCCCGCGAGGGGAACCGACACCGGATCGTAGTTCCCCGACGCGTAGTCGGTGCCGACCATGTCGACCAGGCGTTCGCGCACGAGCGCCAGGAAGTTGGTGAGGTCTCCTTTGCCTTTCGTTCGCGTAAACAGATCCAACCCTGAGATCTCCAGCAGCGCTCCGCGTTGGCGCAGCGCGCGCGCGTAACGCACAGACTCCTCTTCGGTAAAGCTCGGATGATTGGCGTGTCCGGCGATCATGCGCGCCGAGGCGACCTCCATCACCACCTCGGCGGACGCCGCCGCGTGGTGGACGATGAAGGGCCGGTTCACCCGCGACGCCGCCGCCGCGGCCTCCCGGAGCCCGTCGAAGGCATGAGCCATCGAGGGCAACACGCACTGCTGCACGGTGTCGATGACCGCGTCCTCTGACATCCGTCCACTGAGCCCGCCGGCTTCGATCGCCCGGCGCAACGCGGGCCGGTCGAGGTTCGCGGGGTCGATGGTGCGACCCAGCACCGCGTCCTTCAGCGCGCGCGCCTGGAACGCGTCGATCTGCAGGCCGCTGCGGTCTCTGATCGCCTTGGGGATGTACAGATACTCCTGCTGCCCGCCGCCCAGGGTGCCGCCGGCCCCCACTTCGCCGATGACCGCGGCCCCCTGCCCCACCAGTTCGTCCACCGTGGCCTTCCGGTGCGCGTCGGTCAGCCCCGCCCCGTCGGCCGCCTCGGCGGCCCGAATGTTCGCGGGTGTGTGTGCCGTGCATTTCTTGACCTTGAGCGGATGACGGTCGGCGAGGGCCAGGTACTCCGACCACAACGGGAATCCATCGACCGAGAGGACCGACGTCGTGCCGCCGCGGAGGTGCCGGTCTTTGAAGGCGTGCACTTCGGCCTCCGTGGGCGCCCTCGATCCCGTGGCATGCGCCGGTCCGAGCGTCACGCAGTGCACGTGGATGTTGATCAGGCCCGGCGCAATGATGCTGTCGCGATCGTCTGCCGTCGCCGGCCCGGGAGCCGGACCGGGTCCGACCCGGGCGATGCGGCCGTCCTCGATGACGACGAATCCGGGCTCGTGAACGGTCGACCCGTCGCCGGTCACCACGATGCCGGTGAGAATGTCGGCCACGGCACTCAGCGATTCGATCAGCGGACGCTGAGCCGCTGATCGGCGCTCGCGGTGGCGGCGTGCAGCGCGCCGAGCACCTCGGCGGTGATGTTGATCTTGGCGAAGACCTCGCCCATCACGCGGAGCGCGAACTCGTGCATCTCGTGTGTCCAGGTGCCGCACGCGTCGTCCACGACGATCACCCGGTAGCCCAGGTCCTTGGCATCGCGCGCCGCGCTTTCAACGCAGCCCCCGGTCATCACCCCGACCATGATGAGGTTGCGGATACCGATGTTCTGCAGCACATAGTGGATGGGCGTCGAATTGAACACGCTGCCCGTCGTCTTGTCGAAGACCATCTCGTCGCCCAGGGGGGCCAGTTCCTCTAGGACCTCGGCGTCTCTGGAGCCAGGCGGAGCCATGAGGCCCAGCTCTTTGTGCGCGAGGCTGCGGTCGCGGCCGTCGCGCGTCATCGCGCAGATGCGCGTGAAGAGCACCTCGACGCCGAGCGCGCGGCACGCGTCCTGCAGGCGCCGGATGTTCGGCACGATCATCTCCAGCCGGCGCTCCATGTACTCCAGGCCATTGGTATACCCGCAGTCCCGCCGGTATTTCAAGATTCCGTGGTCTTTGTGGGCATCCGCGTACTGCATGTCGATCACCAGCAACGCGGTGGCCTCGCGCCGCAGCACAGGGTCCGGCAGCCGCGGCCGCCAGCCGATGTACGGGTCGTCGCGCGCGATCGGTGCGGTCATGTGTTGTCTCCCTCCGGTGATTTTTCGCCTTCGTGCGAAAGCCGCCCTTTCCTGCACCTGCGACAGGGCCGAGGCGCCTCGCGGCTAATTCCCTTCGAAGGACAAACCGGTAGGAGGCGTCATGGAGGTTGTCGTTATCGGCGCAGGGGTCATTGGTGCATCGGTCGCCTACCGGCTTGCCCGAGCCGGCGCGGCCGTCACTATTCTGGAAGCGTTGCAGGTGGGCGGCGGTGCGTCCGGTGCCAGCTTCGCCTGGACGAATTCCAATGGCAAAACGCCGCAAGCCTATCACGATTTGAATGTGGCGGGCATGCGAGCGCACGCCGCGCTGCGCGACGAATTCGACAACATGCCGTGGTGGCACGGCAGCGGCAACATCGAATGGGCGACGGATGGAGCCGGGCGGCAGGCCCTCCAGGCCAAGGTGGAGCGGCTGCGGTCGTGGGGCTATATCGCGGAGCATCTCACCCCCCAGCAGCTCATCGAGATGGAACCAGAGGTGGATCCTGCCGCGGTCGCCGATGCCGCGATCGCGTACTATCCCGAAGAGGGGTGGGTGGACGCGGTGGTCTACGCGCGCGCCATGGCGGAGGCCGCGGTCCGCTACGGCGCTCGGCTTCGCACCGGCACGCGCGTGACGTCCGTGCAGGTCTCCAGCGGCCGCATCACCGCCGCGCGCACCGCCGCCGGCGAGTCGTTCGGCGCGGATATCATCGTGAACTGCGCCGGACATTGGGCAGACGAAGTCGCCGGCCTGGCGGGGACGCGTCTCCCGCTGGCGTCGCGGGCCGGCTTGCTCGTGCTGACCCCGCCCGTGCCGACCCGCCCGCGGCGGATCCTCCACGCGCCCGAGTGCAGCATCCGCTCCGACGCCGGCGGTCGGCTGATGCTGCATGCGGACGAGCTCGACGGTGAGCTCCGTCCGGACGCACCTCCTGGTCCTTCGGCGTCGCTGGCCCATGAAGTCATCCGGCGCGCCGCGGCGGTTCTTCCCGGACTCGCCGGCGTCGCTCCTGAGGCCGTACGCATCGGCATCAGGCCGATTCCCAAGGACGGTCTGTCGGCCGTCGGGCCGCTGCCCGGCCTCGACGGATACTATGCGGTTGTCACGCACAGCGGCGTGACACTGGCGCCGTTCCTCGGAAGCGCCGTGGCGAACGAGCTCGCGCTGGGCCGCACAGAGCCGCTGCTGGAGCCGTTCAGGCCCAGCCGCTTCGCCACCTGACTGTTCTCCGCTCATCACTGTGACCATCGTCGTGACGGGGGCAGCCGGCTTCCTCGGGGTCCACCTCGTGAAGGAGCTCGCGGCGGCGGATCACCAGGTGATCGGCGTCGACCTGACCGCGCCGGGTGATCTCGTCTGGGCCTACCTTGGACCGCTGCGGCATCGTGTCCGGTATGCGCAGGCGGACATCAGCGTGAGGGGCTCCCTGACCGATGCCGTCAGGGAATCCGCGGACGCGGTCATTCATGCCGCCGCGGTGACATCCACCCCCGAGGTGGAGGCATTCCAACCTCAGCGGGTTGTGGATGTCAACGTCCTGGGCACGTTCGAAGCGCTGCGTTTTGCCAGAGCCGCCGGGGCACGGCGGTTCCTCTACCTCAGCTCTTCCGGCGTGTACGGTGAAACCTCTCCCGCCGAACCTGTCCTCGAGTCTCAGCGACTCCAGCTCCACAGCCTCTACGCGATGACCAAGTTTACCGGTGAGCGACTCGTCACGCTCGAGAGCAGAGAAGCGGGCCGCTCGGCGGCCACCGCCCGACCGGCCGCCCTGTACGGGCCGATGGAGCGTCCCACGGAGTCTCGCACCGTCATGTCCCCGATCTATGCGCTCGTGCGCGCCGCGGCGGCGAGGCGTCGGGTCAGGATCTCGCGACCAGAGGTCGTGCGCGACTGGACCTACGCGGCGGACGTCGCACGCGGCCTGCGCCTCCTGGTGGAAGCGCCGGTCTTGCCCTACGACTGTTACAACCTGTCGTGCGGAAAGGGAACATCGCTCGCCGAAGTCGCCGACACCCTCGTCGGGATTGCACCGGGGTTTTCGTGGCAGGCCGCCGAGGCAGGGCACGCCGAGCTCGAGGGCGCCCGGATCTCGGGGCGGGGACCGCTCGATATCTCACGGCTCCGCGAGCTCGGATTCGTGCCGCACTATTCAATGAGGGACGGGCTCAGCGAAACCTTACGGTGGGTGGCGGAGAGTGAACGTGGAACGTGAGCGCTCGGGGCTTGGGCGCCGACGGGCTGTGCACCGGCCTTTACATTGCGGGGAAACTCGGGCGAAACAGGGACGCCCCGTCCCTTCCGGACCAGCGCGTAAACAGCGAGGCCATCTTCGCGTTCACGGATCGTCACGTCGGCCTTCGCGCCGGGCGCCAGCCGTCCCAGGTCGTCGCGTCCTAACGCCCGCGCGCCCCCCAGCGTCGCGGCCTCATAGACCTCGGCGGCCAGGCCCGAGGCGGGATGCCTGTCGGCCAGCTTGGACGCCAGCGCGGCCCACCGCATCTCCTCGATGACATCTTGCGGGAATGTGTCTGTGCCCAGGCCGATGTTGATTCCCGCCCGGCGGTAGCGGCTGAACGACTAGAGCAGCCTGCCCGTGCGTCGCATGACCACCGGACAGTGCGCGACGTGCACCCCGCGCGCGGCGAGGAGGTCCAGATCCCTGTCGCCATTTTCCGCGATGTGAAGCGCGTGCGTCAGGATCACATCTGGCCCCAGGAAACCGATGCGGTCGAGGAACGAGACGGGATCGGTGCCCTGCGCGGCCCGCACCTGCTCGAGCTCGAACCGGGATTGCGCACAATGCATCCGGATGCGCGCGCCAGCTGCGCTGCCCGCCGTCCGCGTCTCGCGCAGGAGCTCTTCGGAGCTCGTGTCGAGGGTATAGGGAAACAACAGCCCCTGCACGCGGTCGGTGGACCGGCGGCGCAGGCGTGCGATGAAGGCGAGCGCGCGCTCGAGCCCGCGGCGTCCGGCCGCACGGTCCCAGACGACGTGCGGCGTTGGACCCGCGACGACCCCTGCCCGATAGTGATGGCTGAGGTACGCTCGAACGCCGAGCTCGTCGGCGACCTCCACGAAGATGTCCGGCTCCCACGGCGCGTCATCCCACCGCCTGAACACCATGCTGTCGATGCCGACCACGGTCGTCGCGCCGCACCGCAGCGCGGTTCCCATCGACAGACGCGCGCCCGCACGGAGCTCGTCGGGCGTAAAGACCGGCGTCTCCTTCGGATCTCGCAGCCAGTCATCGGGGCAAATCGCGTAGAGATTGATACGGTCCGCGTCGTACCAGAACGGTCCGTGCGAGACATCGACCTGACAATGGAGGTTCACAAACCCCGGGGAGACGAGCCGTCCGGTCGCGTCGAGCACACGGTCGACCGAACCGGCGTACCCGCGGCCGGCGAACACGACGCGGTCCCCTTCTAACACGAGGTCGCCGCCACCGATGAGGTAGTGTCCGTTCGACCAGGCGACCACGTCACCGCCTCGGATCAGCGTACGCATGAGTTTCTCAACCCGCATGTGGGTGCAGCCGCCCGGTCGACGACTATGCGCAGCACAATATTTTTGCATGCGCGCGCGCCGGGACGCGCAGGTAAGAGCTGACGGAGGGGTTGACCTGGGTTCGAACTCATTCTGGAAACGAGCTGATGGATCGATTTGATCTCGCGCCGTAAGCCACCCGCAACTCGTTCCGGAACGAGTTCGTGATCGGGATGACCATGCTTGCGTCTGTCACTTGCCTGGGAAGGCCGGCAGGCTTGGCGGGAAGAGCACGGAGGCCGGCCGGCGGGCGCGGTCCCAACGGCTCAACTGAGCCCGCAGGGCATTGTACGGACCCCGGGCCGCGGCCACCAGCGCGGCTTCGTCGACGTCCACCAGCCTGCCCCCGTCGACGACGGTACGGCCGTCGATGATGACGTGGCGGATGTCGCGGGCGCTCGCATGGTGCACGAGGGTCGTAATGGGATCGACAACGGGGCCAACATGGAGCTGCTGATCCCGGCGCGGCGGTAGCGGGTGAAGCTGCGCAGGGAGATGCCGCGCCGCAGATACACCCCCGGACAGTGGCAGACGGTCACCCCATGGCTGGCCAGGCGCTTCAGGTCGCGGTCCTCGGGGTCAGCGTAGGGGCCGTTGCCCGCGACGTACAGCGCATGGATGAGGACGAGATTGCGATCAAGAATCCCGAGGCGCTCGAGGTAGTCGACCGGTGTCTGGCCGTACCGTTCTATGATGGCCCGCACCTCCGACTCACTCTGCGCAAAGTGGGTCCGCATGTGTGTGCCGAGCGCGTCCGCGGCCGCCTTGGCGGCCTGGAGGAGGGCCGGCGTCGAGGCGTCCAACGTGTACGGAAACACATACCCTCGAATGCGGCCCTCGTAGGTCCCGTCGATGCGCCGCGCAAAGGCGATGGCGTGCTCCAGCGCGCGCAGGGCGCGGGCCTCGTCGCTGGCGTGATGGCGGTCGACGCCATCCCAGTACGACAAGACCGCGCGCACCTGATGCGCGACATATGCGCGCGCGCCCATCTGGCCGGCGACCTCGGCGATGAGTTCGGGTT
The DNA here is from genome assembly GCA_052386995.1 of Armatimonadota bacterium. Classification (GTDB taxonomy): domain Bacteria; phylum Sysuimicrobiota; class Sysuimicrobiia; order Sysuimicrobiales; family Humicultoraceae; genus JBQTJP01. Next base: position 7,453 of record JBQTJP010000229.1, read on the forward strand.
CGTAGGGCGGGTCTTCCCAGCGTTTCGACGCCATCGTCGTGATCGCGCCGAACGTCGTGGCGCCGCCGCGGATCAGGCACGCCACCGAGAACCGCACGCTCGCCTCGGTCGCGGCCTCATCGAGGACCTCGGGCCCCTCGCCTTCGACCCAGGCGCGCGATTTCGGGAAACCGGGGCTGTCCACATCGATGCGGAACACCTGGAGGTCCACGTTCGTGACCGCGTGCAGATTGACGAAGCCCGGCGAGACAAGGCAGTCGGAGGCATCAATCGTGCGATCCACCTGTCCGGTGTAACCGCGGCCCACGAAGACAATCCGGTCGTCGTCGTAGACGACCTCGCCGCCCGCAATGATCCGATGGCCGCCGTCATACCCGACGACATACCGCCCGGTCATGCGGGTCCGCACGTCTTACTGCTGCTGGTAGTAGGCGATCTTCATGCGGCGTCCGGAGGCGTTGTCAGGAATGCCATGAGGAGGGCCACGGATTGCTCAAGATCACGCAGGTGCACCATCTCGAAGGGGCTGTGCGTGTATCGGGTGCCATAGGCCAGCAGCGCGGTGGGGATGCCCGAACGGACGAAGGCCACGCCGTCGCTCGTATAGCGGCTGAAGACGAGGGGCTGGGTGGGAATCCGTTCGCGGTCGGCGATTCGCTGCAGCCCGCCGAGGAGACGCCGGCTGTAGTGCACGAAGTTGTCCTTGATGCCCAGAATGGGTCCTCCGCCCAGGCGCGCGGGAAACCGCTCGGTCGGCACCGACGGGATGTCCGCGACCAGCCCGACATCGAGGGCGATGGCTCCTTCATAGTCCGCGGCCACGGACGCGGCGCCCGTGAGCCCCACTTCTTCCTGCACCGTCGAGACGAGGGAGAGATCGTACGCCAGGCTCTTGCGGTCAACGCGCCGCGCGACCTCGCTCATGATCGCCAGGGCTGCTCGATCGTCCATCGCCTTGCCGACGATGAGCTCACCCAGCCGGCGCGTGCGGACATCAAAGATCACCGGCGCCCCGATGGTGACTCCGGCCGCCGCAACCGCATGGCGCGTCGGCAGGCCGAGATCGACGAAGACCTCATTCCAGTCGAGGCGGTCGCGCAGACGCTCTTCGACCGTCCGCACGTGGCCGCTGGCGCGCGCGAGCACACCGGGAACCGCGCCATCCCGCCCGAGGACCGCCACCGCCTGCCCGATCGCGAGTGGATTGGGGAGCGGGTTGGACTGTTCGCCCTGGCCGGTCGAGAGTAGCAGAAACCCGGTGTCGGTGATCGCGCGGACGAGGAGGCAGATCTCATCGGCGTGTCCGGCCAGAAGCATCTTCGATCCCCGGCCGCCGATATGCGCGTGCAGGTTGCCCACCGGCGTCGTCCACATCTCGAGCGCCTGCGGTCCCCACAGGTCGCGCAGCGCGGCCTGCACCGGTTCCTCCATCCCGGTCGGACCCGGAAGCTCGGTCAACTGCTTGAGAAGCTCAAACACCCCGGCACCTCGGTGCGAAAGATCGCCTAGACCTGCATGCGCGGATCGAGCACGTCCCGAATGCCGTCCCCCAGCAGGTTGCCCGCCATGACGGTCAGGAAGATGGCCAGCCCCGGGGCAAAACTGATCCACCAGGCGAGCGCCAGAAACCCCCGGCCCTGGCTGAGCATCAGGCCCCACTCCGGTGCCGGCGCCTGCGCGCCCAATCCCAAAAAGGAGAGGCTGGACCCGAAGATGATCGCGGTCCCGACCCGCAGCGTGGCGATGACGATATTCGGGGTGATGATGTTCGGCAGCAGGTGGCGGCCGAGAATGACTCGCTCCGACGCCCCCAGGGCCCGGGCCGCTTCGACGTAGAGGTTTTGCTTCGCGGCCAGCACCTCGCCGCGCGTCACCCGCGCGAAGAGCGGGATGCCGGCGATCCCCACGGCAATCATCGCCTTCGTGAGGCCGACCCCGAGCGCGAAGACTGCCAGCATCGCGAGGAGCAGGCCGGGAAACGCCAGCAAGACGTCGACCAGGCGCATCAGCACCTCGTCGACCGAGCGGCCGAAGTATCCCGCGACCACGCCGATGGCGACGCCGGCGACCAGCGAGATCGTGACCGAGATCAGGCCCAGCAGCAGGGAGATCCGTCCACCGACCAGCACGCGGCTCAGGAGGTCGCGACCCAGGGTGTCGGTGCCCAGCACGTGTTTTGCGCTGGGGGGTGCCATGATCCCGCCCGGATCGATCGCGAGCGGATCGTAGGGAGCAATCCATGGGGCCAGCGCCGCCAGCGTCGCAATCGTCAGCAGCATGGCGCCGCCGAGCGCCAGGCCGCGATGCCTGATCATGCGCCGGAGCAGATGGCGCCGTGAGGACCGGGGTCTTTGGAGGATCTCGGCAGGCGCAGCGAGCGCGGCGTCCTGCGTCGTCACCGTTCCCCTCATGCGTAGCGGATGCGCGGATCGATCCAGCCGTAGGCGACGTCGACCACCAGGTTGACCAGCACGAAGGCGAGCGCGGCGATCATGACCGCGCCCTGCACCATGGGAAAGTCCTGAGATCGTATGGCGTCGGCGGCCAGGAAGCCGATGCCCTGGCGTGCGAACACCGTCTCGACGATGACCGCCCCGCCGAGCAACGCCCCGAACTGCAGTCCCACGATCGTCACGATCGAGATCAACGCATTGCGCAGCGCGTGCCGCACGATGACCACCCGCCGGGCCAACCCTTTCGCCCGCGCGGTCCTGACGTACTCCTGCCCGAGCACCTCGAGGAGACTGCTGCGCGTGACGCGGGCAATGATGGCCGCGCCCGAGAACCCCAGGGCAAAGGCCGGCAGGATCAGCGCGCGCAGCCCGCCGGTGCCGGCGGCGGGCAGCCAGCCCAGTCTGAGGCTGAACAAGAAAATCAACAGCAGTCCAGACCAGAAGATCGGCATCGACACGCCGACCAGCGAGACGACCATCGTGACCGTATCGATCCAGCTCCCGTTGCGCACGGCCGCCACGATACCCAGGATGAGCCCGATGACGACCGCGACCAGCAGGGAGGCAAGGGTCAACTCGAGCGTGGCCGGCAGTTGCGCGGCGATCGCATGGGTCACGGGAATCCGCAGGCGAATGGAGCGGCCGAGGTCGCCCCGCACCGCCCGGGACAGAAAGGTCCCGTATTGTGCCAGAAACGGTTTGTCGAGTCCAAACTCATGCCGGAGACGCACGATGTCCTTCGCCGAGGCGCCGGTTTCGGCCAGCATCGAGTCGATGGCATCGCCGGGAACGACGTAGAGGGCCCCAAAAACACAGAATGAGACCCCAAACAGGATCGGCGCAAGCAGGACCAGTCGCCGTGCGACGAACGCGGCTATGAAGCGCCTCCGCTCCCTGCCTCGCTACCGGACATGCGTGTCGTAAAAGTACGGGTACTCGCCGAGCACGGGATACATGGTGACGTTTCCAATCGTGCTCTTGAAGGCGGAGATCTGGTGCTGATACACGATCGGAATGACAAACGCCTGGTCCATCATCCGTTTCTGGGCCTCTTCGTAGATCTGCTTGCGCTTCGCCGCGTCGGGCTCCGTCTCGCCGCGCTCGAGGAGCTGGTCGATCTGAGGATCCTTCTGATGATAGAAATTCCAGCCGCCGCCGGAGTTCTCCGAGTGGAACAGCGTTCTCAAGAATCCCGGATCGAGAAAGATGAACGTGAGATGCGCGAGGTTGTGATCGCCGCGCTGACGGGCCCGATGAATGGCGCCGGTATCGAGCTCGCGAATCGTCAGTTCCACGCCGATCGCGCGTAGATTGGCGCCCATCCACTCCATCGTCCGGGTCGTCTCGAAGCTGGGGAATCCGATGTACACGAGCGAGGCACGCACGCCGCCTTTCGCGCGGATGCCATCCGCTCCCCGACGCCACCCGGCTTCCTCGAGGAGCTGTTCGGCCTTCCCGGGGCCGGGCGGGTACATCTTCGCGCTGTTCAGGAACATCGGGTTCGGCGACGAGAGCATCGAGCCTCGATGGGGGAACCACTGTGAGAAGTACGCGATGCGCGCGGCTTCGTCGACGTTTATCATGTGCTCCAGCGCGCGGCGCATGGCCAGGTCGTCGGTGGGAGGCCGGCGACCGTTCACGACCAGGATCACCCCGGTTCCCGGCAGCACGGAATTGACGACAACCCATCGTTTGTCCACGCGAAGGACGGCGGCATTCTGCGGGGGCACGCGGCCGATCCCCTCGACCTGCCCGCTCTCCAGGGCTGCGACGCGCGAGCCGTCCTCGGGAATGATCCGAAACGTCACCTGCTCGAGGTAGGCCGGGCCCGTGTGCTTCGCCCAGGGCGGCCCCCAATTGTACTTTGGATTGCGCACGAGCACGATGCGATCGCGCCGGGCCCACTCCTTGAACATGAACGGCCCGGTCCCCACAGGGTTGCGGACGTAGTCGGCGCCAAACTTCTGTATCGCCGCCGGGGACTGAATGCCGAGGGTGACGTCGGTCAAGTTGACCAGAAAGCCGGGGTGCGGGCGCTTGAACGACACGCGGACCGTCTGCGGATCGGCGACATCGGTGCGCTCGTACTCACCCAACAGGCCGATCGCGCTGGTGCTCTTCGTGTCCGGGGCCACGATGCGGTCAAAGTTGAACTTCACCGCCCGGGCATCGAACGGGGTGCCGTCGTGGAACTCCACGCCGCGGCGGAGCTTGAACGTATAGAC
>JBQTJP010000230.1:0-37069 GCA_052386995.1 Armatimonadota bacterium
CGGTGAAGCCGATAGTGGGTTTTTCGGGTGCCCGTCCCTCCTTTAACGCTTACGCTTCCCGACGGCCGCCCGCCGCGCGCCCGCGGTGTCAGCGGGCCGTCCATCCTCCGTCGATCGTGTGGGTCACGCCCGTGACCATCGCCGCGGCATCGGTGCACAGATAGGCGACGAACGCCGCGATCTCGTCGGGCTCGATCAGACGCTTGATGGCCACCGGCGCCAGCATGATCTTCTCGACGACCTCGGAGGCCGGCATGCCGTGGGTCCGGGCGAGATCGTCGATCTGCCCTTCCACGAGCGGTGTCCGCACGTAGCCAGGGCAGATGGCGTTCACCGTAATGCCGTGCTCGCCGAGTTCCAGCGCAGCCACCTTCGTGAATCCGACGATCCCGTGCTTGGCCGCCACATAGGCGGACTTGAACGGCGAGGCGATCAGCCCGTGTGCCGACGCGATGTTCACAACCCGCCCCCACCGCCCCTTGATCATGTGGGGAAGGGCATACTTCGTGCATAGGAAGGTGCCGGTGAGCATGACACCGACCAGCAGCTCCCATTTGTCCTCGGGATAGTCCGCGATTGGCGCGACGAACTGCAGACCTGCGTTGTTAACCAGGATGTCTAACCGACCGAACGCCTGCGCGGCATCGCCGACCATCCGCTGCACGGAGGCGGTCTTCGACACATCGACCTGGATAGCCCGCCCTTGCCCACCCGCCCGCACGATTTCGTCGGCGACACGTTTGCCGCCGCCGGCGTCCATGTCCGCGATGCACACACTCGCACCCTCGCGCGCAAGCGCCAGCGCGATGGCCCGCCCAATCCCTGACGCGGCTCCGGTCACCACGGCGGTCTTCCCTGTTAATGAGCCCATCGAGATCCTCCCGGGCAATAGCGGTTCGGCCCGGCGGGGCACGGGGCCTCCCCAGAGCGGCCCGTGTGCCGAGGCCAACCCCTAATGCGTCCGATGGAGGCCGAGGCTGCGGGCCGTGGCGGGGAGGTCCCGTGCCCCACAAGCCGACCCCTATAGTCCGAGGTACGCAGCCTTCACGTGCGCATTGTTGAGTAAATCGGAGCCGCTGCCCTGCAACACGATTCGACCATTCTCAAGCACATAGCCGCGGCTGGCCATCAACAGCGTTTGCCGGACATTCTGCTCGACGAGCAGAATCGTAACGCCCTGCCGGTTGATCGCCCGCAGTGCATCGAACACCGCGTGGACCAGCACCGGCGCCAGGCCCATCGAGGGCTCGTCCACGAGCAACATCTTGGGCCGGGCCATCAGCGCGCGGGCGATCGCCAGCATCTGCTGCTCGCCGCCGCTCATCGTGCCCGCGACCTGACGCTGCCGCTCGCGCAGGCGCGGGAAGAGGTCAAAGACCCCGGCCATGGTGTCGGCGCGGCGATCCCAGGCCCCGGGCACGAACGCCGCACCGAGATCCAGGTGCTCGAGCACGGACATCGCGGGAAAGAGGTGCCGGCCTTCCGGCACATGCGCAATCCCCATGCGCGCGATCACCGCGGCGTCGCGCCCGGCGAGGGTCCGGTTGTTGAAGACAACCTGGCCGGTGGGGCGCAGCAGCCCCGAGACCGCTCTGAGCAGCGTCGTCTTGCCGGCGCCGTTCGCACCGATCAGGCACACGATCTCGCTGGGGTCGACGTGAAAGCTCACGTCCCACAGCACCTGGATGCGGCCGTACGCGGCGCCGAGGCCCTCGACGCGCAGCACGGCGCGGTCGCTGCCCATGAGGTTACTGCCGGGGGGCAGCGCCGGCATCGCCGGTTTCCTCCCCCAGGTACGCTTCGATGACGTCGGGGTCGCGCGCGACCTCCGCAAACGATCCCTCGGCGATCTTCTTGCCGAAGTTCAACACGGCGACGCGGTCGGCCAGATCGCGCACGCTGCTCATGACGTGGTCGATGAGCAGCACCGTCACCTCGCTGTCGCGCACGCGTCTGATCATGTCGACCGCCTGCCGCGCTTCGGTTGGCGTGAGCCCGGCCATGACCTCGTCCAGCAGCAGCAGCCGCGGATGCGTCGCGAGCGCCCGGGCGACCTCGAGCCGCTTCAGGTCGGCGACACCGAGGCCGCTGACATCGCGACCCGCCAGATGGCCGATCCCCGCCAGGCTCAGCACCGCCCCGGCATCCTGCCGGGCGGCCTCCAGAGATTTCGGCACCGCGTGGCCGAAGAGCTCGCCGACCATCACGTTCTCCAGCACGGTCATGTCATGGAACGGCTGCATCAACTGAAACGTGCGGCCGATGCCCAGATGCGCTCGCTGATCGGGCCTGGTCGCGGTGATATCGGTGCCGTTGAAGACGATGCGGCCCCGGTCGGGCTCCAGCAATCCCGAGATGAGGTTGAAAGTCGTGGACTTTCCCGCGCCGTTGGGGCCAATCAGCGCCAGGATCTCTCCGGCCCTGACATCTACAGAGAGATCATTGACCGCCACCAGGCCTCCAAACGCCTTCGTCAGGTCCTCGAGCGCAAGCAGCGTCATGACGCTTCGCTCCCCGACGCCGGAGGGGCGGCGGCGGTCGTGGGCGTCTGTCGCCGCGCGACGGCCGCCGACCAGACACCGAGCAGACCCCGCGGCATGTAGAGGATCACCGCGGCCAGGATGAGACCGTAGATGATGAGGAAGCCGCTCCCAAGCGCCGACCGCAGCGCCTCCTCGCCGATTCTCAGCGCCACGGCCCCCAGCAGCGGACCGAGCGTGGTGTACAGGCCGCCGAAGATCGGCGCCACCAGCGCGCCGACGGAGATCGCCAGGCTGTAGGCCTCAAAGGGGTTGATGAACAGGAAGACGTGCGCGTAGAACGCGCCCGTGATCCCGGCGAAGAAGGCACTGATCGCGAAGGCCGCCACTTTGAAGCGCACCACGTCGACGCCCATGACGGCCGCGACTTCCTCGTTGGTGCGGATCGCGGTGAACGCGAAGTGCCAGCGCGAGCGGTTCACCCGGTGCGAGACGAGCACGGCCAGCAGCAGGATACTCAGGATCACCAGGTACTGCCCCGGCAGGTTGCCGGCGAGCAGCGGCGGGGCGATCGTGCCCGCGGGTCCGCCGGTGAACCGCAGCTGCTTGGTGATCACCCGCAGTGTTTCAGTGAACGCGAGCGTGGCGATCGCAAAATAGATCCCACGCAGGCGCAGCGTCAAGAACCCGAGCGCCGCGGCGGTCGCGGTGGCCACCAGGCTGCCCAGCGCGATCCCGACAGGAATCGGGACACCGGCGCGCGCCGTCACCAACGCGGACGTGTAGGCTCCCAACCCGAAGAACGCCGCATGCGCGAGCGACAGCTGTCCGGTGCGGGCCAGGATGTCCCACGAGAGAGCGAGCACCGCGAAGATGACCACGTTGATAGCCAGCTGCAGGTAGTACGGCTGCGTCCGGTTGAGCCAGAACGGCGCGACGACCGCCGCCGCCAGCACCACGGCCCCGACCGCCCATCGGGTCCCGTTGCGCGGTCCTATCAGAACAACCCCCTCGGACGCACCAGCAGCACTCCCAGGATGAGCACGAAGAAGACACCTTCCGCCCACCCGCCGCCCTGCGGCACGTAGAATTCCACGAAGGCCTCGGAGATGCCGAGCACCAGACTGGCATAGATGACGCCGTTGATGTTCCCCAGGCCCGCGATGACGATGATCGCAAACGCTTTGAGCGTGTAGAGCAGCCCGATGAACGGCGATGCCGAGAGCTGCAGGGCGATCATCAGGCCCGCGGTGCCCGCCAGCGCCGTCGAGATCCCGAACGCGAGCAGGTAGATCCGGTCGACCTCGATGCCGAGCAGGCTCGCGCCGAGCCGGTTCTGCGCAACCGCGCGCATCGCCTTTCCGATGCGCGATCTCCCCAGGACCGCGTAGAGGATCAACGTCAGCGTCATCGCCAGCGCGAAGACCAGCAGCTGGGGGAATCCGACCGTGAACGGCCCCAGGGCCACCGCCTTGGCCTTGTATCCGATCGCCGCCGTGCGGGGATCGCCGGTCCACAGAATGATCGCCAGGTTTTGCAAGAAGATCGAGATCCCAAAGGTGAGCAACATCTGGTTGAGCTCGGGGGCGCGCAGCACGCGCTGGATCGCTAGACGGTGCACCGCGCCGCCGATCAGGAAGAGCGCCGCCGCCCCGATGGGAATCGCCATCAGCGGATCGATGCCGTACGATGCAAACAGCCAGTAGCCGAGGTATGCGCCCAGCATGAGGAACTCGCCGTGGGCGAAGTTGACGACCCCGATGACGCCCACCGAGAGCGCGAGGCCCACCGAGGCCAACGAGTACAGCCCCGAGCGGAGCACTCCGAAAATCAGCATCTGGACGAAGGTCTCGATCAGGGCCTCCCGATCGGCGGCGTCGTGCGTCGCCGGTGCGGCGGGGTGGTGATATCGGGGCCGGTGAGATCCACCGGCCCCGGTCTTATGTCGAGTTTACCGGCTGTACGGCGCCGGGTACGCCAGCCTGCCGCCGGCGATCTCGGACGGCCAGACGACGACCTGCTTGCCGTTCAACCACTGGAACGCGATCAGCTTCGTGTAGCCCTGGTTGCGTCCATAGATGGATCGCTTGAACGTCAGCGGCAGGCCGATTGGTCCCTCATAGTCCGTCGCCTTCATCTCGCGCGTGAGGGCGGTCAAATCTGTGCTCCCGGCCCGGCGAATCGCATCGGCCACGGTGATCAGGTTCGTGTACGCGAGCGGGGCCCAGTACGAGGACGGGTCCTCGTTGAAGCGTTCCTTGTAACGCTGCACGAAGCGGCGGGAGGCAGCATGGCTGTTCGAATCGGTCCACAGCGCCATGCCCGCGATATGGTTGCCCGCCGCGAGCTTCTCGAACCCCACCGGCCACGATGGCGGCGCGGCAAGGATCAGCTTGGGTGAGAACCCGACCTGCCGCGCCTGGGTCGCCATCGGCACCACATCCTGATCGAAGCTCACGAATACAAAGACGTCGGCCCCGGGGCCCTTGGCCTTCGTCAGCAGCGGCGTGAGATCGGGCGAGCCGCTTTTGAATGCTTCCTGGAAGTTGATCGTCAGGCCGTAATTCTTCGCGAATGCCGCCGCCGTATCGGCGGATCCGCTGCCGAAGGGCCCGTCCTCGTAGGCCAGGGCCACGGTCTTCGCCCCCGTGCTGCGGATGAAACCGAACGTGGAGTCGGCGTTGTGGTACTCCCACGGATGATAGTGGAAGAACCAATCCGCGTCCGCCAGGGCGCGCTCGACGAGCGTTGAGGCCGCGCCCGTCCACGCCATCAGGATCGGCCGCTGCCGCGCCTGCGCGGCGATGGCGATCGACGTCGCGGACTGGAGCCCGCCAACCAGCACGTCGGCCCGGTCCCGCGTCACGAGCTTGAGGAACGCCGCGGCGCCGGTTGGGGGATCTCCCCTGTCATCCTCGACGAGCAGCTCGACGCGCCGCCCGAGCAGCGGCTGCCGGTTGATCTCGTCGAGCGCGAGTTGATAGCCCTTCTGCATCGCCTGCCCGCTGACGCCCGAGGGGCCCGTCAGGGGAATGATCACACCGACCTTGATCGGCTCGCGCTGCGCCCCGGCCGGCTGATAGGCGGCCGCGAGCAGCACGGCGGCGATCATCAGCACAACAGTACTCCAGCCTTTCATGCTCATCACGATCCCTCCTCATGGATTCGACGTGCGCGGTGATTTGGAGCGTCGGTTGCATCTCGGTGCGTTGCCGCGAAGCGCGGCTCGCGTGCGGTCAGGAATTCAACGATCAGACGGTTGGCGTCGTCGGCGCGCTCCCAGAGAAACAGATGGCCGGCGTCCGCGAACACGTGCACGCGTGCGCCGGGGATCTTTGCCGCGAGCAGATCCGCATTGCCCGCGGGCACCACGTTGTCCCGAATGCCGTGGAGAATCAGCATGGGACAGCGCAGCGACGCCAGCCGGCCCTCCGTGTCGTGCGCGGAGGCGGCCGCCAGTTGGCGATGATAGGCGGACAGCCCCTGGGGATGCGCCACCCGCCAGGCGACGTACTCGTCGAGCTCGCGGGCATGCGTGTCAGCATAATCGGTCTTGAGCTGATAGGCGAACGCCGCCCGCAGATCGCGCTCGGGATCACCGGTGCGCTGCAGGAACGACTGCACGGTCTCCTGGGGAATCGGCACGCTGTTCGGTCCGCCGAAGGACGTGCAGCAGAGGACCAGCCGCTCGACACGGTCCGGATAAGCCAGCGCAAACTCCTGGGCGATGAAGCCGCCCATCGACGCGCCGACGATGTGCGCCGCCGAGACATCGAGCGCGTCGAGCAATCCCGCCAGGTCGTCCGCCATCATCCGCAGAGTGTACGGCGCATCGGGCGCGGTTGATCGCCCTGCACCGCGGTTGTCGAACGTGATCACGCGAAAGTGCCGTTTCAGCGCCGGGGTCTGCTTGTACCAGAAGTGCCCGTCGGATCCCAGGCCGCCGATGAGCGCGACGGCCGGTCCCTCGCCGGCAACCTCGTAATACAGGCTGATCCCGTTGGCGGTCGCGTGCGGCATCGGTCCTCCCTAGCCGGTCCCGGCGCGTGTGACCTGCGAGGCGAACTGCTCGCGCAGGAGACGCTTGAGCACCTTGCCCGCGGCGTTCCGCGGCAGCGCGTCGGTGAACGCCACCGACTTCGGGATCTTGTATCTGGCCAGCCGGCCCTCGCAAAACGCGATCACTTCATCGGCCGACAGCATCACTCCGGGCTTGGCGACGACGACCGCGTGCGGCACTTCGCCCCAACGCGTGTGCGGCACGCCGATCACCGCCGCCTCGGCCACCCCGGGATGGTGATACAGGATGTCCTCCACCTCGGCGGGATAGATGTTCTCGCCGCCGGAGATGATCATGTCGTTCTTCCGATCGACGATATAGATGAAGCCTTCGGCGTCGATGCGCGCGAGATCGCCGGTCTTGAACCAGCCATCCTCGAACGCCTCCGCCGTCGCATCGGGCCGCCTCCAGTATCCGGAGAAGAGGTTCGGCCCTCGCGTCCACACCTCACCGATGCCGTCGGCCGGCACGTCGCGTCCATCGTCATCGACCACCCGGACCTCGGCGTGCATCGTGGCCTTACCGGCCGAGCCGGCCTTGCGAAACGCGTCGCCCGCGGGAACCAACAGGCACGTCGGGGCCGTCTCGGTCAACCCGTAGCCCTGCTGGAACATCAGCCCACGGTCGCGGAACGCCTCGATGATCGTGAGCGGGCAGGGCGCACCACCGCAGGAAAAGCGCACCCGGGAGAGGTCGGCGCGCCCGAACGCTTCGGAGGCCAGCAGCATGAGGTACATTGACGGCACGCCCAGCATCGCGGTAACACCGTGGCGCCCGATGAGCCGCACCGTCTCGTCCGGCTCGAACCTCCGCTGGATCACGGCTGTCGCACCTGCGTGCAGGCTGGGCAGGACGAGCAGGCCGATGCCCCCGGTGTGGAACATCGGCAGCGCGTTCAGCGTCACATCCGACGCCGTCAGACTGATAGCGGTGCCGATGTTCACCGCGTTCCACAGCTGCGTGCTCTGCGTGAGGACCGCGCCTTTCGGCCGGCCCGTGGTCCCCGACGTGTACATGATGAGGAAGGGATCGTCAAACCGCCCATCCGGCGGCGCCGCGGCGTGCCGGAGCAGTGTGGTGTACGACCCGGCCCAGGGCGGGGCGGCAGCTTCTCCGTCGAACGCGATGAATGTGCCCAGTGACCGCGCTTCGGACTGCGCCCGTACGCCTTCGGCCAGCGACCGTAGCTCGGGATCGACGAAAAGCATCACCGGCTCGCTGTCCCCCACTTGAAAGGCGAGCTCCGGCGCGGTCAGCCTCCAGTTGAGCGGCACGGCAATCGCCCCAAGCCACGCGGCGGCAAACAGCACCTCGATGTACTCAGACCGGTTGATCGACAGAATGCCTACGCGGTCGCCGCGCCCAACGCCGTGCGCGCGCATCGCCCCCGCCGCGGCCGCCACCCGGTTGCGCAGGGTGCGGTACGTCGTCGTCGCCTCGCCGTCGATCATGGCGGCCCCCTCGGGCACCAGATCGGCCCGCCGCTCGAGCCAGTGCCAGAGTCCCCAGCCGATCATGCGCTCACCATTGAATCGCCGTGGCCGCCCACGAATAGCCGGTGCCGCCGCTCAAGGCGACGACCAGATCGCCCGCATGAAGGCGGCCGTGCCGGTCGGCCTCGGACAACCCCACGAGCGGGTCGATCGCCGACATATGTCCGAACTCTTCGAGGTAGAACGCCTGATGTTCTTCAAGGCCCAGACGTGCCAGCAGCTCTTTGAATAGCGACCGCTTCGTGTGCAACGGCACCAGGAAGTCAATGTCCCCCAGCGCGAAGCCGCTGCGCTCCACGGCACGCCGCACCACGTCGACAAACCGATCCATCGAGATGGGATCCAGGCGCGCCTTCATGCGCTGCGGATCGGGGACGTCGAGAAAGTGCATCTGCCGTTGAATCGTGTCCGCGGATGGAGGGTGCACCGAGCCGCCCGCCGGGACATAGACATCGTCGGCAAATGACCCGTCGGTGATGATGGCCGACGCGAGCACGCGATGTCCGCCGCCCCGGCGAAGCACCGCCGCCGCCGCGCCGTCCGCGAAGTTGAACGCGAACCGCGAGCGCTCGTTGCCGTAGTTGATGATGGACGACTCGCGGCAGGCGCCGACCAATAGCAAGGCGCGCAGGGACTCGTCCGCTGTGAGCATGTCACGGGCGACCTTGAGCGCGACCGGCCCGCACCCGCTGGTGGCCATCATCTCCATGGTGAACGCGTGGCCGAGGCCCAGGCCAAACTGGACCTTGGGCGCGCACGTCCAGAGGTAATAGTCCTTGTGCGCGCTGCCGAAATACATGATCGCTCCGATCTCGGCGGGGTCGATCACGTCGAGCAGCGGCCGGGCCGCCTTCACGGCCATGTCGGAGACGTGCTCGTCGGCGGCCGCGATGTGCTTGCCGCGCAGGCCGAAGCGCTGCTCGATCACGTCCTGCGGGATGCCGGTCGCCTCCGCGATCTCCCGGCTGGTCTGGTACGCTGCCGGAAAGTAAGTGGACAAGCCCACGATGCCAACCTCCGCGCTCACGGCGTGCGCGCGGTCGCCGCGGCGGGGGCACGGCGCGTCCCGGCCGCGCCGTCGTGAACCGGCGCCACAGGGTCTATCCCTCGGAGCATGAAGTCCATCATGGCCTCGAGCACGGCCGGCCGCAGGCCGTTTCTCTCCCACAACACCCAGCGCATGCCGAGGAAGTCCGCGATCCCCATCAGGCAGTACGTGAGGACCTCTGGATCGAGCGAGCGGATCTGTCCACGCCGCATCGCGTCGCGGAGCCCCGGCACGTACCCCTGCGCGAAGCGCCGATAGTACCAGCGGAACAACGTGGGATCGACGAACTCGGCCTGCCGGACAATGCGGTACATGGCGCGATGGCGCCGGATGAACTTGAAGAAGGCCTCGAACCCGATACGCTCAACGTCGCGCCTGTCCGAAACGCCGGCAATGGCTCCCCTGATCGCCCGGCGCAGGTCACGGCTGCGCTCGCGGACGAGTTCCCCGAAAATGGCGCGTTTGCTCGGGAAGTAGACGTAGAATGTGCCCTGCGCGACCCGGGCCCGGCGGGTGATGTCGACGACCGACGCCTCAAAGTACCCGCGGCTGCCGAAGGCCGCCTCGGCGGCGTCCAGAAGCTGCTGCCGTGTCCGGCGCCCCCGCTCGCGCTTGGGGTGGATCACGGGCCGGCGCGAAGATGGCAGGTGAATCACCTCTCAACTAACTTGCGCGGGCAGAGGTTTCGCTGCCTCCACCCCAGATTCCTTCAGGACGTGATCCTAGCCCGCCGCCGCCAGCAACGCCCGCCGGCCGTACACCTTCACCAGCTGCGCGCGATAGGCCTGATCCGCAAAGAGATCCTCGAGCAATTCCACCCCGTCGGTGGCCTGCGCCATGGCCTGCCGCACGGTCGCGTCATCGATCGTCTTGTCGCGCAGGGCGGTCTCGACGCCCGTGGCGCGGAACGCGTGCGCCGCCGCGCCGGTGAACGCGAGCCGGACGCGCTGTTCGCGCCCGTCCGGACCAACGCGCACCACGGCCGCCGCGCCTACCACCGCAAAGCCACTCGCGGGATGCTTCATCTTACGATAGGCCGAGCCGGTGATGAGCGGAGGAATCGGAATCTGCACCTCCGTCAAGATCTCGCCTGGCTGCAACGCGGTGGAGAACAATCCGGTGAAGAACTGGTGGGCCGGGATCGTTCTGGGTTTGCCCGAACCCTGGGCGACCAGCCAGGCTTCCAGCGCGAGTACGGCCGCCGGGTAGTCGGCCGCGGGATCCGCATGCGCCAGGCTCCCCCCGATCGTGCCGCGGTTGCGCACCTGCAGATCGCCGATCTGTTCCGCGGCCTCGGCGAGCACGGGAAACCGCTCGCGGATCACCGGCGACCGCTCGATCTCGTTGTGCGTCGTCATGGCGCCGATAAGCACTCGATCCTGTTCTTCGCGGATATAGGACAGGTCGCGGATGCGCCCCAGGTCTACGATCATGGGCGGCGTTGCCACGCGGAGTTTCATCATGGACAGCAGGCTTTGCCCGCCGGCCATGACCTTCGCGTCCGGGTGCGCGCCGAGCAAACTCAGCGCCTCTTTGACGGATGTCGGCGCCGTGTACTCGAAGCTCGCGGGAATCATCGCGCGGCCCCCTTTCTTCCCTGCATGGCCTTCCAGACCCGCTGTGGCGTGAGCGGCATGTCAACGTGCGTGATACCCAGCGGCGCGAGCGCATCAATGACCGCGTTGGCCACCGCCGCCGTCGACGCTATCGTTCCGGTCTCGCCGGCCCCCTTGACGCCCAGTGGGTTGGTCGGCGACGGCGTGACCGTGCGATCGGTCTCAAACCGCGGGAAGAAGTCTGCTTTGGGCACCGCGTAATCCATCATCGTCGCGGTGAGCAGCTGGCCGTTCTCGTCGTAGGCCGCGCCTTCCCAGAGGGCCTGTGCGACGCCCTGTGCAATACCGCCGTGCACTTGCCCATCGACGATGAGCGGGTTGATAACACGCCCCATGTCGTCAACCGCCACATAGCGCAGAATCGTCGTCTGCCCGGTATCGGGGTCCGTTTCCACAATGCACGCATGGGTGCCGAACGGGAACGTGCAGTTGGGTGGATCGTAGTAACTCGTCTCATCAAAGAAGGGCTCCATGCCCTTGGGCAGGTCATAGCCCACGGAAGCGGCCAGGGCCAGCTCCTGAATCGTTTTCGCCTTCTCGGGGGCGCCCCTGACGTAGGCCCGCCCTCCCTCGAACACGATGTCGGATTCTGACGCCTCCAACATATGCGCCGCCAGCCGCTTGGCTTTGGCAATGATCTTCTGCGCGCTCATGTGCACGGCCACCGCCCCAACCGCGGCGCTGCGGCTCCCATACGTCCCGTACCCGAACGGTGTGCCCAGCGTGTCGCTGTGCTGCACGAGCACATCCTCGATGGAGACGCCAAGTTCGTCCGCGACGAGTTGGGCCATCGTCGTCTCGTGGCCCTGGCCGTGTGACTGCGAACCGCTAGTCACCACCACCTTGCCGGTGAGGTGCACGCGTACGTTCGCGCTCTCCCACAGGCCCGCTCCCCACCCCTCGCCGGAGAGGCCGATCCAGGCGGAGGGAGCCACTCCGCAGACCTCGACATAGCTCGATAGTCCGATTCCAAGAAGGCGACCCTGCTTTCGTGCTTCCTCCTGTTGCCGCCGGAAGCCGCGATAATCGACAAGCTCCAGGGCGCGATCGAGGGTTTTCTCGTAGTCCCCACTGTCATACCTGAGCCCGGCCAGAATGCCTACGGGGTCGTACGGGAAGGCATCGTTGGGGATGAAGTTCTTCCGTCGCACTTCCGCCGGGTCCATCTTCAACTCTCGGGCCACCAGGTCTATGGCGCGCTCGACGACATAGGTTGCCTCGGGGCGGCCGGCACCGCGATAGGCATCGACCATCGCGGTATTGGTGTAGACACCGAGCACCTGACAGTAGATATTCGGGATCTTGTAGGCTCCGGACAGCATCCGCCCGTACAAGGTGGTGGGAATACCTGGCGCGATCGTCGAGAGAATGCCGCCGAGGTTGGCGTAGGTCTTCGCTTTCAATGCGACGACCGTGCCATCACGCTTGGCACCGACCTCAAAGTCCGTCACGTGATCACGGCCGTGGGTGGTGGCGACATAGTTCTCCTTTCGGGTCTCCATCCACTTGATCGGCCGGCCGAGCTTGCGAGCCAGGGCGGCCACCAGACAGTACTCTGGGTACAGGTAGATCTTCGACCCGAACGCGCCGCCGACGTAAGGTGAAACCACACGCATCTTCGTCTCGGGGATTCCAAAGACAAACGCGGTCATCAGCAGGCGGTGAACGTGCGGGGCCTGGGAGGTCAGCCAGATCGTGAACTCCTGGGTCGCTGCATCGTACTGTGCGACGGCCCCGCGGGGCTCGATGGGGTTGGGAATGAGCCGCTGGTTGATCACGCGCTGCCGGATAACGACCTCGGCCTGCTGCAGCGCGCGGTCTGTAGCCTCCGGGTCGCCGCATGACCAGTCCATGCAGATGTTGTTGGGCGCATTCTCGTGCAGCTGCGGGGCGCCTGGCTGCACGGCCTTCTCCGGATCGACGACGATGGGTAGGGTTTCATAGTCAACATCGATCAACGCGAGCGCGTCCTCGGCCTTGTAGCGGTCCTCGGCGACAACCACCGCGATCCCCGCACCGGTAAAGGTGACCCGGTCGATCTCGAGCGCGCGCGGGGTGTTGGCGTTGTTCTTCACGCCGCCGGCCTGCCAAGCGCACGGCAGAGGGTTGAGATCGGCAAAGTCCTTCCCGGTGAAGACGCCGATTACGCCGGGCAGCTTCTTCGCCCGGCTCGCGTCAATACTCTTGATCTTCGCATGAGCGTGGGGGCTGCGCAGGATGGCCGCGTGGACCATGCCGGGCAGGCGAATGTCCTCCAGATACTTTGCCGCGCCCGAGATCAGGCTGGGGTCCTCGCGTCGCTTGATACTGGCTCCAAAGAGTCTGGTGACCGCCACGGCCGCTCACCTCCTCTCGGCCGCCGCCGACGCGGGCTGGCCGGCCGCCTGCTCGCTCATCTTCCGCGCCGCGGCCTGCACGGAGTTGACGATGTGCTGGTAACCCGTGCACCGGCAGAGGTTGCCCTCGAGTCCGTGCCGGATCTGCGCCTCGGTCGGGTTGGGATGGCGCTCAAGAATCTGCAGCGCGGTAATCATCATCCCGGGGGTGCAAAAACCGCACTGGAGCCCGTGCTCGTCCCAGAAGGCCTGCTGGATGGGGTGGAGCTGGCCATCCTTGGCGAGTCCCTCGACGGTCTGGATGGTCCCGCCGTCCGCCTGCACGGCCAGGACCGTACACGACTTCACCGCCAGACCGTTCAGCGTGACCGTGCACGCCCCACAGGACGTGGTGTCGCAGCCGATATGCGTGCCGGTGAGGCCGAGGACCTCGCGGATGTAGTGGACAAGAAGGAGCCTGGGCTCGACGTCGTGGGTTGACTTGACGCCGTTGACGGTGATGGAGACCTTCACGCTCCGCTCACCTCCTCTATTGTGAATGTCTTTCTGGGGCCTGGCGCGCGCATTCGCCGCTGGCTCGGCGGTCTCCTGCGATGCGGCGCTGCGTGGTCATTCCTCGGAAGGCAACTCGGCCCATCTCTAGCAGCGCGGCGCCAGTCACCTGGCCAGGCACCTCTTGATTGGCGCATTCGCCATTGGCGCATTCGCCGCTGCCGCCGTAGCCGCTTCCGGAACTCGTTCTGGAACGAGTTGCTGATCGCTCCACTTGACAGCAGCGCCTACTGCCGGAGCGCTGGCCGCGTAGTCTGCAAGCTCCTCCCGCACTCTCCGGGGTCAGGTGCGGGGCCAGCCGGCGTACCGCGGAGAGCGTCACCCAGCCCGCGGTCAGGTGCTCGAGGAGCACCGGAAAGTGCCACACCGCCCGCGCCGTCTCGATGCGGTTGTAGGCCGCGTGCTCGGAGAGATGGAGCACGTCGGTACAGTACCTGAACAGCGAGGGGTGGCCTTCCGCGAGGTACAGGCGCCGCTCGTCGAGCTCCGCGAGATGCACAATAAGGGCGACGGTCGCCTCCCGCTCACGCTGCGCCAGATCTTTCACCTGCGCGAGAAGATCATGATCGGAAAGCCGCGCCACACGGGCGAGCACATCATTCGTGTCCATGCTTTCTTATACCATGCGGTTTTCGGAGGCCCGAGGAACGTTGTGGAGGAAGTGAATGGACTCAAAATATCTTCGTAGTCTCGCTGCTCATCGCCGTGCGGTTCTGCGGCGTGCAGCTGCGCGTGGGGAGCGTCTAGGAGTGTCTCCTGGGCAGCCTCAAGATGCGGCCTGTGGAGTTGTCAAGCCCCTTTGCGAAATTTCTTTCGATCTCGCGCAGCAGGCTGCCCCCCCCCAACTCGTGCCGTTTCTGACAGCGTTGCGCCTGCCCAGCAAGGATCTTCGCCGGTTTGGAGGGCGGGTGCTTATAATTCTTCGTCCCGGGACTAGACTGACCTGTGAGGTCAGCCCCAACCCTACAGTAGCCCCACTATCGATCGATTCCCTCCGGATAATGCTAACTGTTCGCGGTCGAGCAACAGTGCCGGTGCGCTTGCGCCCATCGCGAATCCGTCGGACAATTGTGCTACCAAGGACGTCCACACTCTGGGCGTCGGGAGACGCCGACGGCGACCTCCGCTTCGAGCCGCATCGCCTTGCATCCGGACCCCGCGCAGGCGCGGGCCAGCCGCCTGCACCATTTCATCGAACAGCACGCCCTCGCCGACTACGACGCGCTCTATCGCCGTTCGATCGAGGATCCGGCCTGGTTTTGGGGGGCCGTGGCCGCCGACCTGGGCCTGGAGTGGATCCGTCCCTACCGCCAGGTCCTCGACACGTCGCGGGGGATCGCGTGGGCGCGGTGGTTCACCGGCGGGCAGACCAACCTGGTGCTCAACTGTCTCGACCGGCACATTCGCGCGGGGCGCGGCGAGGATCTCGCCATCATCTGGGAGGGCGAAGACGGCGCGGTCCGCACCCTGACCTACGAGGAGCTCTCCGAAGAGGTCTGCCGGCTGGCCGGTGCCCTGCGGGGATTGGGATTCGGCCGCGGCGATGTCGCCGGCGTGTTCATGCCGATGATGCCCGAGACCGTCGTCGCGACCCTGGCGCTCTCAAAGATCGGCGCGATCTATGTCCCGGTCTTCTCGGGCTTTGGGGCATCGGCGGTGGCCACCCGGCTGGCCGACTGTGGGGCGCGCCTCCTCTTCACCGCCGACGGCTTCACCCGTCGGGGGAACACGGTCGAGATGAAACGCGTCGCCGATGAAGCGGTGGCGCAGAGCCCCGGGGTCGAGCGCGTGATCGTCTGCCGCCGCATGGGACTGAAGATCCCGTGGACAACGGGCCGTGACCACTGGTGGGACGACGTCGTGCGCAACTATCCCACCAGCGCCCGGACCGAGCCGATGGATCCGGAAGACCCCTTCATGATCATCTACACGTCGGGGACCACCGGGCGACCGAAAGGCACGGTCCACGTACACGCAGGATTCCCGCTCAAAGGCACGATGGACATGGCCTACTGCTTCGATGTCCGCTCGGGCGAGCGGGTCTTCTGGTACACGGACCTCGGCTGGATGATGGGCCCCTGGCTCATCATCGGCACGCTCACGCTGGGAGCGACAATGGTGCTCTACGACGGCACGCCCGACCATCCGACGCCAGAGCGGCTCTGGCAGATCATCGAGCGCCATCGCGCGACGGTGCTGGGCATCTCCCCGACGGCGATCCGGGGGCTGATGCGCCACGGCGACGAGCCGCCGCGACGGCACGACCTGAGCAGCCTCCGGATTCTCGGCAGCACCGGGGAGCCGTGGAACCCGGAGTCGTGGACATGGTACTTCGAGCAGATCGGTCGTGCACGGCTGCCGATCATGAACTACACGGGCGGCACCGAGATCTCCGGCGGCATCCTCGCGTGTGATCTCCTGCATCCCCAAGTGCCCACGGCGTTTGCCGGTCCGATCCCGGGAATCGCGGCGGACGTCTATGACGAGCAGGGCCGCCCGGTGCGCGGGGAAGTCGGCGAGCTCGTGATCACGCAGCCATGGCCGGGCATGACGCGCGGCTTCTGGAAGGACCCGGACCGATATATCGAGACGTACTGGTCACGCTGGCCCGATGTCTGGGTCCACGGCGACTGGGTGCGCGCCGACGCCGACGGGTTCTGGTACGTGCTGGGGCGCAGCGACGACACGCTCAAAGTCGCGGGCAAGCGTGTTGGCCCGGCCGAGGTCGAGTCTGCGCTCACGACGCACCCCGCGGTCTCAGAGGCCGCGGCGATCGGGGTTCCACATGAGATCAAGGGCGAGGTGATCGTGTGCTTCGCCGTGCTGCGCCCAGGCTACGATCCGTCGGAGACGCTGAGCAGCGAGCTCAAGCAGGCGACCGCGTCGCTGCTGGGCAAGGCACTGGCGCCCGAAGACATCAGGTTCGTGCGCGATCTCCCCAAGACACGCAACGCGAAGATTATGCGCCGGGTCATCCGGGCCCGATTCCTGGGACTAGACCCCGGCGACCTGTCCTCTCTGGAGAATCCGCAGGCGGCCGAAGAGATTCCCGTCAGAAGATCTCAGTGAGGGGAATCTTCAGACCCGGGAGGACGTCCTCGCCCTCGAGGGTTTCTCGGTCCCGAAGGAGCCTGGCGGTCCCATCTGCACGATAGACAGTGACGCTTAACCACCAGGTCCGGCGCACCCGCAAGGAATCCTTCGGGAAGCCTGCCCTCCGGCAGCCGGTGAGCGGCCACAAAAGCCACGTCGGGGCCCCTGACGCGCTCGGGGTCTGCGGGGATACGGAGCACGAAACCCACGTCTCCTACCAACACCTCTCCCCCTCCGTGCTCCCGCTCGTGCGCCGCGAGCAGAAAGGAGATTCTGCCCGTGACCCGGCCGTGGATGCCACCCGGTGGAGCCATCTCGACGATGCGCCCATTGACCAGCTCGGACCTGAGATCGCCCTCGCCGCGCGCCCAGAGATCCTCGGCCGTGATCCGGGCCTTCCTGTGCGGGTCCACTACGGCTGCACCACGCCGGCGGCCTCAATGCGCTTCGCCGCGCGTCTCAGAGGCAGGAGCAGTTTCTCAAACATCTCGGCGGTGGCAAACTGCGCCGGCATGGCGGCGACCAGACCGGCGACCAGCTGCCCATCGGAACGGCGGATCGGTGCCGCGATGGAACTGATACCGACCCTGGCTTCCTCCCGCGCGTAGGCGATCCCCTGCGCGCGCACCTCTTCGACTTCCTGCAGAAACTCTGTCACGGTGGTAATCGTCTGCGGGGTCAGGCGCGGCATTCCCGTCCGCGCCAGAAACTGGCGGACCTCGGCGTCCGGTCGCTCGGCCAGGAACAACTTGCCGATCGCCGTCGCATGCGCCGGGAGGCGATCGCCCGCCCTTGATGTGACCGTGAGCGTCTCCTCGGCTTCCCGGGCCACCATGATAATGACCTCGTCATCGACCAGCGCGCCCAGCGAAACGGTCTGTCGCACCTCTTCCGCAACATCGCTGACGACGCGTTCCACCACGCGGTCATGAATCTGCCCGCGCAGATACGCCGCACCAAGTTCGAGCGCGCCGGCGCCGATCCGGTACTTGCGCGTTTCAGGATCGAATCGAAGCAAGCGCGAGGCGGCGAGGGTGACCATCAAGCGGTGCACGGTCGTTCTCTCCAGCCCCAGCTGAGCGGCGACCTCGCTGGGGCTCTGCGGTTCGCGTGCGCGTGCGAGCGCAAAGAGGATGTCAATGGCGCGGCCGACGGACTGAATCCGCCGCGTGGGGCTGCTTCGTGGTCTGCGCATCGACTCCCGACCCCGTACCGTCCTGTCCTTGACACCACAGTTCTCGCATGTGTAGTATATACACAAATTGTGCACCATTTCCACAACCGCATAGGGGGCGAGCGCCGTGGATAAGATCACCCTGTTCACCCCGTCGGTCACCCGCCGGGGGTTCCTGAAGGGCGGATTGACTATCGCCGGTCTGGCGGCCGCAGGCACGGCTCCGACAAGTCTGCTCCGCGCCGCGAGCGCCCAGTCCCAGGCGCAGATGGCCCTGCAACTGGGATGGTTCGCCAACGCGCAGATGGCGGGCGAGTTCGCGGCCATCGGCAAGGGCTACTTCAAGGATGTCGGCATCGACGTAAAGATTGTCCCGGGCGGACCGTCGATCGATCCGGTGGGCGTCGTGGCCAGCGGCTCGGTGCCGATCGGCAACGTCGCCTCCATCGGCGTGCTCGTCGCCGGCCGCAGCCGGGGCGTGCCGCTCAAAGCGTTCGCCGCCGCGTTCCAGCGGCATCCGTTCGCGTTCTTCTATCTTCGCGGATCAGGCATCAAGACGCCCGCCGATTTCGCGGGCAAGACGATCGGCATCCAGGGCACCGCGCGCCCGCTGCTGGACGCGGTCCTCGC
The DNA here is from genome assembly GCA_052386995.1 of Armatimonadota bacterium. Lineage (GTDB taxonomy): Bacteria > Sysuimicrobiota > Sysuimicrobiia > Sysuimicrobiales > Humicultoraceae > JBQTJP01. Next base: position 18,483 of record JBQTJP010000230.1, read on the forward strand.
AAAGTACAACGTGCCGCGCGACAAGGTGAATGTCATCATCATCGGCGGCACGACCACGCCGCTGCTCACCGGGCAGGCCGACGTCGTGACGGGGTGGGTGATCAACTACGCGCAGAACATTCCGATCCAGGGCCGCGCCGATCACTTCCTCCTGTGGGACCTGGGCATCCGGATGTACGCCTACACGTACTTCACCACCGACCAGGTGTACAACACCCGGAAGGACGTCCTGGTCCGCTACATCGCCGCCGCGGCAAAGGGCTGGATCTATGCGAAGGAGCACCCCGAGGAAGCCGTCGATTTCGTCATGAAGGAGGCCCGCGGCCTCGATCGCGATATGGAAGTCCCGACCTGGAAGGTCAGCATTCCGTACATGTCGTCGATCGCGACAAAGCAGCACGGCTGGGGCTACATGGATCCCCAGATCTGGACGGCGCTGTCGAAGATCTACAAGGATCTCGACCAGATGCCGCGGGAGGTCAGCCCGGACGAAGTCATGACCAACGAGATCGTCCTGGCCGCGAAGACGCCGAAACTTTAGCGTCCGCGCCTGACCGCTGCCGTGCTTTCCGCGGTCGCCGCACGTGATGGGACCGTCGATATCGCCTGCCGTCGGGTCTCGATGGTGTTCCCCACAGCAGGCGGACCAGTACACGCCCTGGCGGATGTCACGCTTGACGTTCGCCGGGGCGAGTTCGTTTCGCTGATCGGTCCCTCCGGCTGCGGCAAGTCCACGCTGCTGCGCCTGATCACCGACGTCCTGCATCCGACCGCCGGCAGCATCGAGGTGCGCGGCGCCCCGCCGGCCCAGGCGCGCCTCGCGCGCGAGTTCGGGTTCGTCTTCCAGCAGCCGGGTTTGCTCTTGTGGCGCAACGCGCTAGCCAACGTGTCGCTTCCCCTCGAGGTCGGCGGCTGGGGGCGCCGTCACGCGCCGCCGCACCACCCCGACGCCCTGCTCGACCTGGTCGGCCTCAAGGGATTTGAGGCCGCGTACCCGCGGCAACTGTCCGGCGGGATGCAGCAGCGGGTCTCTATCGCTCGCGCTCTGGTCACCGGCCCGTCGATCCTCCTGATGGATGAGCCGTTCGGCGCCCTGGACGAGATCACACGCGATCACATGAACCAGGAGCTGCTGCGCATCTGGGCGGCAACGGGGACGACGATCATCTTCGTGACACACAGCATCCCCGAGGCCGTGTACCTCTCAAACCGCGTCTTCGTGTTCTCGCCGCGCCCGGGCCGGATCGCGGAGGAAGTGCGCATCGACCTGCCATCGCCGCGCCAGCAGACGATGAAGGACTCGGCGGAGTTCGTGCGGCATACCTCGGCCGTCCGCCGGGCCCTGGCCCAGGGAGCCTGACCCGTGCGCGCCACCGCACCGGCGCAGCCCGCCGCCTCGTCCGGGGTGACCCTCCCCGCGCCGGCGCGGACGGCAGGCGCGATTCTGGTCCGCCGCTTCCTGCTCCCGCCGGTGGCGATCGCGGGGATCGTGCTCCTCTGGCAGATCATCGTCAGTGTTCTGGAGGTCCCGCCGTATATTATGCCGAGCCCCGCGTCGGTCGGACAGGCCCTCGTCAAGCAGCGGGCGGTGCTGATCGAGAACGCGATCCCAACGCTCTTTGAGAGCCTGGGCGGCTTCCTGCTCGGCAACGTCGTGGCCATCGCGACGGCCGTCGCCTTCGTCTACAACAAGACGCTCCAGCGCACGCTCTATCCGATCGCCGTGGCCATCCGCACCGTGCCCATCGTCGCCATCAGCCCGATCCTGGTGCTGCTCCTCGGCAACGGGTATGCGCCAAAGGTCGCGATCGCCGCGCTGATCACCTACTTCCCTACCCTGGTGAACATGGTCGAAGGATTGGAGGCCGCCGACCCGCAGGCGCTCGAGTTGATGCACGTCCTCTCGGCCAGCAAGGGCGAGGCGTTCCGCTTCGTGCGGTGGCCGTCGTCGCTGCCGTACCTGTTCTCGGCGCTGCGCATCGCCGCGACGACGTGCGTGCTCGGGGCGATCGTGGCGGAGTGGATCGGGTCGAACGTTGGGCTGGGCTACCTGATCGTGCTGACGACGTATGACTTCCGGACGGCGCTGCTGTACTCGGCTATGGCCGTCGCCTCGGCGATGGCTCTGACGTTCTTCTTCCTGATCAGCGCGCTGGAATGGCTGGTGGTGCGATGGGAGCGTTAAAGCGGGAGGGTTCTCGATGACGAGCACCATCCGGGAGCCGGCCCGAGACATCCCGGTGATCCGCGAGTGCGACGTGCTCGTCGTGGGCGGCGGGCCGGCCGGCCAGGCGGCCGCCGTGGCCGCGGCGCGCGCCGGCGCCGACGTGACCGTCATCGAGCGCTATGGCTACCTGGGCGGCTTGGCGTCCGGCGGCATGGTGCTGGTGCTCGACGACATGTGCAGCGCCACCGAGGTGTCGGTGGGAGGGCTGGCGCTCGAGATCATCGATCGCATGCGCGCGATCGGCGCTGCCGTTGTGCCGCCGATGGAGGATTGTTTCCGCAACGATCAGGCTGTTCGCGATCGGTGGGTCCGCTGGGGCTTCGAAGACATCTATTCGAAGATCAAGCCCAAGCCGATCGTCTTCGCCGCCTCGTTTGATCCCGAGGGATGGAAGCAGGCGTCCCAGGAGATGGCCCTGGAAGCCGGCGTGCATCTGCGCTTCCACACCTGGTGCTCGCGGGCCATCGTAGAGGACGGCGCGGTTCGGGGCGTGATCGTCGAGTCGAAGGCCGGCCGTGAAGCGCTGCGCGCGCGCGTGGTGATCGACGCGAGCGGCGACGGCGACGTCTTCGGGACGGCCGGCGCGGCGGGCGTGCACGGCTCGTACATCATCACGCTCGTTCACCGGCTCGCCGATGTCGACACCGACGCCGCCGTGCGTTTCGAGCGGGAGCACCCCGATGAAGCCCGCGCGCTGGATGTGCAGATCAAGCACCTTCTCGGGGGATCGTGGGACCTCTGGTGGCTGCTCACGCCGCGGCCGGGCGTGCTGTGGTGCAACTGCCCCCACATCCCCGGGTATGACGGCCTGAGTCCGGACGACCTGACGCACATCGAGATCGAGGGCCGGCGCCGGTTCATGAAGGTGCTGGCCTTCGTGCGCGCGCAGCACCCCGGATTTGCGCGGGCGTACATTCTCGACGCCGCGCCCCAGGTGGGCGTACGGCAGACGCGGTTGCTCGAGGGCGAATATGTCGTCACGAAAGAGGACATCCTCGGCGGCTATCGCTTTCCCGACGTGGTTGCGCGCGGACGCGATTATTACACACCGTACCGCAGCCTGGTCCCCAAGGGCACGGACGGGCTGCTGGTGGCCGGGCGCTGCTATTCGGCGACGCCGGAGGCGCAGCGGATCAGCCGAGAGATCCCGCCGCTGATGGTCATGGGCGAGGCCGCGGGTATCGCCGCGGCGCTGAGCCTGGCCTCGGGTGTGCCCCCGCGCCAGGTGGACGTGCCTGCGTTGCAGCGGCGCCTCGTGGCGGCCGGCGTCAACCTGGGGTCGCTCGCGCCGGTTGGCGGTTGAACGTGCCGCGGTTCTGCCGGGTCGAGCGCGACGGCGCGCTCATCACGGTCACGCTCGATCGCCCGGAGGTCCGCAACGCCCTTCACCGCGCCGCTTCGGATGAGCTGGACCAGATCTGGAATACGTACGACGCCGATCCGGACCTCCGCGTGGCGATCCTAACCGGCGCAGGTGAGCGCGCGTTCTGCGCGGGCTACGACGTGCGCGAGCCCGCGGACGCGACGGGCCCCGGCTTTCTCGCATCCAGGCATCCTCGTGGCTTCGGCGCGCTCACCCACAGATTCGACCTGCACAAGCCGGTGATCGCAGCGGTGAACGGGTTCGCCGTCGGCGGAGGCCTGGAGCTGGCCCTGGCGTGCGACGTGATCGTCGCCGCAGAGGGCGCCGAGTTGGGATTGCCGGAACCGCGCATTGGACGCATGGCGTTGGACGGCGGGATCCACCGGCTGGTGCGGCACATTCCGATCAAGCTCGCGATGGGGATGCTCCTGACGGGACGCCGCATCTCCGCTGCCGAGGCGCTGCGCATCGGGCTCGTCAACGAAGTCGTCCCGGCGGCCGACCTGCCGGGCGCCGCCCGACGGTGGGCCGAGCAGATCCTCGAGTGCGCTCCGCTGTCGGTACAGGCGACGAAAGAGGCCGCGCTGGCGGGGCTGGGTATGCCGCTGCGCCAGGCCATGGCTCTGGTACCGCCGCTCACGGAGCGGGCGCTCGCCTCGGCCGATCAGGATGAAGGGGTCGAGGCATTCCTCGAAAGGAGACCGCCGCGATGGACGGGTCGGTGAAGGCCGCGGCAACGGCCGCGGGCCCCCTGGAAGGGATCACGGTGCTCGATTTCACGCAGATCGAGCTCGGCCCGTGTGCGACGCAGGTGCTCGGCGACTTCGGCGCCGATGTCATCAAGATCGAACGCCCGGGTGACGGCGATCTGGCGCGCGTCTACATGAGGGCTCCAAACGGCGAGAGCGTGATCTTCTGGAGCCTGAACCGCAACAAGCGCAGCGTTGCGATCGACGTTCGCACACCGTTGGGCCGTGAGGCAATCTACCGGCTGGCCCGGCGCGCCGATGTCGTCGTGCACAATTTTCGGCCCGGCGTCATGGAGCGGCTCGGCTTCGGGGCGGACGAGCTGCGCGCGATCAACCCGCGTCTGATCTACGCGTCCGGCAGCGGGTACGGCCCGACGGGGCCCTATCGGGACAAGGGTGGCCAGGATGTGCTCGCGCAGGCGATGAGCGGCATCGCGTCGAGGCGTTCCGAGCCCGACGCGCCGCCAGAGCCCTGCGCGACGCCCATCGCCGATTTCACCGCGGGAATGCTTCTCGTGCAGGCGATCCTGCTCGCGCTGTTGGCGCGCCAGCGCACCGGCGAGGGCCAGGTCGTGCACGTCTCGCTCCTCGACGGCATGCTGGCCACGCAGCTGCAGGAAGCCACCGTGTGGATGAATCTGGGGCAGCGGCTGAATTGGGGCGCGTTCCCTCTGTCGGGGACGTTCCAGACGCGCGACGGCTATGTGGCCATGGTCGGCGCCTTCAAGCCGAACCCGCTGCAGGAAATCTGCAAAGGCCTGGGCATTGAGGATCTGTCCCAGGATCCCAAATTTGCGACCCACGACACGCAGGTGGCGCACCGTGGCGAGCTCCAGGCGCGGTTTCGGGCCGAGTTCGCGAAGCGAACCACTCGCCAGGTCCTGGACGCACTGGAATCCGTCGACATCCTCTGCGCTCGCGTGAACGCCATCGACGAAGCCCTCGCCGAGCCGCAGGTCACGCACAATCAGATGGTCGTCGAGATGCACCATCCCGCGCTGGGCCCGATCAAGACCGTCGGCATTCCCGTGAAACTCGAAGGCACGCCCGGCTCGGTTCGCCGCGCCCCTCCCCGCTTGGGCGAGCACACGCGTGAAGTCCTGGCCGAACTCGGCTTTACGGATGAGGAGGCCGCGGAGGCGGCTGACGGACGGGCGGCCCAACCGTCGCCGTCGAAGAGAACGCGCTAAGACTGCGTCGCCGGCACCTGCGAGTCGAACAGCCAGGGTTGGTTCTCGACGATCTGGGGAATCTTCGCGTAGTGGGCAGCTCGCTGCTCAGGATCTCGGTGTCGGTCGGCGCAGTGAGGCCAGCCAGCCGCGGCACCGAAACCTTCTCCGTCTTCGCCATGCGTGCTCCCTATCGATAGCGCGCCCGGGCCGTCAGACGCTTCCTTCCATCTGGACCTGGAGCCACACCGCCACGGCCATCGTGACGAGTGCGGCGGCTGCCGCCAGGGGGAACGCCCATTCGCGGATGAATGGATAACGGACACCGAAGTAGTACGGGCCGCCGATGATGACGGCCACGAGCGCCACAGCGGCCGCAATCCATGAGTTTCGCATGATCCGCCGCCTGGTGTGCATCCGCCTCGCGCCTCGTTCGAGCGCGATGTGTGTGCGACGGTTGATCTGATTGCTCATGATGGCTGCTCCTCTCCCAACATCGCCCGGGTGAACGTCTTGCGACTGCTCACCAGCGTCCGCCCATCGAGCCCTTCGCGTAGTGGAACACGCCGCGGATGAGCTGGTAGGCGCCGACGAGCACGGCGCCGTAGAAGATGAACTGCCCGCTTGTCACCGCGGTGAGGATGATGCCGCCGATGCACCAGAGGGCGCCGTAGACCATACTCTTGATACCGGCCTGCTTGAGGGCGCTGGCACGGGCCTCGAACAGGTTCGTGAGCACGATGCCCACGGACTCCCTATCGAGCCCGCGCTCTATGAGCTGCGCTTCGACCTTCTCTCGCGGGGTACGTTCGTTGAGGAGCTTAGCAGCGAGCTCGTAGACCTCTTGGATCTGTTCTTCGGGGGTCTGGCTGACAAGGGCAGAGACCTCCGCAGTGCTCGCCTCATCCGGCATGAGGGGCACTCCTTTCCTGAATTGTAATCGGATTGTGGATCGATTACGCCCGTGGGGCTGCAACTCCTCCTGCCGCGCGCCGGCCGCTAGAGGAATTCGGGCAGTCTTCTAGTGCTGGTCAAACGCCCACTCAACCTCTCGAGTCGCCCCCTGCCCCGACGGCGGTGGCGGCGTGGCGACGATGATAGAACGTGTAGCAGCGCCCGCTGGCGATGACGACGTTCTCGCGGGCGATGGCGCTGTCGAAACAGTAGGCGTCGCCCTTGCGTGTCACCTTGATGAGCTTCTTCATCGATGAGAATTCGCCGGATCGACTCTCCGATCCAAATCCTACCGATATCGGAACCCGATCGAGATAGGGCCCGCAGTTCCGGGCACAGGCACGATGAGCCGTCCGGCCGGTCTGTCAACGCTCACAGCCACGGCATGCAACGAGTTCCTGGGGAGTGCGGTCAGGGGCACCGGAAGGGCAACCAGGTGTCTCAGCCGGCTCCAGACTTGAAGACCCGGGAGGCTGTCCAGAAGCACAGTCTGGCCCGGGGCAATGACCGGCGACGTGGATACCGGTGCGACAAGGGCAAGGAAGCCCCCGAGACCCGTGCGCACGAGGTACGGCTCGTAGCATCCGCCGCCGATCACGATCGGACCAAGCTGCACCGGCCGGTCAAAGCACAACCCCTGAGCCTGTGGCTGAAGCAACGATGGATCTCGAACGTCATTTTCCAGCGGCTCCGCCTGGGCGTGGACTACCGGTGCCAGCAACATCGCACACGCGAACAGGACTGTGAGCCACCGATACGTGGTCATGGCCATTGCTCCTTTCCCCCTCAGGTAACGACAGCGTGGTTGCGGGTGACCTCCTCTGAGTACGAGAAAGACACCCGGGGGGTTCCCGCGTAAGTATTTACCCCGAAGGCCGCCGCGGGGAACGTCGAAAACTCAGCGCAAGCTGACCGGAGGGAGTCCTCGGCGATCAGCGGCCTCCCGCGGCCAGGAGGCGCTGCAGGTCCCGCGGATTGACGGTCACGATCGCGACAATCGCCACCGCGATGGCGAGGCCGATCAGAAAGGTCGAAAGCGCCGCGATCACGGGATCCTGCTGCCGCTGCAGGTAGTAAAACATAGCCACCGGCAGGGTCATATTGTCGGTCTTGACCAGGAACAGCGACGTCTCGACCTGGTCCCAGGAGATGATGAAGGCAAAGAAGCCGCTCGTGGCCAGCCCCGTGCGCATCTGTGGGAGCGTCACCTTCCAGAACGCTTGCAGCGGCGTCGCGCCCAGGTCGGCCGCCGCCTCCTCCAGGGAGCGATCGACCGCGACGAGGGTCGCCGACAGAATCGAGATCACAAACGGGAGCGTGATCATCAGATGGGCCACCACGAGACTGTCCAGGCTCCCGAAGCGGCGCAGCAGGATGGCAAGGATCAACATGGCCACCCCGAACGCGATGCGCGGGACGATCAGCGGGGCCAGGAAGACTGCGCGGAGGATCTCCCGTCCGGAGAACCTGTACCTGACCAGACCGAGTGCGGCGAGAGTCCCCACGACCAGGCTGATCGCGGTCGCCGTGGACGCGACGATCAGCGAGTTGACCGCCGCCCTGAACAGCGGCTCCTGGTGGAAGAGCTTGACGAACCACTGCAGCGAGTACCCCGGCGGAGGAAAGATCGCATACGACACGCTGCTGAACGCGTACACGAGAACGAACCCGATGGGCGCAAGCATGAAGACCATCACCAGGCCCAAGAAGATCATCAGGCCCGTCCGAATGAGATCGCGCCCGTCCCTCATCCGCGCGCCACCTCGGCCCGGCTGTAGCTACGCCGGAGCAGCTGATTGCTGGCGGTGAGGATCGCCATGGCCAGGACGAGCAGCACGAGCGCGACAACAGACGCGAACCCGAGATTGACCGCTTCCATGTCGCGATAGATTAGCCCGCTGAGGATCTGCACGCGCCCCCCACCCATGAGGAACGGCGTGACGAACGCGCTGATCGTCAGCGTAAACACGATCTGCGAGCCCGCGACGACCCCCGGCAGCGTGAGCGGAAGCGTCACGCGACGGAATGTCTGCCACCGGGAGGCGCCCAGGTCCATGGCCGCTTCCTTCAGATCGGGCGTCAGCTGCGCGATCACGCTGATGATCGGAAAGACCATGAAGGGCAACAGGATGTGGACCATCGAGATCACGATGCCCGTCGTGTTGAAGATCAGCGCCAGGGGCTCGCGAATCAGCCCGAGCGAGCGCAGGGCGAAGTTCACCGCGCCGGTCTGCGACAGGAGCAGCAGCCAGCCATACGTTCGAACGACCACGCTGACCAGGATCGGCGCGAAGAGCACGATGTAGGCCACCAGCAGCAGGCCAGGCCGGCGAATCTTGTTCATCGCGTACGCCGTTGGGTAGCCGATCAGCAGGCTCAGGGCGGTGATGATGCCGGCAATCCGAAGGGTGGTGCCGAGCACGCCCCAGTAGAAGGCATCGGTGAAGAAGCGCTGCCACGGTGCCAGGGTGAAGCGCGGAGACCCCGCGGCGAGAAACGGGTAGACGCTCATCACCACCAGGACAGCCATGCAGACCCAGAAGACCGCGGCGGAGAGCGCCACGGCCGGCGCCAGCAGCGGCACGTGGGCGTACCGCCGGAGGACCGTCCGCCATCCCTTGTGGCGGTGATTCACAGCGGGCAGCGGTGCCGCGCGGGCCATCGCTACCGGGCGAGGACGACCGTGTGCTGTGGGGACCAGCCGGCGACGATCGACGCGCCGGAGGTGAGACCCACCGCGGCGTCGTTGTGCATCTCCGCAACGACGGCCACACCGCCGGCCAGCATCACGCGGGCACGGACCACCGGCCCCATGAACGTCAGGTCGGCTACACGGCCATCCCACTTGTTGACGGCATCGCCTGCCGCCGCCGCGCCGAGCTTGACGTGCTCCGGCCTGACCGAAATCGTGACCGCCGTCCCCTCGGGGACGCCGTCGCCGGCCGCCCACACGCGCAGCCCGTCCACCTGCACCAGCATGCCGGCGGGCCCCTTCCCCACGACCCGACCATCGAGGAAGTTGGCCTCGCCGATGAACGCCGCGACAAACCGCGTCTGCGGGCGCGCATAGATCTCTTTGCTCGAGCCGATCTGCTCGACGCGGCCCGCGTTCATGACGGCGACCCGGTCGGACATCGTGAGGGCCTCCCCCTGATCGTGGGTGACGTAGATGAAGGTCGTGCCCAGGCGGTGCTGCAGCGCCTTCAGTTCACCCTGCATCTGCAGCCGCAGCTTCAGGTCGAGCGCCCCCAGCGGCTCGTCCAGCAGGAGCACCGCGGGCTCGTTGACCAGGGCCCGGGCGATCGCGACGCGCTGCTTCTGCCCGCCGGAGAGCTGATGAATCTCCCGCCTACCGTACCCGGGCAGATCCACGAGGTGAAGCGCGTCGTCCACCTTGCGTGCGATGACAGCCGCGGGCTCGCGGCGCAGACGCAGTCCGAAGGCGATATTCTCGAACACGGTGAGGTGCGGGAACAGCGCCATGTGCTGAAAGACCATGTTGGTGGCGCGGCGGTAGGGGGGAACGTCGGTGACCAGGGCCCCGCGCAGCAGCACCTCGCCCGCCGTTGGATACTCGAAGCCGCCGATCATGCGCAGCGTGGTGGTCTTTCCGCACCCTGACGGCCCAAGGAGCGAGAAGAACTCGCCGCGGTGGATCTGCAGCGACACGCGGTCTACCGCGACGACGTCGCCGAAGTGCTTCGACACCTCACGGAGCTCGACGTCGTGCTCCACGCTGAGGATCGTCGCCGCCCCGCCTCCGGCGTGACGCGCGGGCCTAGCGACCTATGCGCGCCACCACTTCCTTGTCCCAGCGCTCGCGCCACGCCGTCTCGTTCTGCGCGATCGTGGCCCAGTCGAACTGAATGGCGCGCTCGGTCTCCTTGGGACTGTACATCGGGAGGTCGCGCAGGCTCGGTGGCACGACGACCCGCTTGGACGTCGGCACGAAGAACGTCAACGACGCCCAGCGCGCCAGCCACCGATCGGAGAGGATGAGGTTGATGACGCCCTCGGCCACGCGCTTCTGCTGCGGCGTGACGCCCTTGACCACCACCAGGAAGAGCGGAAACGCGATCGTGCCCTCGCGGGGGATGACGAACTCCAGCGGCGCGCCCTGCTGCTTCCATGTCAGCGCGTTGCCGCCAAACATCGCCGCCAGGTGCGCGTCGCCGCGGACGACCAGGTCCCGCACCTCCACGTTGCTGTTGGCGAACGCCACGAACTGGTTGGCCCGCTCGCCCCAGAGCCGGAACCCGGGGTCGATGTTCTTCTCGCTGCCGCCGTTGAGCCGGGCCGCGACCACCAGACCGTTGGTGTACCACGCATACTTGATCGAGGTCACCCTGCCTCGAAAGCGCGGCGCCCACATGTCGGTCCAGGACGTCGGGGCTTCGCGGACGACGTTGGGATTGTACATCAGGCCGACCGGCGCAACGGAGAACCCGATGCCCTTGTTCCCCGGACGTTTGTAAGCGTCGGCGACATTGGCGGCGTTGGGAATGTTGTTCAGGTCGAGCGGCTCCCACAGGTCGTCGATGTCGCCCTGGTAGGTGAACTGGGTGTTGCTGTACCCGAAATGCACGAGCGGGCGGTCCGGCGTGAGCTTGCGCGCGCTGACCATCTTGGGATAGATCTCGAAGTTCTGTCCCTCCAGAACCTCGATGGTGGTGCCCGGGTTGTTCTGCATGTAGAATTTGGCGACTTCGTTGGCGACGGTGGGCAGGTTGAGACCGGACCAGACGAAGAGCGTCAGGCGCTCGGTTCCCCCCGCCGACGCCTGCTGCGCGAGGCCGAGCGTCGCGCCCCCGATCTGCGCGAGCGCGAAGAGCCCAAGCCCCGCCCTGGCGCTCTCCACGAGGAAGTCCCTTCTCTTCATGCGTCGGGTCATCTCGTATCCCTCCTGACCGCGCGGCATTGCCGCCCGGCCCTACTGGTTTGTCACTACGCGAGCCGTGTCCAGATTCCCAAGCATGTACCCGTAATCCCCAGGATTCACCGCCGTCAGGCCGGGCCGCAGCAGGATCACGACGTTCCGCGCAAACGGCGCCCGCAGCTCCTCGAGCGTTTCAAACGTGTAGGGCGAGACCACGCGCCCCAGCACTGTGCCCTTCGCGACCTCCCGACCCAACCCCTGTGGGTCGATCTGCGAATACAACAGGCCTCCGTGGCCCGGGCGCAGCGTGCTGATCTCGGTGACGATGATCTGCCGCGAGGGCCGCTCCGGGCGGCCCTCGATCATCTCGAGGTGCCGCATGACATTCAGCACACCGCGGAGGCCCAGCTCGATGTACTCGCCGTCCCGGACGTAGCCGCCGCCGATCTCGGCGACGACCGATGGCTTGCCCTGAGAGGCCGCGAGCGCACCCATCGTGCCGGCGTATCCCGAGACCGGACGCACCACCTGTTGGCCGAACGCCAGCGCCATGTCCACGTCGCGCAGGCTGATGCTGTAGTCGACGATGGGGAAGGTGCCTCCCGCGTGCAGATCCACCAGGTGTGTCACCTGATCGAGAAACTGGGCCTGCAGCGCATGGGCCAGACGCGCGGGCAGATCGAGCGATGGATCGGCGGGGAATACGCGGTTCAGGTTGGCGATCTCGACGGCAAGCGGCGTGCCCCGCGTCAGCGTCTGGAAGGCCAGGGGGTTGGCGACGGGGACCAGGCGGAGCCGGCCACGCAGGCGTGCCGGCTCGATGCGGTCGAGCAGCCGGCGGATGACCTCCGCCCCGGTGATCTCATCGCCGTGGATGAGGGCCGAGACCCCGAGGGTGGGGCCGTCGCGCGCGCCGTCGATCTCGTGCACCGCGACGCGCAGCGGCGCCCCGCTGGCCAGCGTGCACACCTCGATCCAGCGTATGGATGTGTTCAGAGGTGGTCCTCCGTGCAGATGCGCTGCACGCGTGCTGGTTCGGTGTGCGCGCGTTCGCTCCTGCGCTGGGCCGTTGCAGGCTCAGGACCGGCACAAGACGGCCGGAAATGTTACACTGTAGCGGTGAGACTCTCCTCGAAGATCCGGCCGCGCCAGGACCCCAAGAAGATCTACGACATCCACGCCGATCAAGCCGCGGGACTGAGCTCCTCGGAGATTGCCGCCAAACACGACCTGCCGGCGGCGATGGTGATGGGCTTCCTACGGTCTAATGGGGAGACGTGCACGCTGGTCAGTCCATACAGCATCCGGCGAGAGCCCCGGCCAACCACGGCGTCCGTCCAGGTCTACTGGCTCGGGTTCATCGCCGCGAGCGGGCGGGTATTCGGCCAAAATCACCTTACCACGTTGGTCCTGGAGATCCATCCCGAAGACGCGCCGCATGTCCAGACGCTCGTCCAAGACTTGATGGTCGGCCATGTGACGTGTGAGTTCGCGGACAGCAGCCTGTACGGTCGTCAGGCATACGTGCGAGATCGCCAGCTTGCCGAGTCACTCCTCCAGTGGGGCATCTCGGCTGCGTCCCAGGACGGCTCGATCCCCATCGAGTTCATCCCGGAGGACCTTATGGCCGATTTTGTGCGCGGCTACCTCGAGGGAAGCCGCCACAGTCCTCCCTTCGGAGGTCTGCGTCACGAGGCCCCCTCGCCCCGGTCCCGCCGCTCCCTGACCCTGGTAGGACCTGCGCCGCTGGTTGACGGGCTCAAGCGTGTTCTCCAGTCGGTCTGCGGAGCACGCGGAGGTGCCGCACGGCCGTTTGGAACGCTCGGTCTGGAGCAAGTGGTCTTCCCGGCGGAAGATGGCGTTCGGGTCCTCGAATACGCGTATCGTCGCCCGATTCGTTCCATGCCGCGGGCCGCGAGATTCGTCGATTGGTTCGGGCAGCGGGAGAGCCGCCGGAGGTAACCTATGCAGGGGCGACTCATGTTCTCCTTCATCGGCGAACTTCGGTCAATCGCTCGGGATCGCGAGAGCCTGGTCATCCACCGTGTTGTTACATGCGATGCGCGGCTCGACAATCAGGATATCGCCATCCACACCCAGTGGATTCTGTTCGACGAGCCCGTCACGTGCTCCATCGGAGTATGGCCTGGGCGGGATGAAGATTCCGCGCCGATCTTCGAGGTGACGCAGGTCTTGGAGCCGGAGCCGACACCGGGGACGCTCGCGCGCCTGTGCACGGTCTCCGTACGGCTCAGGCGGGAAGTGCTCGCGCCCGCGTCGCTCTACTGGGTGAAAGTCTTCCACGGCGGCGAACTGGTCACCCAATACCCGTTGAAGCTGAGCGCCGAAGCCGCGAAGGAGCCGCAGGGCATTCATTGACGTAGGGCCGGACGGCGGCGTGCCGCTGGCCGGAACTCTGCGCTGCAAAAGCGAGAGAGGCCGGAGGTCCGGCCTCTCTCGAGCTTTCTGTTCCGGTTACCCTTGAACCGTTCGAACGTTCACTGCCTGGGGCCCCTTCTGGCCCTGCGTAACCTCGAACTCTACCTTCTCGCCCTCATTGAGGGTTCGGAAGCCGTCAGCCTGAATTGCGCTGTGGTGGACGAAGAGATCCTTGGTCCCGTCATCCGGTGTGATGAAGCCGTACCCTTTCTCTGCGCTAAACCACTTGACTGACCCTCGTGCCATCTGATCATCGCCCCTTCTCACGTTGCTCCCCATTGACCGCATGGCCACGAGGGCCTTCCCATCGTCTCGCGTCTGACCGGACTTGTCAATGTGAGCACCAGGATCCGGCCGCGGCCGCCGCATGGATCACTCGGGCAGGTCGACGGACGGATCGGCCGGAAGAGGCGATTGAGGAGCCGGCGGCACCGTGCGGGCGGCAATCCCAGGCGGAGGTGGTCCGTGCAACATGATGACTTGTTGAAGGACCTTGCGCTGTACCCTCTGCTCGACGCGCTCATAGGCCGGCGCTCGCGCCGCTTCGGCAGCGGGTTTCACCTTGACGGCGGGCCGCTGACCTACAGGAGCGCGCTGCAGCCACAACCGCTGACGCTCGCGGAGGAAGCCGCCCTCGCCTTTGCCGCCTGCGGCATCACCGGGTTCACGCTCAGCGAGCTGCCGTTCGAGAGCGGCTCGAAGCCAGAATCCGGCAGCGGCAACATCCTCGTCCAGTTCGTCGGCCGCGCCGTGGCCAGCGCCGACACGATCCACACGGTGATCGTGTTCGTCATCAACGACGACGGCGTGTGGATGATCAGGCGACCGCAGGACCTCCCACGCACCGAGCTTACTGCGCTGGTGCAGATGGCCCGCGACCAGCAGCTGACAGAACAGTACGAGCGCATCCGGACGCTCATCGCCGGCCGCCGCCTGGACGTGCCACGCGAGGTTCCGTTTGTCCCGGCGTTCAACAAGTGGTCGGCGAATCTCCCTGGGTCGACGTACTTCGTGCCGGTGAACGAACTGACGGCAATCTACATCAATGTCCTCCTGACGGCCCTCAACGAGGAGTTCGGCTACTTCGTGGTGGACGAGCGCCACGCTTATCGGCCGGCCGGCCTGGCGAGGTTCGGACGGTCACGCGGCGGACATCTCCACGACGATCCGTCCGCCGGCCGACTCGGCACGATCGGCGCGCTGGACGCCTGGATGCTCGAGTTCACGGCGCTGGAGCAGGGAGGCATCTTGCAGAACCTCGGGTTGATGACGCAGGCGTTGGGCCTGGGGGGCTTTCCGCACTTCGCGGCCCACCCATTCGCGTGGTTTCAGACGCTTGGGTTCACGATGGAGCACCCGCGGTTCTCGCGCGTCTTCGGGCTCGGTCCGATCATGCGCGCGCTGGTGAGGGCGTTGAAGCGGGACGCGCCGGTCCCGACGGCTGTCGGCCTGGAACGCGACGGGGAGATCCTGATCAAACCGTTCTGTCCGCCGTACTACCGGAACATGGAAGAGGCCGTACTGGCGTTCATCGACTACAAGTACGCCGAAGGGACGGGCACGCTGCGGGACGGCGGCATCGCCTCCGGCTGGCGCGACGGGCCTTCGGTGCAGGCGGGCATCCCGCGCTACTCGGACAGGACGATCGCGGCTGTGGTCGCCTACTGCAACTATGTCTACACACGCTACGGCCGATTTCCCGCCATCAGTGGGCCTTTCCGCACGATCCTCGCCTATCAGGCCCACCATCTCGATCTCGCATTCTACGATCATTTCTACCGACCGGAAGTGGTGACGGAGGCGCAGCATGGCCACCAGCGCCGCTGGCACGAGCGCGGGGAGCCGTGAAGGGGATGGGAAATCACAAGGAGAAGGGAGGCCGCGTGCGATCGGGTCAAACGCGGAGGTGTGGCGTGGCTGACGCAATTCATCTGTCCAAGATCCGCGTCGTTCAGGAGAAGCGGCCCAAGCGGCGGGCCTACATCGCCGATTTCCCGCAGCCGGTATTCTTTGGAGTACACGCGGGCGTCGCGGCCTTCTACAAGATGACGCCGGAAGAACCCCTGCCTTCTACGCTGGACTACCTGGTCGCAGCGGCGGCCGGCTGACTCACCGGCACCCTGGCGGGCGCGCTGGAGGCGCGTGGCATCCCGAGTCATCCCGAGAAACTCTGGACCGAGGCCGAGGGCACGATCACGGCGCCGGAAGGTGTGATGAAAGTCTCGCACATCCGCGTGACCTATCATGTGAAGATTCCCGCCGGGAAGCGTCCCGAAGCCGAGCGGGCGCTGAGCGTCGTCGAGCGCGGGTGTCCGGTAGCGCAGACCCTCAAGGGGTGTGTGACGCTCGAGTATCACTCTCAGATCACCGAAGAGTGAACGGGTTGTGGGTGCTGCCGCGCCGGATCATCATCGTGCGACGGTCGCAGGCGAGGCGATCAGCTTCCTGCACGTCACCAAGCGGTTTGTCTCGCCCGACGGTGCGGCCTATACCGCCATAGAAGACATCAGCTTTCCGGTGGCACGGGGGCAGTTCGTGTCGATCGTGGGGCCTACCGGATGCGGGAAGAGCACGCTCCTCAACCTGGCAGCCGGTTTGCTGCAGGCCGACGACGGCGCCGTCGAGATATTCGAGCGGCCGCTGGTCGGACTCAACCCCCACGCCACATACATGTTTCAGCAGGACGTGCTGCTGCCGTGGAAGAGCGCCGAAGAGAACGTGATGCTCGGGCTGCTGTTCCGCCGCAACAATGAGGCCGCGGCACGCACGCGGGCCCACGAGCTGCTCGCCCGCGTCGGGCTTGCCGGATTCGAGCGGCACTACCCGCACCAGCTCTCCGGGGGCATGCGCAAGCGGGTCGCACTGGCGCAGAACCTCATCGTCAATCCGGAAATTCTCTTGATGGACGAGCCGTTCAGCGCGCTCGACGTGCAGACGCGCCAGATCATGGAAAACGATGTGCTGCGGCTGTGGTCCGAGTTTCGCAAGACGGTGCTCTTCGTCACCCACGACCTTGAAGAAGCCATTGCGCTCGCCGACCGCGTCATTGTGCTGTCGAGCGGACCGGCCGCGCGCGTGATCGGCGACTACACCATCGACCTGTCCCGCCCCCGCGATGTGAGCGAGGTGCGGCTCGACCGTGCCTTTCTGGAAGTCTACCGGACGATCTGGCAGCATCTCCACGGCGAGGTGAAGAAGGCGTATGAACGGGCGCGGGCGCCGTAGCCTCATCGCCTGGCAGGTCGGCGTGCTTGTGGTCAGCATCGCGGCCTGGGAAGGCTTCGCCGCGCGCGGGGGGCTGGACCCGTTGTTCTTCAGCCGCCCATCCCATGTGGCTGCGCGCGTCCTTCAGTGGTTTGCAACCGGCAGCATCTACCGGCACATCGCGGTGACCACCCAGGAGATGCTGGGGGCGTTCTTCGCCGGCGCGACGCTCGGCGTCATCTTCGGCTTCCTCTTTGCGCGTTCGCCGGCCATTTCCCGGGTCTTCGAGCCGTACATCAAGATCGCGAACGCCCTGCCGCGCATTGTCCTGGCCCCGATCTTCACGCTCTGGTTCGGCCTGGGGATCCTGTCCAAGATCGTGTTCGGCGTCACACTGGTGTTCTTTATTGTGTTCTTCAACACATATCAGGGTGTGCGGGATGTCGACCGGAACATCCTCAACAGTGCGCGAATGCTCGGCGCTACCGAGCGGGACCTGGTGCGCCATGTCCTGCTCCCGTCGGCCATGACCTGGATTCTGGCGAGCCTGCACACGAGCGTGGGGCTGGCCCTGGTCGGAGCGGTCGTCGGGGAGTACCTTGGCTCCGCGCGCGGCCTAGGGTACATTATCGCTCAGGCGGAGGGCGTGTTTGACACCACCGGGGTCTTTGCGGGTATCGTGGTACTCTCCGTGTTCGTCCTGCTCATTGACGCGGTCGTTACTGTGATCGAGCGTCGAACCCTCGTGTGGAAACCGGGATCGCAGAGTGAGGCGCGATAACGCTGTCAGCGTTCGAGGAGGGAGAACAATGATCGCAGCAACATTGAGACTCGCCGCGGTGGCTCTGCTGATCGCCGCGCTCGCGGCGCCGGGCTTTGGTCAGCCCGCGGCCGAGCGACCGGAGAAGCCGCGGTTCGTGATAGCGGTCGGGGGCCAGGAGGCGCTTGTCTACCTGCCGTTCAACGTCGCGGCCCGTCTGGGGTACTTCAAGGAGGCCGGGCTGGACCCGGACATCCAGAACTTTGCTGGCGGAGGCCTGGCGCTGCGGGCCCTGATCGGCGGGAGCGCGGAGGCCGTCAGCGGCTTCTACGATCACACGATCCAGATGCAGGCCCAGGGACGCAAGATTAAGTGCGTCGTGATGCAGCAGCGCTATCCCGGTCTGGTCCTGGCGGTGGCCAAACACGCCGCGGATGCCGGGTTCCGCAGCCTCAGCGATCTACGGGGCAAGAAGATCGGCGTCACTGCGCCCGGCTCATCGACGCACTTCTTCGTCAACTTTCTAGCGACGCGCAACGGCATTAGCCTGGACGAGATCAGCATTATCGGCATCGGTGCCGGCGCCACCGCGCTCGCCGCGGTTCGAGCGAAGCAGGTAGACGCGCTCAGCAACGTCGAGCCGACGATCTCGACACTGCAGACCAGCGGGGACATCACTGTGGCGCTCGCCGATACGCGCACGACCATCGGCACGCTACGGGTCTTCGGCGGTCCCTATCCCGCCGCGTGCGTCTACTTCAAGGAAGAGTTCATCCAAGAGAATCCCAAGACCGTGCAGGCGACGGTCACGGCGATTGTCCGCGCGCTGCGCTGGATCAAGACACA
>JBQTJP010000231.1:0-3682 GCA_052386995.1 Armatimonadota bacterium
GGGCTCCCCGGGTAGTCACTCTTCACGATATCGCCGCCGAGCTCGGCGCCGACGCGGCAGACATACGCCACGCGATCGGGGTCAAATTGGTCGCGCGGGTGGGGGTTGATCAGCGGTATCAGCGGCATGCCATACTCGGCGCAGGCCCCGGCGATGCGTCCGACCTGCGCGAGCAACTCGCCGTCGTGCGGCACGCCCAGGAAACAGTTGACCGCCACCGCAGACGCCCCCAGGGCCACGGCCCTCCGCACCGATGTCACCTGCACGCGGCGCGTGCTGTCCTCGGCCTCCCAGGATGCCGTCGTCAGTTTGACGATCAGGGCGGCGCGGCCCGCGAACGCCGGCAGGGAGACGTCCACCAGCCCCTCGTGCAGCAGCAGAGCGTCGGCGCCCGCGTCCACGAAGAGGCGCGCGGCCGCCAGCGGATCCCGCAGCCCCGGCAGCAGCCCGCGCGGGATGAAGACGTCGAGCGCCCCGATGAACGTCCGTCCGTCGGGACGCAGGATGCCGCTCAGGCGTACCGCCTTCCCGGTGTCCAAACGCCGTTACGCCCTCCGCGCCGAGCCCCACGCCCCCCATTCGGACGGCGGCGTGGCGAATCGGTTCATCTCGGAAGTCTCCCGCTGGCACCGCTCGTACACCTGCCGCAGGACTGGCTCCAAGCGACGGCTCGCGGTGTAGGCCCGATCGAGCATGCTCATGAACTCGGGCATCAGGGCGGCGACTTCTCTGTAGACGGCATCCGTGTCAACGGTGGTCAGGCGTCCGCTCTCGACGACAACACGGCCTCCGACCAGCACGGTGTCGACATTGCGGCCGTTCTCGCAGTAGACGAGGTGGTTGGCGGGGTCGTGTAGCGGGACGAAGGCCGGATCGTCGACGCGCAGCAGGACAACGTCAGCAAGATACCCTGGGGCGAGTGCCCCGATCTGACGCTGCTGCAGCGTGGCGCGCGCGCCACCCCGCAGCGTGATTTCCAGCACGTCGCGCGCCGACGGCCACCGTCGACTGTCCGGAGACGCGATCTTGTGCAGCAGCGCGGCGACCTTCATGACCTCGAACATGTTGAAGGTGTCGTTGCTGCTGCTGCCGTCGGTCCCCAGACACAGCGGCACGCCGGCCCCTCGCAGCGCCGCCAGCCGCATCACGCCGCTGCCGAGTTTCAGGTTGCTGATCGGGTTGTGGGCCACGGCCACCCCCGTGGTCGCCAGGCGCTCGATGTCGTCGTCGGTCAGCCAGATGCCGTGCGCGATGGTCAGGCGGTCGGAGAGCACACCCAGGTCGTCCAGGTGCGCGACGACCGTCTTGCCGTAGAACTCCCGGCCCGTGGTCACCTGCACTTTCGTCTCGAGGACATGGGTGAGGAGCGGCGCGCGCCAGCGCCGCGACAGGTCGTCCAGTGCCAGGATGAGCGAGGACGTGCAACGCTGCGGCGCGGAAGCCGACAAGGCGATCTGGATCCGGCCTTCGCGGCCGTGCCAGGTCCGTAGCAGCGTCTCGGCAAGCGAGACGAGGTCGTTCGCCGGTTGCGGTGGCGTTGCCCTGAGCTGATCCATGGCCCAATCCGGCAGGAGATCGACCAGATAGGGGATCTTCTCGTGATAGGCCTTGTCGGTCATATTGCACGCGACGTTCGCGCGGATGCCCGCGTCCAGATACGCGCTCAGGGCTGCCTCGCTGCCTTCGAGCGTCGCGTACGGCGCCTCAGAGACGTCGTCCTGGATTGCCGTCGTGCCGGACCGCAGCGCCTCGATGGCTCCCAAAAGCGTGCGCAGGTAGATGAGTCGCGGCGGCAGCGGACCGTAGCCCAGTGGCGGCAGCGAGTACAGCATCCACACTTCGAGCGGCATGTTGTCGAGCAGGCCACGGAAGAGGGTTTCGTCCGAGTGCATGTGGGCGTTGATCAGACCGGGAATGGCGAAGCGACCGCGGCCGTCGAGAATCTGCGCTCCCGGCGGTGCCGCCAGGCGCGGGCCGATGGCTGCGATCCTCTCCCCTTCGATAAGGAGATCGCCTTCTGCGAGAGCCGTGTTCTCTTCGTCGATCGTCAGGACACGCGCGCCGCGGATCAACAGACCGGGCAGCGCAGGACCGGCGTTGTCGCGACCCGGGGCGCTCATGCGGGACGTGTCTTCCGCTCCCCGACCGCCCGGATGACCTGCTTGAAACCAGCCAGTCGATAGACCAGGAACAGGAGCAGGAAAGATGCGGCGATCAGGGCGGTGGATACCGCCGCCACGACCGGATCGATGTCTGAAACCAGCAACTGGAACAGCCGCATGGGCAGTGTCTCCTGACGCTGGCCGGCGACGAAGATCGACAGCGCCAGGTTGTCGAACGACTCAATGAAGGCGAAGCCGGCGCCGACGGCCAGGCCCGGCGCCAGCAGGGGCAACGTCACGTGCCGCAGAGTCTGCCAGACGCTGGCTCCCAGGTTGGACGCCGCCTCCTCCAGGGCCGGATCCACCTGAACCAGCGCGGCCACGCAGGTACGGGCGACGTAGGGAAACGTGATCAGAATGTGGCTGGCGACCAGCGTAGCCAGCGAAAGGCGCACACCGAGGAAGCCGAAGAAGAACAGCAGCGCGATGCCCAAGACAATTGAGGGGAGCATCAACGGCGCCAGCGTGAAGGCCAGGACCGCGTCGCGGCCCCGAAACCGTCCGCGCACGAGGGGGAAGGCGGTCAGCACACCCAGCGCCAGCGCGCCCGCTGTCGCCAGGACGGCGACGATCAGGCTCGTGCGCGCGGCGCGCAAAATTTCATCGCTGGCCAGCAGTCGCTCGTACCACCGCAGTGAAAAACCGGCGGGCGGGAAGCTCAGGTAGGCCGTGCTCGTGAACGACGCCAGGATGACGACGAAGGTGGGCAGGAACAGGAGCACCCCCGCGAACACGGCGACCGCCGCTAGACCCGCACCGGTCAAGCGGTCGGCCAGCAGTCGCATCGGATCGGTCTTCACGGGCTCGTCCTCACCGGTCGGCCCATCCCAGGCCGAGACGCCGCACAAGGACCGAATAGGCCCACACAACCAGCAGAGACGTCCCCAGCAGGACGAATGAAATCGCGGACAGCACGCCCCAGTCCAGCGACTGCTGCGTCTGCTGATAGATCAGGGTCGGGAGGATGATGAAGTTTCCGCCTCCCACGAGCGCCGGGGTCGTAAACGACGCAAAGGCCAGCACGAAGACCAGCGCGGAGCCCGCCAGGATCCCCGGCATGCTGAGCGGCAGGACCACATGCCGGACGGCCTGTGCGCGCGAGGCACCCAGGCCGAGCGCCGCGTCGTACAATGATGGGTTCTGCCGCGCGAGCACGCTCACGATCGGCAGGACCATGAAGGGCAGCATTACCTGCGCCAGCGCGATGACCACTCCCTGCATCGTAAACAGCAGCCGCAGCGGCGCATCGATCACGCCTATGCGCAGGAACAGGTCGTTGAGGAGACCCCGCCGGCCCAAGATCACGAGCCAGCCATACGACCGCACCACCGTGCCGGTCAGGATGGGCGAGAGGACCAGCACGAGCAAGACGGTTTGCCACAGCGGCCGCACCCTGGTGAAGGCATAGGCGTACGGGAACCCCAGCATCAGGCACGCGAGCGTGACCGCAGCGGCCATGGCCAGCGTTCGCACCGTCACGCGCTGGTAGAACGGGTCCGTGACGTAGCGTAGGTACGGCG
>JBQTJP010000232.1:0-1932 GCA_052386995.1 Armatimonadota bacterium
CAACGGCAAGCCACGCGGTCTCAATTCGGATGAGTGGCTGCAGCACCAAGCCACCGAGCAGGACGGCGAGAGCGGCGATCGTCACCATCTCTTTCTGCGACAGCGGGCCAAGAACGCGCTCCTGGCGGCGAAGGACCTCGGGCGTCGCCTTCGAGGCGCCCTCCGCACGAAAGATGCCAAGCAGCACCAGGGCCAGCCCCACGAGCATTACCGCCCCCGCCGCCGCTGCGCCCGCAAACCACGTGAGCCAGTCGAAGCGGACGCGGTCGGCCGACGGCAGGAGATCGATCACAAAAAAGTTCATCGCCAATCCCGTGAGGAAGATGCTGCTGAACGAGCCGTAGCCGAGGAGTCCCGCGTAAGAGAGCGCCGCGGTCGCGCGGCCGCGGGGAGGATAGCCCATCGCCTGTCCGAGCTCCCGGGTGAGCGGGGCGATGGCGGAAACGCGTGCGGTCGCAAGCGGCACCAGTGGAGTAATAAGCAAGCCGCCGACGAGGAGAGCAAGCACCTGACCCGCATGCGTGGCTGGGAACGTCTTCAAGAGCATCAGCGCCGTGCGGAAGAGCAGCCCCGACCGCGCCATGGCCGATGCCAGCGCGAGCGCGCCAAGCGCCAGGACCCACGACGAACTTGCGAAGCCCGCGAATACCAGCGGCAAAGACGCGAGACCGCTGACTCCCCACGCGGCTGCCATCAGCAGGGCGATGACGAAATCGGGAACAGGCTCGAAGAGCCAGGCGAGCGCGGCGCCAAGCACGATGAGGCTGACATGCCATCCCTGCGTGCCGAGCCCGCCCGGCGGCGGCAACGACCACAGCACGAGCGGAACACCCACCGCGATCGCGGCGCCGACGATACGCCATGCGACCAGCGGTCTGGGATGAAGCCCTTCGAGCGTCATCGGCTCCCTCCGTGCTTGAGGCGCGGGGGCTCCCACGTGCGCGCGCAGACGTTGATCCATTCGCTCCGCGAGCGCCGCGGCGATTGCCAGACCGATCCCCACGCGCTCGCGCACCAGCTGCTCAAACCGCTGGCGGGGCAGCTTCCATGCGTGGACATCGGTAACGGCCCGAACCGAGGCGGTTCGGCGGTCAAGCAGCAGGCCCATCTCACCGAAATGCGCCGGGGGTTCGAGCTCGTCCAGCCGGCGGTCGCCACCGGCCGTGCTCACGCTCACCACGACCCTTCCACTCTCGAGCAGATACAGAGCGTCCGCCTCGGCGCCCTCGGCAAAGATGAGCGTCCCGGCCGGAAAGTGCACCTTCTCGAGCGCACCGATGAGCCGGGCGATGGACACACGGTCCAGGGCACGAAAAAACGGCACCCGGCGCATGAGGCCTTCAAGCGGGTCGACGCTCATATTCCCAACGCGCAGGCGATGGTCTGCTCCGGAGTCCTGCGGTGCAGTCGAGCGGCCTCTTCTACGGAGATTGCACGTGTCTCCTGCGGCCGGGGACGTGTGACGTGTGAGTGGAAGGCACGGTTCCCTGCCTTCCCGAAGAGTGTCAATGAGAAGCCAAGGTATCCAATTCCGCGAAGAGGCTGGGAGGGTTCTGTGATGGCAGAGCGAGAGGCGCAGGTGGCCGCGCGCGCGGAAGGCCTGCGCGAGCTGCTGGCGACGGCGTGCAACATCCTGGCCATGGAAGGCCACACCGACATCAGCCTGGGCCACGCCTCGCTGCGCGAGCCCGGGGCCAACGAGTACTGGATGAAGGCCGCGGGGTTCGGCCTGGAAGAAGTGACCGCGGACGACATGGTCCTGCTGGACCTCGATGGGAACAAACTCTGGGGTGAGCGCAGGCCGCACAACGAGACTCCCATCCACGCCGAGATCTACCGGCTCAGGCCCGATGTCTGCGCGGTCGTGCACACCCACCCGCCTTATGCCACGGCGCTGTCGGCCACGGCCGAGCCGCTGCGGCCGGTCAGCCA
>JBQTJP010000233.1:0-6545 GCA_052386995.1 Armatimonadota bacterium
CACCCGTCACCACCAGCGCGCCGTCGGCGATCGTGAGCCGGTCGGTCTCATCCCCTGGAGCGGTCGCGGCGGTCGATTCCGCAGGTTCTCCCAGCGAGGCGTTGCTCGACATGCACCCTGGAGAGGAACGCCCAGGCGGCGACCTGAAGGATCGTCATGACCACCAGGACCATGAGCAGCGCTTGACCGTCCTGCCGTCGCATGATCGTCTCCTAGTTGCGCGGCCGCACAGCCATCTCAAGGATGGCCTCGCCCAACGGTTTCTCGACGGTCAGGGTGATCGTCACGACGTCCCGCTGGCGCACCAGGCGCATATACTTGACTTGGCGCGCGACGATGCGGCCTTCTGTCACGAGCGGAGGTTCGGTCCCGATTGATGTGTCGCTGGCGAGCCGCCTCACCTCTTCGCGAGCGGGGTCGTGAACATAGTAGACCACCCGATGCCAGCGCCGGGCGCCGAACGGTTCTGTAGCGAAAGCGCGCTCCGGGCCATCGGTTCTCGCGCTCAGGAAGCCGATGCCGTCATAATCGGCGCCTTCGTCGCGGAACCAGATGACGACGGCCCCGGGTGCGGCGCTCCCCTCGCGCAATTCGTTGACCATCAGGTGCAGGGCGAGGTCGCGCCCGCTGGACGGCCTCGATCCCCGCTTCACCGCGCCGCGTAAATGTCACGGTGAACCCCAGGGCGCTGAAGAGTATGAGGGCGACGATGGCGAGCGGCATCGCGGCCACCACGATCTCGATCAGCGTATAGCCCTGCGCGCCACAGCGCTGCCCCTCCTTCATCGCTCTTCCCGCCGCCGCACGAGGGTCATCAGGCTGACGCTACGCTCGCGTCCGCGCAGCGGCCACCATACGGTGACCGTCACCTGACGCAACGCCGTGTCGATCTCAGTCACCTCCACCTGCCACTGGTGCTCGGGTATCGCTCAGGGTTGAGGGGTTGACGCGCGACCTCGGTGGGTTCCTCCCGACTTCCGGTGATCTGCTCGAGCTTCTGCGCCGCCAGCCCCCCGGCCAGGCTGAACTCTTGGGACATCAGGGCGGCGAGGGAGCCTGCCGTGAAGAGGCTAAACAGGCCTATAGGAATCTGCCGACAGGGGACCGTGGCGAGAACCTGCGACGGGGCGATTGAGTATTACCGGGCCACCCTGCGGGTCTGGACCGAGGCCGATTTCCCGCAGGACTGGGCCCTGGTGCAGAACAACCTGGGGAACGCCTGCGGGCAGCTGCCGACGGGGGACCGCGCGGAGAATCTACGGAAGGCGAGCGAGTGCTACCAGGCCGCGCTACGGGTCTGGACCGAAGCCGATTCTCCGTATTACTGGGCCTCGGTCCAGGACATCCTGGGCAACGCATACCGCGACCTCCCGACTGCAAACCGGCGCGAGAACCTTGAGAAGGCGATTGCCTGTTACCAGGCCGCTTTGCGAGTCCACACCGAGGAGATGTTCCCAGGGGACTGGGCTGATATTCAGAACAACATGGCCCTGGCATTCCTAGAGCTGGCGGACGTGACGGGGGGTGCCAGCTATCGCCACACCGCACGGGAGCATTTCGTCGCGGCGGTGCGGGGTTTCGGGTCAGTAGGATTGAAGCAAGAAGCCGCCGACACAGAGTCCAGGATCGCCGACCTCGACCGAGCAGAGGAGGGAGCGGCGGCGAGCGCGTTGACTCCGCTGGCGCCGTAAAGCCTTGCCGCTAACCAAAACTGGGGAGTGAGGGCGCGGCTGTTCGCAAGGGCTAGGATTTGTGATTTGACGGAGGTCGACGCTTTTCGGGTCGGCGGTGCGATTTGGCGGAGTCTAGCCGGACGGCTGCCTACACTGGGAGTTGCCGCTCTGCTCGCAGCGTTGATGGCGCAAGGCGTAGCAAATATGCTACACTATGAGTATGCGCACGATTCCGCAGCGAGAGCTACGCAACCGGATCAGCCAGGTACTCCGTCAGGTCGAAGCAGGTGAGCGCCTACGGATCACAGTCGATGGTCGGCCCGTGGCCGACCTCGTCCCTGTGAGCGAACTGCGCCGGGTGTATGTGCCACGCGACGAGATCGCCGAGCTTCTCGCGCGCGCCCCCCTGGATCCGGCCTTCATCCATGACCTCCATGCGGCGGTAGGGGCTACCATCGAGGATCTGTGACTCTGAAAGATCCCGCGGGCGATCGGGGACTGCTGGATACCTCGGTCTTCGTGGCGCGGGAGACGGGCCGCGCGCACGGAACGCTGCCGGCGGCGGCGACGGTATCGGTAGTCACAATCGCCGAGCTTCATCTCGGCGTACTCCTGGCAGATGATCCGACGATCCGTGCCCAGCGTCTTCGTACGTTGTCATCGGTTCTAGCCCTGTTTGAACCGCTCCCTATCGATTCCGCCGTGGCAAGGATCTTCGCGGAGATCGTTGCCGAGGCGCGCCGACAGGGGAAGCGGCCGAAGATCATGGACACGTGGATCGCCGCCACGGCACTGATACACGATCTGCCTGTCTACACGCAAGACGATGACTTCCTCGCGATTCCACGAGTGCGGGTGATTCGAGTCTGAGCGCGCTCCCTGTGTAGCGACGCCGGTCAACTACGCAACTCTAGCACGCCGTGGGGGTTCAAATCCCCCTCCCGGCACCATTCTCATCGTGACGAAGCCCAGGATTCCGGCGATACCTCGCCACAGGAAACATCTGGCCCCCATCGAACACGCGCCGCAAGCACGGGAGGACTGCCTATGCCTCGCTTACCAACCAGCACTGTCACCTTTCTCTTCAGCGATATCGAAGCGTCCACGCATATCGTCCAACACTTGGGTGATGCTGCCTCGGAGCAGGTCTTCGCGGACCATCGCCGATTGCTTCGGGATGTCGTTGAGTCAGCCGGTGGGCTTGTTTACCAAGACCAAGGAGAGAGTTTTCTCTTCGTCTTCCAACGCGCGAAAGATGCTGTCCTAGCGGCCGTGACGGCGCAACGTGCTCTTACTATCCACCCGTGGCCTAAGGGCGTGATGCTGCGGGTTCGGATGGGGCTGCACTCCGGGGAGCCTGCCGTCTCTTGCGACGAGTATGTTGGCCTGGACGTCCATCGCGTGGCTCGGATCTGTCAGGCCGGTCATGGCGGCCTGATTCTGCTCTCACAGGCGACGCAAGAACTCGTCGGTGAGGGCCTGCCGGGTGGCGTGAGCCTGCAGGACCTGGGCAAGCATCGCCTCAAAGACCTCGCAAGCCCTGAGCACATCTTCCAAGCTATTGCACCTGACCTTCCGACGGAGTTCCCGCCCCTCAAGTCGCTGAGCGCCCTGCCCCATAACCTGCCCATCCAGCTGACCAGCTTTATCGGGCGTGAGCGAGAGATGGCTGAGGTTAAGCGACTGCTCTCCACGACCCGCCTCCTGACCCTTACCGGCGCAGGTGGATGCGGCAAGACGCGGCTCGCCCTCCAGGTAGCGGCTGAAGTGCTGGAGGACTTTGCAGACGGTGTGTGGTTCGTGGAATTGGCCGCACTCTCAGACCCCGCCTTCGTCTCGCAGGCGGTTGCTTCAGCCCTGGGCGTGCGTGAGCAGCCTGGCCGCCTCCTGCTGGTCACGCTCTCAGATTACCTTCAGTCCAAGCACCTGCTAGTCGCGGTAGATAACTGCGAGCAACTGGTTGCGGCGTGTGCACAACTAACTGAGATTTTGCTCCGGAGCTGCCCAAATCTACGAATTCTGGTCACTAGCCGGGAGCCGCTAGGTATCGCGGGCGAGCTGACGTACCGCGTCCCATCGCTCTCGGTACCTGACCTTCGTTGTCTCCCTGACTTGAGAGGCGTGGTGCGCCACGAGGCGGTTAGGCTCTTCGTAGAGCGGGCGCAATTCGTCGTGCCGACCTTCCAGGTGACAGACCGGAACGCGGTGGCCCTGGCGCAGGTCTGCACTCGGCTAGATGGCATTCCTCTTGCGGTTGAGCTGGCGGCGGCACGGGTGAAAGTGTTGCCGGTGGAGCAGATTGCGGGCCGACTGGACGACCGGTTCAGACTCCTTGCTGAGGGCAGCCGCACGGCCCTGCCCCGACATCAGACCTTACGCGCGACTATGGACTGGAGCTATGACCTGCTCTCGGAGAAGGAACGAGTTTTGTTGCGCCGGTTATCCGTCTTCGTCGGTGGGTTTACGTTGGAGACGGTTGAGGCTATCTGTACGGGGGGAGACGTTGATAAGTCTGAAGTCCTGAACCTGCTAGCACACTTGGTGGACAAGTCGCTCGTCGTGATGGGAGAACAGGATGGCGAGGCGAGGTATCGTTTGCTGGAGACAGTGCGCCAGTATGGTTGGGAGAGACTGCTGGAGGCAGGCGAAGCAGAGGTCACGTGCGGACGGCATCAAGATTGGTACTTGGGGTTGGCGGAGAAAGCTGAGCCAGAGCTCGAGGGGGCACAGCAACTGGCCTGGCTGGAGCGCTTGGATGTAGAGTACGACAATCTGCGTGCGGCTCTGGAGTGGAGCAAGAGGGGAGAGCGTGGACCTGAGCCGGGGCTCCGCTTGGCTGGAGCCCTGTGGTTCTTTTGGTTCGTGCGCGGCTATTTGAGTGAGGGGCGCACGTGGCTAGAGGGAGCGTTGGCTAGGAGTGTAGGTTCGTCGACCTCCCCGCGAGCGAAGGCGCTTTTTTATGGAGGGGTCCTGGCGTTGCTACAGGACGACTATCGGCTGGCAGCGGCGCTTTCCGAAGAGGGCCTCCTCCTATGTCAGGAACTAGGGCACAAGCGAGGCATAGCCTTGGCGCAAGTGCCGTTGGGGCTTGTGGCGTTCCGTCAGGCCAACTACGGGCGGGCGACTGCGCTTTTTGAGCAAAGCTTGGCCCTTTTCCGGGAACTAGGGGACAGATGGGGCATTGCCCTTTCGTTCTGGGGCTTGGGGATTATGGCACTCTATCAGGGCGACTTCGGACGGGCGAAGAGAATGTTTGACGACAGCCTCACTGTGTTCCGGCAACTAGGCAACAGATGGGGCATAGCCTTTTCGGCCAGCCGTTTGGCGATTGTCGCGCGACGCGAGGACGACTATGAGCGAGCAGCAGCGTTGTTTGAGGAGAGTCTATCCCTCCAAAGGGACCTGCGAGACAAATGGGGCATGGCGTTCTCGCTCCACAATTTGGGCCTTGTGGTCCACTATCAGGGCGACCATGAACGGGCCATACGTCTGTGCATGGAAGGCCTCATTCTAATGCGTGAAGTAGGAGACAAATGGTGGATATCTCAGTGTCTGACGGGGTTGGGGGGAGTAATTTTGGCGCAGAGGCGACAGGAGCTGGCAGCGCGGCTATTAGGAGCGGCCGAAGCGCTACGCGACGCTCTTGGTGTTCCTATTCCACCTGACCTTCGACACGAAATTGACCGCAACGTGACCACCATACGAGACGCACTGGGCGATGAAGCATTTGCAGCTGCGTGGACCGAAGGCCGGACGATGACGCTGGAGCAGGCCATCGAATACGCGCTGAAAGGAAACGCGTAGTACCTTGGCTGTCTAAGTTCCCATCTGATGTCAAAGCAGATGGCGGTTCATCCAGCAGACTGGCTACGCGTATCCGGGATGCTCGGGTCCGATCAGAACCTGAAGGGAGGCCAGAATCATGAATCGACGGCTCGCAATTCTTGCTATTCTTGGGTCCCTGTTCGTCGTTCCGGCTCCTCTTCAACTTGTGGCCAATGCTCAACTTGGCGACCTGCCACTCATCGACGCTCATGATCATCTTCAGAGAAACATATCCGCAGAAAGTCTTATCAGACTAATGGACCTGGTGGGGGTCACTCGCATGGTGCTCATGGCCTTGATGTCGCCACCTGAAAATGGCAGTGATCGTCAGGCCTTGGACTACGCAAGGAGATTTCCTGGTCGTTTTCTGCCCTTTGTGGGTTTTCAGGGACGAGGGCTTGGTCTTCAAAACGGCTGGCTTCAACCGGACAGCATCGTCGCCAGCCGTATCCTCGGCGAGATGGAAGAAGAACTCAAAGGGGGAGGATTCTTCGGATTAGGGGAGGTCATCGTGCGGCACTACGATTACTCACTGCCGCAATACGGTGTGAGGGGCGGCGATGGTGAGATAAATCGTCCCCTGGATGACCCAATGATGCTTCGTCTCGCGGACTTGGCGACAAAGTACCGGGTGCCAATGCTTATCCATGCTGAGGGGGAGCCCCTGGTCGTAGCGGCCATGGCCCGTTTCCTTAGGTCCCATCGGAACACGCGCGTTGTCTGGGCCCATAACTGTGGGCGATCGTCCGCACCAGAGATCAGAAGGTTATTGGCAGATCATGCAAACCTGTACTGCGATCTGGCGGGTATGACCGATCCCAGCGGTTACGGCTCTGGCTGGCCGCGGAGTGGGCCTTGGACCTTCCTGGTGTGGGATCAGGAGAGGAGGATTTTTCCAGATATGAAAGAGGCATTTGAGGCTTTTCCTGATCGTTTCCTAGGTGTCGGGACGGACTCGGCTCACAACGGTGAATGGCAGTACTTCACTGAAAGAATCGGTCGGTATCGACTTCTGCTGTCTCAGCTGAGCCCAGCTACTGCAAAGAA
>JBQTJP010000234.1:0-11404 GCA_052386995.1 Armatimonadota bacterium
ATGGAACTGTACAGGAGGATGTTCCGCAATGGCCGTTCAGATCACCTACACCAAGGCGCGCGCGAACCTGGCGCGACTCTGCGACCGCGCAGCGGAAGACCGCGAGACCATCATTATCACGCGGCGCGGTGTGCCCCGTGTGGCGTTGATCGCCGCCGACGAACTCTCCAGCCTGACAGAAACCGCACACCTGTTGAGATCGCCCAGGAATGCGGAGCGCCTGCTGAGAGCCATGAAACGTGCGCTCCGGGGCAGAGGAGCACCAAAATCCATCGCGACACTGCGCCGCCAGTTGGGCCTTGAGGGCCGGAGCTAAGCACGAAACCGGGTGGCAAGAGAACCGCGTCGCGAATCGGTGTTTCATCCTGAGTTCGTGGAAGACCTCCGCTACTGGATCGAGACCGACCGAAGAACCGCTCTTCGTGCCTTTGATCTCATCGAAGCGATTGTGCGAGATCCCTTTAGAGGCATTGGCAAACCTGAGCCTCTCAAGCATCTAGCGCCCGGGACCTGGTCCCGTCGGCTCACACAGGAGCATCGAATCGTCTACCTGGTTCGCGAGAACCGGATAGACTTTCTGCAGGCCAGGTATCACTATTGATGGATCTTTCCGAGATAAGTGCATTCGCGCTGTCGGTCGCCCGCGAGGCTGCCGACCTCGTCATGCGCATCCTGCCCGAGGCCGCCGCGGCGAAAGACGTCCGCCGCAAGGGGCCGCTGGACCTCGTCACGCGAGCAGACTATGATGCCGAGCGCCTGATTGCCGCGCGGATTCAGGCGCGGTTTCCGCACCACGGCGTGCTCGCCGAGGAGGGAACCACTGTCACGGGGGAATCGCGCTGGTTGGTAGATCCCGTGGACGGCACGGCGAACTTCGCGCACGGGTTCCCGCTGTTTGCCGTCTCGATTGCCTTTGAAGACCGCGGAGCGCTGCAGTGCGGCGTCGTTGCGGTCCCGCCCCTGAGCGAGTTCTTTGTGGCCGAACGCGGGCGCGGCGCGTATCTGACGGTCGGCACGGCCGCCCCGGTCAAGCTGTCGGTGTCACCTGTCGACGAGATCGGATCGGCGCTGATCACGACCGGGCTTCCGGGCGAACCTGCTCGCTCCGCACACATTGCGACGCTTCCGCCGATCATGCGCGCCGCCGTGACGCGCATTACGGGGAGCGCCGCCGTGAATCTCGCCTACATTGCGGCCGGACGGGTCGACGCGTTCTGGGAACCTGGGCTCAATGCATGGGATGTCGCCGCGGGAGTCCTCCTCGTCGAAGAAGCCGGCGGGCGCGTGACCGACCTCACCGGACGGCCGTTGCGCGCGCCGGGCGGTGATGTGCTGGCCACGAACGGCGCGCTGCATGCCGCGATGCTCGAGGTGATCAGAGGCTAGTACACCGGGGGTTAGATACCCGTTCTCGCTCCGGCCGCGGGTGCCGCGGAGGGCATACGCGGCGCGGTCATCAGGCGACGCATCACGACGACCAGCAGCGCGGCGCCCACCAGGATCAGCGCGGCATAGGCGGCTTCGTACGGCGTCGTCGGGCCGGGATTGCCCGGTGAGGCGGCGTGCAGGCCTCGGTCGGTTATCACCGCAACGGCTGCGTGGATCGTTGCGATCAACGGCGCAGCGACGGGGAAGAGCACGGACCTCTCACCCGCCCCCTCCCGTCGGGTTCGAAGGATATGCCAGAGGGAGAAGAGAGCGGTCACCGCGAGGGCGCCGGCGACGATCGGGTAGAGGCGAAGCGTGTCTTCGAGATCGCCGGGGATCCACCCGAGTCGTCGAGGAAACTCCGTGAGGCGCTCATTGACTTCGGCCTGTCTCGCGCGAAGCGCCGCGCTGAGAGCCAGGTCTTCCTGCTGCTGACGCTTCCACGAGGCCGAAGCCGCGACCAACGTGCCGTCGAGGGCACGGAGCCCGTCCTCAACACGCCGGACGGCTTCTTTGGCGCGGGCAGACACGGCGCCGAAACGAGAGTCCTGTCCCTGCCACCGCGCCCAGAAGTTCGGATCCGCCGCGAATGCCTCACGCAGAACGTGATTGAGGGCCATGATGTCGTGGCTGACGACCTGGGCGGCACGGTACGCCTCTTCAGTCCTGGCGGGAGCGGGCTTCAGTAACCGCAGCGGTTCCAGCGCCGCCTCTAGCGACAGGCTCAGTGCCTCCACGGTCCGGCCGATGTGCCGTCGGATCTCCTCCTCGACGAGCACTTCTTCCAGCACACGCACGTCGCCCGGCTTTGCGACTTCTCCGGCAACCCTGATGCGCGCCTTGTAGGGATTTCCCCGCGGCCCCACGACTGCGTGTCCGCGTTCCACCAGTTCGGCGATCGCGGAGCGGAGAATCGCCGGTGCCCCGTCCATCCTGCGGCGGAACCGTGCGACTCTGTCCAGTGCCACGGCCGCGGCGTTCACCGCCTGATCGGCTGATCTGATGCGCTCCTCGGCGTCGTTGAGCGCCTGGGCGATCGCGGGAATGGTAGCGCGCACCCGGATGAACGGCAGCAGTGCAAGATGAAGCGATCCGACCGCGACGAGGATGATCCCGATGACGATCATGCCTGGCGTCTACGACGGTGCATATGCCCATACCTTGTAAAATCTGTCGAGCACGCGTCTGTTGATGATCTTCTTGTGGCGGCGGATCAGCTCCCGCAGGGGACGAGACGCGCGGCCGGACTCGTACACTTGTCGGTTCTGGGATGCCGCGTCCAGGAGCACCTTGATCTCCTGCCGGGTCAGACTTCCCAACTCGAGGAGCCTGCTCAGTGTCTGACCGGCCTCGTCAAAGGTCAACACTTCGGCAATCCTCCGGATCAGGACTCCGCGCATCTCTTCGGCAAGCCGGTCATTCTGCTGCGCGATGCTCTGCACGATCCGGAAGCAGGCCTCCTTGACCTGCCCTGCCAGCTCTCGATCTTGATTCGCATAACTTAGGAATGCCGCGACAGCCATCCTTGTTTCCCCTCGCTCGGGCCTCTTCGGGTGGTGGTAATTGGCCAGGGCGGCTGTCAGCCCTGTTGGTACTTGACCCCTTGTGACGCCCAGAGTAGGCTTTACCTTGGACCGACGCGTCGGTCTGGAAAGATGCTGTCCCGCGGGGCGCCGAGTGGCCCGTTCTGCGACCAACTCGAGGACACGAGATCGGCTAATAGCGGCCGCGATGGAAGTCTTTGCGGCCCGAGGGTACCACGGCACGGCCGTGGATGACATCGTCGCCGCCTCGGGGACCTCGAAAGGCGCATTCTACCATTACTTCCCAAGCAAGCAGGGCATTTTCCTGACGCTTCTCGATCAGCTGGCCGAGATGATCGAGGCCGGCGTTGAGAGCGCCATCACGGGCGAGCAGGGCGCCCTGGCCAAGGTCCAGGCGGCCCTCCGGGTTGTTTTAGAAGTCGTCTCCTCCCAGCGCGACCTCGCGCGGATACTGCTCATCGAGGCCGCCGCGCTCGGTCCGGCTTTTGAGCAGAGCCGGCTCGGCATCCACCGTCGCTTCGCGGCACTGATCCGGCGTCACCTCGACCGCGCGGTTATCGAAGGCTCGATCCCCCCACAGGATACTGAGACCCCGGCCATGGCCTGGATTGGCGCCATCAACGAGGTCATCACACAGCAGCTGGTCGCGGGCGGTGACCTCATGGCCGCGCTGCCGGCGCTGCGCACCATGCTACTCCGGAGCATCGGTGCGAAGGTTCTAGATGAACGGGTATAGCGCGATCGCATCCACAACGGTCCGTCTCCACATTGTCGAACGGCTGCGGCGGGCGGCCGACCTGGCGGCCCAGAAGGCGCGGACGTTGGGGCATCCGGTTCTCGCGTGGGCGGCGATGCAGATTTCCCCTGTTGATCCCCTGGACGCGTTTGCTCGAAGCACCGCGTCGGACCGCGTTCTCTGGCTGCGCCCCGACGAGCGATTCGGTGTGGCCGGCGTCGGCTCGGCCTGGTCGGTCTCCCTCGAGGGCCCTGGTCGTTTCGAGAAGGCGTCCGAGGCCTGGCGCGCGTGTATGGCCGACGCGGTCGGCGACGACGGTCACGCTGGCGAAATGGAAATGGGCCCGCTCGCGTTTGGAGGATTCGCCTTCGCGCCCGACGGACCCGCGGGCGCTGAATGGAGCGGGTATCCGGCCGCGGCGCTCGCGGTGCCCGCGGTCAGCGTCTGGACAGCCTGCGATACATGCTGGCTGGCCGTTGCGGTCGGTGCCGGGACGGATGGGCACGCCGATCTCGACCAGACCGTGGCCCTGCTGCGAACGATCGCTGAACCGGCGGGACGCGAAGCGGGTCACACCGGCAACGGAGCGAGCGGCGGCGTGCCGGAGGGCGTGCCGGAGTTGGAAGAGCTCCCTCCGCCGGACCGCTGGAAGGCGAGCGTCGAACGCGGGGCGCAGGCCGTCCGGGACGGGCTGTTCAGGAAGGTCGTGCTCGCCCGCGCGATCGAGCTGCGCGGTGTTCGCACCGAGCCCGCGGCGGCGCTCCGGAAGCTTCGCGCGGAGTATCCTAACTGCGCGGTCTTCGCCGTTGCGCGCGGCGATCGCTGCTTCCTTGGGGCGACCCCCGAGCGTCTCGTGCGGATCGCTGCGGGTCTCCTCACCACGGCGGCCGTGGCGGGCTCTGCACCGCGCGGGCGGACGCCGGATGAAGACCGCCGGTACGGCGACGTACTCCTGAACAGTCCCAAGGAGCGGCTCGAGCATGCGGTGGTCGTCGATGTGATCCGCGACGTGATCTCCGAAGCGTGTGATGAGGTTGCGGTGGCCGCGGCGCCCACCCTCCTCAAGGTCGCGAACATCCAGCACCTGGTCACCCCGCTGGCCGGGCGTCTTCGCGAGCGGCTGAGCGTGCTGGAGCTGGCCGGACGGCTCCATCCCACTCCGGCTGTGGGAGGATTCCCGCGCGACCGCGCCCTGCGCTGGATGGACGAGCATGAGGAGCTCGATCGCGGATGGTATGCCGGACCCGTCGGCTGGATCGACCGGCGCGGCGACGGCGAATTTGCGGTGGCAATCCGATCCGCGCTCATGCACGGAACCCGGGCGCTGCTCTTCGCGGGCTGCGGCGTCGTGGCGGATTCCGACCCCGATCAGGAGTACGCGGAGTCACGGCTGAAGCTGGGGCCGATGCTGTCGGCACTCGGCGTGGACGGTGCCGCGACTCCAGCGCAACCCGCGGCCCGGGATCGAGGCCGATCCCCGTGAGGCCCGAAGACGCCACGTACGCCTATATCGGCGCCCTCATCGACGAAGTAGCACGCGCGGGCATCGCGCATCTGTGTCTCTGTCCCGGTTCGCGCTCGACCCCGCTCGCACTCTGCGCCGCCCGGCATCCGGGCATCCGCACCTGGACGCTCATCGATGAGCGCTCGGCCTCGTTCTTCGCGCTCGGCCTGGCCAAAGGGTCGCGCGCGCCCGTGGCCGTGCTCTCGACGTCGGGCACCGCGGCGGCCAACTTCCTTCCGGCCGTCGTTGAAGCCCGTTACGGTCGCGTCCCGCTCGTCGTGCTCACCGCCGATCGACCGCACGAGCTGCGCGACGTCGGCGCCAACCAGACCATCGATCAAATCCACTTGTTCGGCACGCACGCGAAATGGTTTACCGATCTCGCCCTGCCCGAAGCCACCGAGGCCGCGTTGCGGTACGTGCGCTCAATCGCCTGCCAGGCCGTGGCCGCGGCCCGGGCGCTGCCTGCCGGCCCGGTTCATCTGAACGTTCCACTCCGCGAGCCGCTCGTGCCCGCCGCGCGCGCGTCCGGGGACCGTGGCGAGCCGCCATGGGACGCGAGGGCCGCCGGACGTCCGTATACAGCGAGCGCCTCTGGGTTGCTGGCGCCCGATCCAGAGGCAACAGCGGCGCTGGCCGGTGACATGTCCCGTTTGGAGCGCGGCCTAATCGTCTGCGGTCCTGACGATGACCCCGCGCTTCCCCGTGCAGCCGGCCGGCTGGCGGCGGCCACGGGATATCCGATTCTCGCCGACCCCCTTTCGCAGGTGCGGTGCGGACCGCACGATCGGACCCTCGTCGTCGACAGCTACGACGCCTTTCTGCGACTGGACACTCTCGCCGACGCGCTCGTGCCGGATATCGTGATTCGCACGGGCGGCCTTCCGGCCTCACGGCCTCTGCAGCAGTATCTTCAGCGGCACGCGTCCAGCCGCCATGTGGTGTTTGACAGCGACGGTGGTTGGAACGATCCGATGCGACTGGCGTCGGACCTGATCCACACAGATGCGCGATTGATGTGCGAGTCGCTGGCTGATGGGCTCTATGCGCGGCGCGCGCCGGAGCGCCCCGCGAACTCGCCGTGGCCGGCGGTGTGGCTGCGGCTCGGAGCCGAAGCGCGGCAGGCCATACGACGCCGGCTGGACGTCCTCGACGAGCCTTTCGAAGGAAAAGTGTTCTCGGAACTCTCGGTGCTGCTGCCCGATGGCGCGACGCTGTACGTCGGAAACAGCATGCCTGTCCGCGACCTCGAGACGTTCTTCCCCGGTGTCCCGGGCGCGATCCGGATTCTCGGGAACCGCGGAGCCAGCGGCATCGACGGCCTCGTGTCGAGCGCGCTCGGTGCCGCGGCCGCGGGGGACGGGCCGCTCGTCCTGGTCCTGGGTGATCTGGCGTTGTATCACGATCTAAACGGCCTGCTGGCGGCGAAGCTGCACGGTCTGCGGGCCACGATCGTGTTGCTGAATAACGATGGCGGCGGCATCTTCTCCTTTATGCCGCAGGCCGGCGTGCCGGAGCACTTCGAGGCGCTCTTCGGGACGCCCACCGGCCTGGAGTTCAGGTTCGCTGCTCAACTGTACGGTGCCGGTTTCGTCAGGGCCGACGAGTGGGACGTCTTCCGCACGTCGCTGCGGGATGGTGTGGCTTCGAAGGGACTGGAGATCATCGAGGTACGGACGGACAGGGACCGCAACGTGGTCCTCCACCGCCAGGTCTGGGCCGCGGTCAAAGACGCGCTGTCCGTCGATGACGTGGTACGCGCGTTACGTCTCCCTGTGAGGTGAGCCTCTGATGCCCGTAGCGTGGCAAAAGGTTCGAGAGTACACCGACATCATCTACGAGCAGGCCGAGGGGATTGCAAAGATCACGATCAACCGGCCGGAGGTTCGCAACGCCTTCCGTCCCGAGACGATCTTCGAGCTGATCGATGCCTTCGCACACGCTCGTGAGGACGGCGGCATCGGCGTCGTGCTCTTCACGGGTGCCGGGAATGAGGCGTTCTGCTCGGGCGGAGACCAGCGCGTGCGCGGGGATGCCGGATATGTCGGGGCGGATCGGATCCCGCGGCTGAACGTCCTGGATCTGCAGCGCCTCATCCGGACCCTGCCCAAGCCGGTCATCGCGGTGGTCGCCGGATACGCGATCGGGGGCGGGCACGTGCTCCATGTGATCTGCGATCTCACGATCGCCGCCGACAACGCCGTGTTCGGACAGACCGGGCCGAAGGTCGGCAGTTTTGATGCCGGCTACGGCTCGACGTATCTGGCGCGCATCGTTGGGCACAAGAAGGCGCGAGAGATCTGGTATCTGTGCCGGCAGTACACTGCCGAGCAGGCCCTGGCAATGGGGCTTGTCAACACCGTGGTCCCGCTCGATCGTCTCGAGGACGAGGCCCTCCGCTGGGCCAGGGAGATTCTGGACAAGAGTCCCCTGGCGATTCGGGTGTTGAAGGCGGCCTTCAATGCCGATACCGATGGGCTGGCCGGGCTGCAGCAGCTCGGCGGTGATGCCACGCTGCTCTACTATCTCTCTGATGAAGCAAAGGAAGGCCGCGACGCGTTTCTGGAGAAGCGCAAACCCAACTTCGGCAAGTTTCCGCGTTACCCGTAGGAGCAGCGTGACATCCGGCCGGGCAACCTCCAGCGACGCCCACATCCCCGCGGCCGCCGACCGGGAGCCCGCCGCCGGCCCTACCACGATGCGGCCCTGGCGCGCGTGGATGCTGGCCGCGCGCGTGCCCACGCTCTCGGCCGCGGTTGCGCCGGTGCTCGTCGGGACCGCCGCGGCGGCCGGCACGGGCCGGTTCCACCTTCTTCCATTCCTGGCGGCGCTCGTCGCCGCCGTCTGCACTCAAGTGGCCACGAACTTTGCGAACGACGCGAATGACTTTCTGCGGGGCGCGGACACCTCGCGCCGACTCGGCCCGCAGCGTGTCACGCAGAGCGGGCTCCTCACCCCGCGGCAGGTGCTGACCGGCGCCTACCTGGCCATCGGGTTCGCCTGCGCCGCGGGCGCATATCTGGTCGCGTTGCGCGGTTGGCCGGTGCTGGTGATCGGCGCGCTCTCCATCGCGTCGGGCCTCGCGTACACCGGCGGCCCCTGGCCGCTGGGCTATCACGGCCTGGGCGAGGTGTTCGTCTTCATCTTCTTTGGAATTGTCGCCGTGACCGGAAGCGCGTACGTACAGACCGGAGGCCTGAGCGACGTCGCGCTCGCCGCGTCCGTGCCGGTGGGCCTGCTGGTGACGGCTATTCTCGTCCTCAACAATCTGCGCGACATTGAGACGGACCGCGCCGCCGGCAAGCACACGCTGCCGGTTCGCATCGGCCCGCGCGCCACCCGCGTGCTCTACGTCCTCTGTCTGGCGGGGGCGGCCGCCGGCCCAGGGATCATGCGTGCCGCCGGGCTGATCGGACCGTGGTTCTGGTTGCCCTGGCTCACCGCGCCTCTGCTCGTCTCGCTCGTGCGCACCGCGCTTGGGGACGCCGGTGCCGCGTCGCTGAACAGCACCCTCCGGAAGACCTCGCTGGCACACCTGCTGTTCGGAATGTTGTTCGCGGCGAGCCTGTTGTGGTGACGTCCGCCGTCCAGATGACGGATTGGCTTCGCGCCCGGGCCCGGCTTGCGCCGGATCGCCTGGCGGTGCGCACCCCGACAGTGCACCTGTCGTTCGGCGACCTCGACCGCAGGGCCGAGGGCACCGCGCGGAAGCTGGCGGCGCTCGGTGTGCACGCGGGCACTCGCGTTGCGCTGCTGCTGCGCAACGGCGCGGACTTTGCCGTGCTGACCCACGCGCTCCCGAGGCTGGGCGCGGTGATGGTGCCGCTAAACGTTCGCCTGGCGGCGCCGGAGCTTGCCTGGCAGCTCGGAGACTCACGCGCGGCCCTCCTCATCAGCGAGCCCGCGCTGGCTCTGCAGGCGGCCGCGGCCGCGCACAATCGCGCCGATGTCCGATCTCTCGACACCGAGGATCTCCACGGCGCGCCTGAGGCCGATGTGCCGCTGCGCGACCGCGTGGATCTTGCGGCCGTTCAAGGGATCATTTATACGTCGGCGACCACAGGGCGGCCCAAGGGCGTGATGCTCACGTTCGGGAACCACTGGTGGAACGCTATCGGCTCGGCGTTGCACCTCGGCCTCCATGACGACGACCGCTGGCTGGACATTCTCCCGCTCTATCATGTGGGTGGGCTGGCGATCCTGTGGCGGAGCGTCATCTACGGGGTCCCGGTGGTCATCCCTGAGTCGTTCGATCCCCACGCGGCAAACCGCGAGATCGATGAGGGGCGCGTGACGCTGGTCTCGGTCGTGAGCACCATGCTCCAGCGGATGCTCGACGCCCGCGCGCACCGCCCGTATCCGCCGTCCCTACGATGCATCCTGCTCGGCGGCGGTCCGGCGCCGCGAG
The DNA here is from genome assembly GCA_052386995.1 of Armatimonadota bacterium. Classification (GTDB taxonomy): domain Bacteria; phylum Sysuimicrobiota; class Sysuimicrobiia; order Sysuimicrobiales; family Humicultoraceae; genus JBQTJP01. Next base: position 9,621 of record JBQTJP010000234.1, read on the forward strand.
ATCTGATCGAGACCTGCACGCGGCTGGGCGTACCTGTGGCGCCGACCTATGGTCTGACCGAGGCCGCGTCCCAGGTCGCGACGCTGCACCCTTCGGACCTCGCGCGTAAGCCGGGGTCTGCCGGCCGGGCCCTGTTTCCGACGGAGGTGCGCATCGAGGCCGGCGAGATCCTGGTCCGCGGTCCCAGCGTCATGGCGGGATATGCCGATCGACCGGAAGAGACGGCACTCGCGCTGCGCGATGGCTGGCTGCACACGGGCGATCTCGGTATCGTCGACGACGACGGGTATCTATACGTGCAGGATCGCAGGGATGACCTCATCGTCACCGGCGGCGAGAACGTGTATCCGAGCGAAGTCGAAGCGGTCCTGCGCGAGTATCCGGCCATCGAAGACGCGGGCGTGGTCGGGGTCCCCGACCCGGCCTGGGGGCAGGTGGTGGCGGCGGCGGTCGTGGCGCGCCCGGGCGCGCGGGTCGGCGAGGACGACGTGAAGGCATTCTGTCAGGCGCGTCTGGCTCGCTTCAAAGTGCCCGCACGGCTATGGGTGGTCGGTGCGCTGCCGCGATCGCCCGGGGGGAAGGTGCTTCGGCGCATGGTGCGGGAGCAGGTGATCGCGCGCGATGGCTCGAGGGGACACGAACCAATTCTCTCCGCGGCGCCTGCCATCCGGCGGGCGTGGGTGCGTGACGCCTTCCATGCCATCGCCGGGCGGTATGATCTGCTCAACCACGTTTTGAGCGGCGGCATCCACGTTCTCTGGAAACGCGCAGCCGTGCGGGCGGCCGGTCTCCGGCCCGGTGACACCGCGCTGGACGTCTGCTGCGGGACGGGGGACATGCTCCTCGGTCTCGCGCGCGCTGTCGGACGGAGTGGTCACGCGATCGGTATTGATTTCGCGCCGGGCATGCTCGCCGGGGCTGCGCGGCGGCTCGACCGTAAGCGGCCGGGCGCGCACGTCGGTCTGATCTGCGCCGATGCGGAGGCGCTGCCGCTTCCGGCGGAGTCGCTCGATGGGGCGACGTTCGCGTTTGGCCTGCGAAACGTGGCCAGGCCTCCCCGAGCGCTCGCGGAAGTCTACAGGGTCTTGCGCCCCCGGGGGCGCCTGGTCGTGCTCGAGTTCGGACAGCCTCGCTCCACGGTGCTCCGCGCGCTATACGATCTCTATTCGCGCACGATCATCCCGCTGCTGGGTGGGTGGCTGTCGGGACGGCGGGACGCGTACCAGTATCTCCATGACTCGATCCGCCGGTGGACGGATCCCCCGGCTCTCGCCGCCCTCATGCGGCAGGCCGGCTTCGAAGAAGTGCGGTACCGCCCGGTCACCGGAGGCATCGCGGTGCTGCATGTGGCCGTGAAGGGCAACAATGAAGGAGGGGCGCGATGAACGAGAGAGTACTGGGGCGGCTGCTCGGTATCGCCGGGTCGATCGCGATCATCACGGTCGCAGCGCCATATCGATCCGCGGGCCAGGAGACCACCCGACCCGAGCCACCGGCGGCGGCCGCCAGGGTGGCGATCACAGACCTGGTCATGGATCCCTCGCCGGTGGAAAGGAGCGGGACCGCGGCGCGGTTCAGCGTAGCGGTGCACAGTGACTACCCCGCGCCTGCCCAAATCATCGTCAGCGTGCGAGGCCTGCCCATCGGTCCCAGCCCCATGGGAACGGCGAGAACCGTGGCGCGAGGAGACACCCTCGTGCGCATTCCCGGCCAGCGCACGGTGTCCGTCGCCGGCCCCGAGCCGCAGCAGCGGTGTATCGTCGTGGAGGGCCGGGTCAATGAAA
>JBQTJP010000235.1:0-17547 GCA_052386995.1 Armatimonadota bacterium
GGGAAGACGATGACCTGCCGCGCGATCCTCCGCCTCCTCCATCCGCCGGCGCGCATCACGGGGGGCGGTGTGCGCTTCCAGGGGCGCGATCTGGTGCCGCTGCCGGAAGACGAACTGGAGCGCATCAGGGGCCGAGGCATCGCCATGGTCTTCCAGGACCCGATGACCGCGCTCAACCCGGTGCTCACGGTCGAACAGCAGATCACCGAAACCCTGATGGGCGGTCTGTCGCCGGCCGAGCAGCGGACGCGCGCGCTCGAGCTGCTGCGCCAGGTAGGCATCCCGGATCCTGAGCATCGCCTCGGCACCTACCCGCACCAGCTCTCGGGCGGCCAGCGTCAACGGGTGATGCGGGCTATCGGCCTTGCCCGGGTGCCGGCGCTCCTGCTCGCGGACGAACCGACCACGGCCCTGGATGTCACGATCCAGGCACAGATTCTCCGGCTCATCGTCGCGCTGCAGAAGGACCTGGGCATGGCGTTGATCCTCGTCACGCACGACCTGGGCATCGTCTATCAGCTGGTCGATCGGGTGGCCGTCATGTACGCGGGGCAGATCGTCGAACTGGCAGCGACGACCGAGCTCTTCGCGCGGCCGCGTCATCCCTACACCATCGGGCTGATTGGGTCGGTGCCCGGCCTCGACCGAACCCGGCCGCTGACGCCCATCGCCGGAACTCCGCCGGACCTCATTACAATCGATCAGGGCTGCCCCTTTGCGCCACGCTGCGCGTGGGCATCGGACGAGTGCCGTGCCGGTGAGATTCCGTTCGTGCAGGTGGGAAGTGCCCACTGGAGCCGCTGCATCAAGACGGACCAGCTGGATGGGGCGGTCGGTGGGTGAGCCGCTCCTGGAAGTCCGAGATCTAGTGAAGCACTTCCCGCTGCCATACGGCCTGCTGGATGCGGTGCTGCGGCGCCGCCCGGAGAGTGTAAGGGCGGTGGATGGCGTCTCTTTCGACCTGGCGAAGGGCAAGACGCTCGGGCTCGTGGGTGAGTCGGGGTGCGGGAAGAGCACGCTGGGACGGTGCATCCTCCGCCTCTACGACGCCGATCACGGCGAGGTGCGCCTCGACGGCGTCGACTTGATGCGGCTCGACGAGCAGGAGCTCATCTCATACCGCAAGCGGATGCAGGTCGTCTTCCAGGATCCGTACTCGTCACTCAACCCCCGCCAGAATGTGGGCAGCATGCTCCTGGAAGTGCTCGACGTCCACGGCCTCGGCAGACAGCCGGATCGGCGGCGACGGGTCGCGCAACTCCTCACGCAGGTGGGCCTGCACCCCAGCGACGCTCACAAATATCCGGGCGAATTCTCCGGTGGACAGCGCCAGCGCATCGGCATCGCCCGGGCACTGGCCGTCGAGCCTGAGCTGCTGATCGCCGACGAGCCCCTCTCGGCGCTGGACGTTTCGATCCAGGCCCAAATTCTACAGTTGTTGCTCGACCTCCGCGCGTCACTGGGGTTGACGATGATCTTCATCTCCCACGACCTGCGCGTGGTGCGCTACTTGAGCGATGACGTCGCGGTGATGTACCTGGGAAAGATTGTGGAGCGGGCGCCCACCGCCGAGCTCTTCGCGAGGCCCCAGCATCCCTATACGCTGGCCCTCTTGTCGGCCGTCCCCGAAGTCGGCAGCGCTCGGCGCGAGATAATCGAGATCGAAGGCGAGCCGCCCAGCGCCGTGCGCATCCCCGCGGGCTGCCGCTTCCATCCACGTTGTCCCTGGAAAGTTGAACGCTGCCTGCATGAATCTCCGGAGCTCAAGGAGTTGCTGCCGGGCCACGCGGTTGCCTGCCACGTGGCCGAGGCTATGCTGTCCCTGCGCCCAGCAGCGGATCGGTCGGGTTGATCGCCAGTGACGTCACGACGAACAGGATGACGCCGGCGGCGGGCGCCCGATGCTCGACGAGCAGATCCCCCCAGTAATCCCTTATCACGCCCACGACCTGCCCTTTGGACACGCGCTCGCCGGCGCGCACAACCGGGTACCAGCAGCCGGTGTGCTCCGAGCGCAGCCAGACGAACTGCGAGAGGTGCGTGCGAGGCGGCACGGGCTCGGGCTCCCCGGGGAGCACGCCGAGCAGCCGCAGGACATTGCGCAGTCCGTGGAGATGTACGGCGACACTGTCCGCGTCGAGTTGTGCGACTCCTCCCGCCTCGGTCAAAATCGCCGGCACACCCCGGCTGCTTGCAGCGCCGTACGTGCCCCCGGCGATCGACTGGGAGCGAATGATGTGTGGGATGCCGTAGGCCTCGGCCATCGCGCGCGACTTCGCCACAACGTCCGGGGCAGCACCGTCCGAGTAGATCGTGAAGGGTTCGAGCTCCTCGTGAATGTCGCCGCCGTGGAGATCGACCCAGGCGTCCGCGCCGGCAACAAGTGTCTCCATGAGGATATGCGCCATGCGCTCGGAGACCGTGCCGGTGGCCTTTCCCGGGAAGACGCGGTTGGGGTTCTTGCCGTCCTCGGGCACCAGGTACTGGAGCCGGGCATGGAAGGCGGAGAGACCATAGACGTGCACGACCGCGATGCGGCCGCGCATCGTCGTCGGGTCGAGTTCGCGCGCGAGCCGGATCGCGGCCTCAATGCCCGGATATTCGCCACCGTGGACGCCGCCGGTCACCAGCACGAGCGGACCGGGGTGGGCGCCGTGTGCCAGGGTCAGCGGCAGTTGCAGGCCGGTGCCGGGCACCGGCAGGACGCCGCGGGCTTTCTCGCCCGGCGCCGCAGCCGCCGTGCCCACGGACCACGGTGCGCCGCTCACATCTTCAATCTCGGATCGAGCGCATCGCGTAGGCCGTCGCCCAGCATGTTGATCGCCAGCACCGTGATCATGATCGCCAGCCCCGGGAAGGTCGTGATCCACCAGGCCTTGCGCAGGTAGTTCCGGCCGTCGCTCAGCATCGTGCCCCACTCGGGCGTCGGCGGCTGCACCCCGAGCCCGAGGAACGAGAGCGCGGCGCCGGTCAGGATGGCCCCGGCCATGCCCAGCGTGGCCAGGATAATGATGGGCGCGACCACGTTGGGCAGGATGTGCCGCCAGATGATCAAGCCATCGGCGGCGCCGACCGCCACCGCCGCCTCCACGTAGACGTTCTCCTTCGCCGACAGCACCGAGCCGCGGACGAGCCGGGCGTACCCGGGCGTCGCCGAGATACCGACGGCGATCATGAGGTTGAAGATGCTCGGGCCCAGGATGGCGATGATCGCGAGCGCCAGCAGCACATTCGGAAACGCGAGCATCAGGTCGATCACCCGCATCACGACGAGATCGAGCCACCGGCCGTAGAACCCTGCGAGAAGACCGAGCGTCGTCCCGACCATCGCCGCGATGCCGACGGAGACCAGACCGACACGCAGGGAAATGCGGGCGCCATGGATCAGGCGTGAGAGAATGTCGCGGCCGAGTAGATCGGTCCCGAGTGGATACTTCCCGCCCGGGGCCTGCAGCGCGGCATCGGGGGTGATGCGGATGGGGTCGTAGGGCGCCAGGCGGTCGGCCAACGCGGCCACGGCGACGAGGACGATGACGAGATACAAGCCAGCCATCGCCCCACGGTTGCGCCGCAGACGGCGGAAGGCTGACCGCCACGGGCTCTCCGAGCGCCGGACAAAAGGCGCCAGGTCCGTCGCGGTGGGGTACTCGGTCACCGTGGCCCGGTCAGTCATAGCGGATCCGCGGGTCCAGGATCGCGTAGGAGAAGTCGACCGCGATATTCACCAGCGTGTAGAACACAGCCGACATCAGCACCGTCCCCTGCGTCACCTGAAAGTCCTTGCTCAGGATCGACGTGACCGCAAGGCGTCCAATCCCCGGCCGCGAGAATACGGTCTCGATGACGACCGCCCCGCCAAGCAGCGCCCCGAACTGTAGGCCGAGAACGGTGACGACGGGGATCAGAGCGTTCTTCAGCGCATGCCGGTAAATGACGAGCCGATTTGCCAGGCCCTTGGCGCGCGCCGTACGCACGTAGTCCTGCCGCAGAACCTCCAGCATGCTCGACCGCACCAGCCGCGCGATCACCGCGGACGCCACGTACCCCAGCGTGAAGGCCGGCATGAGGAGCCGCTCTAGGCCGCCCTGCCCGGTCGCCGGCAACCACCCCAGCTTTAAGGAGAAAAGGAAGATGAGCAGCAGTCCCATCCAGAACGAGGGCATCGACACACCCCAGAGCGCCACTACCATGCTCGCGTTGTCCACCCAGGAGTTCTGACGGACCGCCGCGGTGACGCCCAGGATGAAGCCCAGCACGATGGCGATGCCGAGCCCGGCCAACGTCAGCTCGATGGTCGACGGCAGCACCTGCCAGATCATCCGGGCCACCGGTTGATTCTCGAGAATGGAGCGGCCCAGATCGCCGCGCAGCGCGCCCCGCAGGAATCGCCAGTACTGCACGGGGATCGGGTCATCCAGCCCAAGCTGCCGCCGCATGTTGTCCACGGCTTCCTTCTGGACGGCCAGCTCGCCAAGCATCATCTTCGCGGGGTCGCCCGGCACCAGATGCATCATCAGGAAGACGGCGACCGAGATGCCGAGCAGCACGGGAACCGCGGCCAGCAGTCGCTTCGTCAGGTACTGCAGCACACGTGCCTCCGAGGGACGGCCATTTTTACCAGGACGGCCGTAGGGGATGTCCCCTACGGCCGCTTACAGGCGCGAACGAGCGAGTGTCGGCCTACCTCTTCACATACACGTTGTAGTACACCGGGTACGCGTTGACCTGGAACGCCAGCCCTTTGTACTGAGCCTTCATGGCGTACAGGTTGATCTGCTCGTGGATCGGCAGCGTGACCGCATCCCGCATCAGGATTTCCTGTGCCCGGGTGTAGAGCGCCCGCCTGATCTTGGGATTGGTCGTCTGAATACCCTCTTCCACCACCTTGTCGAGTTCGGGGTTCTTGTAGTGCGACCACGAGAACGCGCTCCCGCTGGAGTGATAGAGCGCGCGCATCATGTCGGGATCGGCGGCCCACAGCCCCATCGGCGCCAGGTTGTGCTCGCCGTTGCCAAGCGCCGCGAACCAGGGGCTGCGGGACTGCGCATTGATGAAGGCATCGAAGCCGACTTCCTTCATGTTGGCCTGGATGAACTCTGCGAGCGGCCGGAACGCCGGGATATCGGTCAGGATGTAGATGCCGGCGCGCAACTTCTGTCCGCCCTTCTCGCGGATACCGTCAGCCCCGAGCCGCCAGGCGGCCTCCTCGAGCAGCACACGCGCCCGGCTCGGATCATACGGATAGATCTGCCGAAACTGACCCTTGATCGCCATCGGCGTCGCCGCGCTCATGATGCCGTTACCGACGGGATAGGCGTTGAAGTAGAGGGTCCGGTTGATTGCCTCGGAGTTCACCGCGTGCAGGATCGCGCGGCGCACGGCCACTTCGTTTGTCGGGGCCCTCTGCGTGTTCAGCATGGCCTGCCGCGGCGACCCCGGGAAGTTCTCCGCGTACACCGTGTACCGGTTCGGATTTCGCTTGAAGTCGGCCACCGACTGTGCCGGGACGTCCTCGATCGCATCGACCTCGCCGGTTTCCATGACCGCGGAGCGCACCTGATCCTCGGGGATGAACTTGATGGTGATCTCGTCGAGGTAGACCGGTCCCTTGTGGACGAGCGGGCCCCACTTCCAGTCGGGGTTGCGGACAAGCACGATGTGGTCCTTCGCGCGCCACTCCTTCATCATGAACGCGCCGGTGCCGACCGGCTGCCGGCCGAAGTCGCGGCCGAGCCGCCGCACCGCCTCGGGCGAGACCGGCGACAGCGACCCGGGGCCCAGGTTGAGCAGGAACGGCGCGAAGGCTTCCTTGAGGGTGATGCGGATTGTGTAATCGTCGATGACTTCGGACTTCTCGTAAGGGCCGATCGCGATGCGCCCGGACTGCGAGGCCGTGGCCGGATCCACCACGCGGTCGAGCGAGAACTTCACCGCCTGGGCGTTGAACGGCGTCCCATCGTGGAACTTCACGCCCTTGCGCAGCCAGAGCGTGTAGACCCTGCCGTTGGGACTGATGCGCCACCGCTCGGCCAGCATCGGGTGGACGTTGCCCGCCTGGTCCCAGTAGACCAGGCCGTCGATCACGTTGATCAGAATGCGAAACGCGTTGGCCTGACCCGAGACATGGGGGTCGAGCGTCACGGGCTCATACTGGAACCCCACGACAAGCTTACCGCCCGGCTTCGCGTCCGGCGGTGGTGCCGGGGCGGCGCCCGACGCGTCGAATCCCGTGAGCATGATGACAAGCAGTAAAGCGGGAAACCAGACGATCGCACGTCTGTGCATACTCAACCCTCCGTCGTTGATAAGGTGCAGCACCCCTGTGGTGAAGGTGCGTTCTGCGGGCTGGGTGCTTCTCCTGCACTCAGCCAATGGCGAGCGCTTCCACCCTCGCCGGCGGCCGGTCACCCGCGGGCCGGCGGTCCGCGACGATTCGCCCGTCCTTGATCACCAGCGGGATGCGCGCGAGATCCTGCAGGATGCGTATGTCCTCGAGCGGGTCGCCGTCCACGACGACCAGGTCCGCAAACTTCCCTGACGCGATCGAGCCGACGTCCGTGAAGTCGATCGCCTCCGCAGCGCCGCCCGTGGCGGCGACGACGGCCTCCATCGGCGTCAGGCCTGCCTCGACCAGCATCTCCAGTTCGTAGGCGTTGGTGCCATGGTAGACAAACGGCATCGCCGCGTCCGTCCCGCAAATGATCTTCACCCCGCGCTCCCGCGCCCGGCCGGCGGTCTTCCACGCGTTCGCGATCGCCTTCTCACGCCACGCCGGCAAATAGGGATCGCCGGGCGGCAACGCCGCGTCGCCGTGCTCGCGGAAGCGGCCGACGACGGACAGCGTCGGGCACAACACCGTGCCGCGTTCAGCCATCCTGCCGAGTTGTTCATCAGAAAGGTAGAAACCGTGCTCGATCCCATCGATGCCTTCCTCGATGGCCCAGGTCGCGCCCGGGCCGCCGTAGCAGTGGGCGGTGACCCGCCGACCGTGCCAGTGGGCCTCCTCGAAGATTGCCGCCATCGTCTCGCGCGTCATCTCCGGCGCCATGTAGCCAAAGTATCGGCGCACGTGCTCCGTGAGGGTCGCGTTGATCTTAATGAAGTCTACGTTGTTGCGCAGGTTGAGACGGACCGCCTTGCGTCCCTCCGTCGGATCGTCGGCTACCGCCGACGGCCCCGGCAGGGTCAGGTGCGGCGCCAGGTATTTCTCGCGGTCCATGTGTCCCGCCGTGGACGTAATGCCGAGCCCGCAGCACCACAGGCGCGGCCCGACTATGTCGCCCCGGTTGATCGCGTCCCGTAGCGCGACGTCGGCATAGTAACGTGACGCCGCGTCACGTACCGTTGTCCAACCGGCCTCGAGGTCGCGCAGCGCGTTCTTGTAGCAGGCGAGCGTCGTGGTGGGGATGGATTTGCCGAGTTCGGTTACGCCGAAGAACCCGTCACGCGGATCGCCGCTTGCGACGAGATGGACGTGACAATCGATGAGGCCGGGCAAGACTGTGGAGTGGGAGGCGTCGACGAGGTCGTAGCCCGCCGGGACCGAGGCCTCGTTTTCGCCGGCGACGACGTCGATGCGGTTCTTCTCGACCAGGATGAGCGCGTTGCGGCGGGGCGGTGCGCCGGTACCATCGATCAGTCGACCGGCACGAATGGCCAGCGGCATAGCAACCTCCTTGGGCTGGGGAGTTACAGGTCGTGGAACTTCCCTGCGAGGTGGCGTGAGTCCTACGGACCGATCCGCACCAGCACCGTGATCGTGCGGCCGCTGTACGCGGGGCCTTCGATGTGGATCTCCAGGGTGTCGGGCTGCAGCAGTGAGATGACGCGGTCCGCTCCCACCGCGTACGACGACGTGGCGCCGGAGAAGAAGATGCGCGAGGGCTCCCCCCGTCCGAAGCGCCGCGGGTAGACCTGCTGCCCCACGCGGGCTCGGAGCGAACGCGGGGTTTCGATCAGCGCGCCGCGCACGGCGTCGATCGTGTAGGGAATGATCACCGCATCGGCCTGCAGCGGCGGCAAATACTGATTGGGGAGCTCTTCGACCTCCCAGCGCGATCCAAGCCACCGGTAGATGCGATCGATGTCCCCTTCCGATTCCAGGAGTCCCTCAGGGACGAACCGCACCTGGCCACTCAAGAGACTGTTGCGGTCGAGCATCGCCTGGACGACGCCGTCGTGCTGCAAGACCACGATAAACCCGAGTTGCCCGCGCAGACCCTCGCGCGATCCGAACACCACAACCGGCGGCGCGCTTCCGCCGGGCCGGCCGACCTGAATGGGCAGCCACCCCTGCCCCGGCATCCGGCGGCGCAGCACCGGAGCGTACCGGCCTCCACGCGCGGAGCCGAAGACGAATGCGGTGTGGTGCGGTGCGTCGGACGCGGGGACTGTTGCCGCGACAAGCACTTCGTCGCGGCCGTCGCCGGTGAGATCAGCATACGCGACCTCATCGATGGTCGCGCCCCGGGGAAGCGCCTGCGCGATCTGGCTCGGGGTCGGCCGGCCGCCCGACCCGCCGCAGCCGCCAAAGGCTGCGGCGAAGGCGGCGCATAGAAGCCACACGACAGGGCGACCAGGCACAGGTCTCTCCACACCACTTGCGTCAGAGTATCCGTGGGGGCTGTACCCGCGGCCCGCGGCGCGTAGACCTGGGAGCGCCTCCGACCGCGTTACGTCACGAGCGCGGCGACACGGTCGCCGAAGGCCGAGGTGGATAGCGCGGGCTGCCCGGCCGACACATCCGCCGTCCGTGCTCCCTCGGCCAGCACCTGGTCCACGGCGCGTTCGACGGCGGCGGCCTCGGCGTCCAGCTGCAGCGCGTGCCGCAGCAGCATCGCGCCGCTGAGAATCGCGCCGATGGGATTGGCGATGCCCCGTCCGGCGATGTCCGGCGCCGTGCCGTGCACCGGCTCGTAGAGCGACGGTCTCCCCTCACCGAGGCTGGCCGACGGGAGAAGGCCGAGCGAGCCAACGAGACCCGCCGCTTGATCGCTCAAGATATCGCCGAACATGTTCTCGGTCACGATGACGTCGAACGCCGACGGCCGCCGGACCAACTGCATCGCCGTGCTGTCGACGAATGCGTGATCGAGCATCACGTCGGGATACTGCCGGCCGATTTCGGTGACGACCTCGCGCCACAACTGGCCGGAGTGCAGCACGTTGGCCTTGTCGACCGACGTCACGTGCCGCCGCCGCGAGCGCGCCAGGCGGAACGCGGTGTGAGCCACCCGCGCGACTTCATCCTCTTTATAAGGAAGCGTGTCGACCGCCAGGCGGCGGCCGTCCTGTGTCGAGCGCCCTCGTGGCTCGCCGAAGTAGAGTCCGCCGGTCAGCTCGCGGACGATGAGCAGATCGGTCCCATTGATGATCTCAGGGCGCAGCGGCGAAGCATCATGCAGCCCGGCAAACATCCGCACCGGGCGCAGGTTGGCAAAGAGCGTCAGGTGACGGCGCAGCGCCAGTAAGCCCGCCTCCGGACGCCGGTCCGGTGGGAGCCCGTCCCACTGCGGCCCGCCGACCGCGCCGAGCAGGATGGCATCCGCCCGGCGGCATGCGGCGAGCGTGTCATTCGGCAGGGGATGACCGGTCTGCTCGATCGCGGCCGATCCAAACGGACTCTCGTCGAAGGCAAACGCGTGATTGTGCGCGCCGGCCACCGCGCGCAGGACTTTGATCGCTTCCGCGGTGACCTCGGGGCCGACGCCATCGCCGGGGAGAACGACGATCCGGGCCTGCACCGTGAAAGGCGTCCTGGCCGCGTTCTGGCTCTTAGTAGGCTTCCTGGATCTGGCGGCACACCCATGCCGCGTCGTGATCGTCACCGGCCTTCGCGCCGTTGCTGCGTCCCCGCAGCTCCTCGGCGAGCGCGACGAGATCGACGTCGCCGTCCCAGCCACAGAATAGGGTGTGCCAGACCGCTCTCCACTCCATCGCCGTTCCTCCGATGACCCTAGGGCTTGGACGCGGGACCTGCGCCCGCGCTCTGCATCTTCTGGCGCACGTACGGGATGATGCCGCCGGCTGCGACCAGGCGACGCATGAACTCGGGCAACGGCGCCGCGGTGTGCGTCGTGTCGCGCGCGTCATTGGTGATGCGCCCGGTCTCGTTGTCGACCGTGAGGTGATCGCCGCTCTCTGTGACCGCGTGCAGGTCTTCGCATTCCAGCAGCGGCAGCCCGATATTGAACGCATTGCGGTAGAAGATCCGTGCGTACGACCGCGCGACGATGCACGAGATCCCCAACCCCTTGATCGCAATCGGGGCATGCTCGCGCGACGATCCCTGGCCGAAGTTCTCTCCGGCCACCAGGATATCGCCGGGACGGATCTTCGACGCGAGCGTCGGGTCGAGATCTTCGAAGCAGCGCGGGGCCAGCACCTTCGGATCCGCGGTCACCAGATAGCGCGCCGGAATGATGACGTCGGTATCGATGTGATCGCCCAATTTCCACGCCGTGCCTTGAAAGATCATACGTGTGCCCCCGCTTCGGCCCGGCCCAGGACCTCATCGGGATGCGCGAGGCGCCCGAGCACCGCCGTGGCCGCGGCCACGGCCGGCCCCGAAAGATACACCTTGGCCTCGCGGTGTCCCATCCGGCCGACGAAGTTGCGCGACGAGGTGCTCACGCACACTTCGCCCGAGGCCAACACGCCCATGTGCCCGCCGATGCACGGGCCGCAGGTCGAGGCGCTGACGACCGCCCCCGCGTCCATGAAGATCTCGATGAGCCCTTCCGCCAGCGCCTGGCGATAGACCGCGGGCGTGGCGGGGATGACGAGCAACCGGGTACGGGGATGCACCTTGCGGCCCCGCAGCAGCCGCGCAGCGACGCGGAGGTCTTCGAGACGGCCGTTGGTGCACGTGCCGATGAAGCACTGATCGACCGGGACGCCGGCCGCTTCCCGCACCGAGACGACGTTGCCCGGCGACGACGGCGCCGAGACTACCGGCTCGAGCCGGCTCGTGTCGTACTCGCGAACGGTCGCATACTCGGCGTCGGGATCGGCAAACGCCGGGGTGAACGGCCGCTTCGCGCGCGGCCGTACCCAGTCGAGGACCGTCTCGTCGGGCTCCATGATGCCGTTCTTGCCGCCGGCCTCGACCGCCATGTTGGCGATGCTGAACCGCTCGTCCATGGTCAGGTGCTTGAGCGCCTCGCCGACGAACTCCATTGCGCAGTAGCGCGCGCCGTCCACGCCGATGTCGCCGATGATCTGGAGGACCATATCTTTGCCGGTCACCCAGGGCGCCGGCCTCCCGTGCAGCACGAAGCGCAGCGTTTCCGGCACGCGAAACCACAGGCTGCCGGTCGCCATGGTCGCGGCGAGATCCGATGAGCCGACGCCCGTCGAGAACGCGCCGAGCGCGCCGTGGTTGCACGTGTGGGAGTCGGCGCCGACGAACACCTCGCCGGGAAGCACGAGGCCGTCCTCGGCGAGCAGGACGTGGGCGATGCCGGCGCGGCCCACCTCGTAATAATGTGGAATGTCGTGGGCCCGGGCGAACTCCCGCATGACCTTGCACTGCTCGGCCGACGCGATGTCCTTGTTGGGCGCGTAGTGGTCGGGCACCAGCGCCACGCGCTCGCGATCGAACACGGTCGGGACGCCGATCTTCTCGAACTCGCGGAAGGCCAGCGGCGCGGTGATGTCGTTGGCAAAGCAGAAGTCCACTTTGGCCTCGACCAGGTCGCCGGGACGTACGCTCTCCAGACCCGCGTGAGAGGCGAGAATCTTCTCGGTCAGTGTCATCCCCATCGCGTCACGCCCTCGCCGGGTGGGCCGCCGGCGCCACATCGGCCGCGTGGGTCTGCTCGCCCGATGGCGATGGGGCAGGTCCGGTGCCGTTGCGCGCCACCAGCAGACGATTGACGGCGTCGAGGTAGGCCCGCACGCTCGCGTCCAGCACGTCGGTACTGCTCGCGCGACCCACGGTGATCGTCTCCCCCTCGCGGACGCGGACGGTGACCTCGCCCAACGCGTCGGTCCCGCCGGTGACCGCGCGAATGGCATAGTCCATCAGCTGCGCCTCCACGCCGGTCAGCCGGTTGACCGCCGCGCACAGGGCATCGACCGGGCCGTCCCCGGACGCCGCCTCGCTGGCCGTGCCGCTCTCCGAGTGCAGCGTGACCGTTGCCGCCGGCGCCGAGCCGCTGCCGGTGGACACCTGAAAGGCCTTGAGGACGAAGCGGGCCGGTGCGGCGCGCACCTCCTCATCTACCAGAGCCAGAATGTCCTCGATCGTGACCTGCTTCTTGCGGTCGGCGACCGCTTTGAAGCGCGCAAACGCGCGATTGACCGCGGCCTCATCCAGGTGCAGCCCCTGGTCTTCGAGCGCCTTGCGGAACGCATGCCGTCCCGAATGCTTGCCCAGCACCAGCCGGTTGGTCGGCAGCCCGACATCCTGGGGCTTCATGATCTCGTAGGTGGCGCGGTGCATCAGCACGCCGTGCTGGTGGATGCCGGCCTCGTGCGCGAACGCGTTCTCGCCGACGATCGCCTTGTTCGGCTGGACCGCGATCCCGGTGATGGCCGTCAGCAGCCGGCTGGATCTGTACAACCTGGTCGTATCGATGCCGGTGCGCGCGCCGTAGACGTCCCGGCGCGTGTGCACGGCCATCACGATCTCTTCGAGGGCAGCGTTGCCTGCGCGCTCGCCGATGCCGTTGATGGTGCACTCCACCTGCCGCGCGCCCGCGGCCACCGCCGCCAGCGAGTTGGCGACCGCCAGGCCTAGATCGTCGTGGCAGTGGACGCTCCAGGTCACGCGGTCGCTCGCGGGAACGCGCTCGCGCAGTACGCGGATCAGCGCCGCATATTCTTGCGGGGTCGTGTAGCCCACGGTATCCGGGACATTGATGACCGTTGCCCCCGCGCGGATCGCCGCATCGAAGATCCGGCAGAGAAACTCGATCTCAGAGCGGCTGGCATCCTCGGCCGAGAACTCCACGTCGTCGGTAAAGCGCCGCGCCCGGCGCACCGCGGCCTCGGCCGCCGCGACGACCTCGTCGGGAGTCATCCGCAGCTTGTGCTCCATGTGGATCGGCGAGGTGGCGATGAACACGTGCACCCTCGGCCGTGCCGCCGGGCCCAGCGCCTCGATGGCCGCGTCGACGTCCTGAGCATTGGCGCGCGCCAGCGCCGCGACCGTCGCCGCGCGGATTTCGCGCGCGACGCTGTGGACGGCGGCGAGGTCGCCGGGCGAGGAGATGGGAAAACCCGCCTCGATCACGTCCACGCGCAGGGCTTCGAGCTGGCGGGCGAGCTCGAGCTTCTCGGCCGGCGTCATCGAGAAGCCCGGCGATTGCTCGCCGTCTCTGAGGGTGGTGTCGAAGATACGGACGATATCGTCCATGGGTCTTCCTCCGCTACGCGACCGCGATGTCGACGGCCGGCCGCATCGCCGAGAGCGTCTTGAGCACGCCGTGGATTTGGTGAGCCCGGAACGCGGCGATCAGCGCCGCATCGACGCGCGGGCGCTCGTCCGCATCCGGATAGGCAATCTGGGTCAACTGCGCGTCAAAACGGGGCCCCCACTTTCGCGCGCCCAGCCGCGCGGTCGTCGAGCAATTGTCCACCATGTAGGCGACGCCGCGTGCGTGCATGTAGGGCAGCAGCGAGTCGACCGCCTCGATGACCGACTCGTTCGCAATCTCTGAATATGGATGGTCCCGCTCGACCAGGACGTCGACCTGAGCCATCATCGCTCCGAGAAAGACGCCGGCGGTAAACGCGTGGACCTCCGGGGTCATGCGTCCGCGCCGCCCGCGGACCGAGGCTCCGACCTTCCACATCCGGCTGCCGTCGATCTGCGGAATCGGGTACTCCCGGAGCCTCTTCCCGGCCAGCACGATGCTGCGCAACTCGTTGCCCGACTCCACTTCACAGTAGATCTCGACCATGAGCGGCTTCGAGGTCGCGTAGGCCGCGGAATAGGCCCGCTCGAAGTCCACGCGCTCCGGCGCCGACAGGCGCTCGTAGACGGTGAGCAGGCCATCGTGGGAGATCGTCCGCGCGATCGGCCCGGTGATGGTCTCGCAGGCGTGCACGAAGGCTTCTTCTTCCGAGAACCCTTCCGCGGCGTACCGCCGGTAGAGGCTCTCGACGATCCCATGCACCGCGCCCAGCAGAATCGCGCGCTCACCGAAGATGTCGGACAGATATTCGGATCGCAGCGTGGTCTTGAAGGTGTACGGGGCGCCAAGGCCCACCGACCACGCCAGCGCGATGTCGGTGGCGCGGCCGTTCAGATCGCGCTCGACCGCGAACGAGGTGTTGATGCCGGCGCCGTCGATATCCCGCCCCTGCTCGTACAGGCGGCGCACGGATGGCCCCATGCCCTTCGGGCAAACGCCGATGACGTTGACGTGCGGCGGGAAATCCAGGCCCTGATTGCGCAGGTGGCCGAGCAGAAATCCGTGCGACAGCCCCAGCGTGGCGCCGGGCCGCAGCCGCTCGAAAATTCTGGGATAGAGCTCTGCCTGGGCGGCGTCGGAAATCAGGAGCAAGATCAGATCGGACTTCGCAATGACGTCAAACATCTCGCCCAACGTGCCGTCGCTCTCGCTGAAGCCGGCCTGACGCGCCTGCGCGCTCGAAGGGGACCCTTGACGCAGGCCCACCACAACGCGAATGGGCGTCCCTGCCAGCGACTCGCGCAGATTCTGGGCCTGTGCCGGGGCCTGCGAGCCCCAGCCGATCACGCCGATCGTCGCGATCCCGTGCAAGGCTTTCGGCAAGAGCCCCAACAGGTGCCGCCCGCCGCGAACGAACGCCTCCCGGCGTCCGGCCAGCTCCAGCGTCTCGACCGGGAACACCGTGGACGTGAAGGTGTTGTGGCTCATCTACGTGTTCTGAGGGCCGCGCACGAGCGTCACCTGACCCGTGCGGGCCATCTCCCTGATCCCGTGCTTGGCGAGCAACAACGCGATTGCGTCGACCTTCTCGCTCCGGCCGGTCACCTCGAGCGTCATCGTCTTGTCGGTCAGGTCCACGACGTTCGCACGGAACACCGTGGAGATCTCCATGATCTCCATGCGCGTGCCCGGCGTCACGTTGACCTTGATCAGCGCCAGCTCACGATCCACCGACGGCGTGCCGTCCACCGCCGTCGCGCGGAGCACCTCGACGAGTTTGCGCAGTTGCTTGGCGAACTGTTCCGTGCGCTCCGGCGGGGTGTCGACGACGATCGTCATCCGCGAGACGGTCGGATCCTCGGTGGGTCCCACCGAGAGACTGTGGATGTTCACTCCACGCCGGCGGATCAGCCCGGCCACGCGCACCAGGACGCCCGGCTGATTCTGGACCAGCACAGAGATCGTCGCCGCGTGCGGCTCACTCACTCGAGAATCATCTCCGCCACCGACTGGCCCGAGGGAATCATCGGCAGACAGTTCTCCTCGGGGTCGCAGATTACGTCGAGCACGCACGGCACCCCTTCGGTCTCCAGCGCCGCCCGCAGCGCCGGCTCGACCTGCTCGGGGCGCTCCACCCGCATGCCGCGCGCGCCGAACGCCTCGGCGATCTTCGCGAAGTCAGGATTGCGCAGGATCGACGACGACAGGCGTCCGCGATAGAAGAACGTCTGCCACTGCCGCACCATCCCCAGCGCACCGTTGTTGAGCACGACGATCGGCAGGCTCTGCTGGTGCTCGACCGAGGTGATGAGGTCCTGAATCGTCATCATGAACCCGCCGTCGCCCACGACGGCGACAACCGTCCGGTCGGGACGCGCGAACTTGGCGCCCATGGCCGCCGGAAAGCCGAAGCCCATCGCGCCGAGCCCGCCGGAGGTGATGAACGTGCGCGGCTCACGGCATCGGTACCACTGGGCCATCCACATCTGATGCTGGCCGACGTCGGTCGTGACAATGGCTCCTCCGCCGGTCAACCGGCTGACCATGTCGCAGACGAACTGGTGGCTGATCTTATCGCCCGTCTGCCTGTAGCGGAACGGATGGCGCTCGCGCCACTCGTCGATCTGCTTCCACCACGCCTCGATCCGCGGCGCGCGCGCCTGGGCGGCGAGTGCCGCCAGCACCCGCTTGGCGTCACCTACGATGGGGATATGGGCCGGTTTGTTCTTCCCGATCTCCGCCGGGTCGATATCTATGTGGATGAAGCGTGCGCGCGGCGCGAAGTCCTTCAGACGCCCGGTCACGCGGTCGTCGAACCGCACGCCCACCGCCAGGATCACGTCGGCGTCGTTGATCGCCCAGTTGGCGAATGCGCTGCCGTGCATGCCGAGCATGCCCAGGCACAGCGGGTTGGTCTCGTCCATGGCGCCCTTGCCCATGAGGGTCAGGGCGGTCGGGATGCGCGTGCGCTCCACCAGCGCGGCTAGCTCGGGGGTCGCGTTGGCGCTGATGACGCCTCCGCCCGCGTAGATGATGGGGCGCTCCGCTTCGGCCAGCGCGTCGACAGCCGCAGCGACCTGCTTGGGGCTCCCGTCGAGCACAGGCCGGTAGCCGGGAATCGTGGTCTCCTCGGGAAAGTGCGGCTCGCACATCTCCTGGGAGACATCCCGTGGGATGTCCACGAGCACCGGGCCGGGACGCCCTGTGCTCGCCAGGTAGAAGGCCTGGTGGACGGCGCGCGGCACGTCGGCGGCGTGCATGACAAGGGAGTTGAACTTGGTGATCGGCATCGTGATGCCGGTGACGTCGGCTTCCTGAAAGGCGTCGTTGCCGATGACCGGACGTGGGACCTGGCCGGTGATCGCGACGACCGATATCGAATCCATCATCGCGTCAGTGAGACCCGTGACGAGGTTGGTCGCCCCGGGGCCGGACGTGGCCGTGCAGACGCCTACGCGCCCTGATGCGCGCGCGTAGCCGACCGCGGCATGCGCGGCGACCTGCTCGTGGCGCACCAGGATGTGGCGGAGCGACTCCGCATCGTACAGCGCATCGTAGATCGGAAGCGATGCGCCGCCGGGGTGGCCGAAGAGAACCTCGACCTGCTCGCGGCGGAGCGCTTCGATCAGCGCCTGCGCGCCGCTCATCTGCCTGGGGCGCGCGGTGGTGCGCGTCGTGCGCGGAGCCGTCATCTGTCCTGCCACAGCGTCCCCTCCCACCTCGACCTGTGCATTCGGTCCTAGAAAAACACGACGCGGGAGCATCCTAAGGACGGATGCTCCCGCGGTACCACCTTAGTTCCCCCGCCATCGCGGCCGGGGGCCCTCAAACCCGTATCGGGGGCGACCGGCGGATTCTACTTGGATTCGAACCCGCGGCTCGGGGATGAGCTTCGGCAGGCGGGGAGACCGGCTCACACCAGACCCGGTTCGCTAGGCTCTCGCGAGCCTGCCTACTGTTCCCGTCATCGCATGCGCGCGTTAATGTGAAGAAGCCTGAGCGACAGGCACCGGTGAGGAACCTGTCCCCCAGGCTTCTATCCTGAAGGTGTAACGGCGACTGGCCGTCTGCGCCGCTTGGACCGGTCCGGTCCGGGTGGGACCGCGGAACCCTAGGCGCACTCCCTCGACTGCTTGCAACGTACTGCGCGCAGCCTTGCTATAAAGTTAGCCGCCATCGTAGCAAC
>JBQTJP010000236.1:0-19329 GCA_052386995.1 Armatimonadota bacterium
CTGTGCCGCCAGCGCTAGCTCGGCGCGCAACCACTGGGCCTGCGGTGATTGGGATCCACAACCGCCGACCGCCCAGCACACGCTGTTGAGCACGATGACTCGCCAGGTACCCACTGTGAAGCTGTAGTAGCCTCGCCCCACAGGACCCGCGGCGCTGCCGAAGTATCTGAAGTATCCTGGGGCGCCTCGGGTCCCGTAGTCATGATTGCCGGCAGCCGGGCGGGTCCGCGACTTGTGCCGTCCCCATGTAGGATGATAGCAGTCGGCAAACTCCCGGTCGGTGCCACGCTCATAGGCGTTGTCCCCCGCGGTGAAGACCGTCCCTGGAATCTCATCGAGCAGGCGGGCTGTTGCTTCGTCACCGTCACTGGAGCAGCTCGCGATATCCCCCGCGCCGACCAAGACAGCCGGGACCTCGCCGGAGCCAAGGGGCGCTTCGACCTGGCCGCTCCCCATCGCGAAGAGCGAGGCCAGCACCAGCACCTGGGTTAAGGTTTGCACAAAAGGAGTATGAATCTACGCGCGGCGGCAGGCAAGAAAAGAAAAACTGGCGGGCCGGACCGGGGAAGTAGGGATGGGGATGCGACGATGCGCCTCAGTTGCCCGCTGGGCGCTTCAGGGAGACTGTGAGATGTCGATGCGCCAGCTCGCCGTGCCGGAGTCGGCGTCCAGCGCAATCTCCCCCGGTGTCCCGGCCGCGCCATCTGTCATCGTGACGACGCGGGGTCCGACGAGCATCCCCAGAGAAACAGGACGCGAGGCCGAGTAGAAGCACTCGCCTCACGTGTGCTTCCTCTTCGGCAACCCAGCCGACCACACTTTACGTGGCCCTGTGGCTTTGCGTCCCCGGATCGCTCCGGGTTTGCCCGTTCGGAGGTTGGCCCCGATATTTAGTTACTAGTAGCATACCCTAAGACGGCGATCCTGGCAAGGGGTAAAACGAAGATTGTCAGTGTGAAAATCGCGTGCCGGCCGATAAACCCGTTGAGGGGATCCGTATGCCGGCGGTCCGGTTTTCGGTCAATCCAGCCGCCGCAACCGCGCCTGAGATATCCCCGAAGGGGGAAGGAAGGTCAGGGGGTGCTTACGACAGTGTGCAGAACGCGTTCAGCGATACTTTGGATTGCGGTGCTATTCGCCGCCGCCCTAGTCGGCAGCGCATGCGGCGGGCCGATTGGCCGCAGGGGACCGGACCCGACCGGACCGTCGCAGTCCGCCCCTGTTGCGACCACGCCCGTGACGATTGAGGTGTTCGGCACGCCTGGCCTTCAGTTTGAAGGATCATATGGAGCGCTTGGCGAGACGCAGCCGGTCGCCGGCACCGTGCCCACCAGGTTGACGTTGCGGTCGGCGATCGGATTCTCAGTCGCGCTGCAGAAGCGCACCAAAGACGGCGAGCTTGGGATCAAGGTGATCGTCGGCGATCGCGTCGTGAATCAGTCTTCCACGAAGAAAGTCCTGGGTCTGGTCGCGTACACGCACCGATCGTCCGCACCAAAATAGAGGTCGCCTCCCGCAACGATCCCGGCCCGCCACCCTGGGGCCAACGCGTGTTCGGGATTCACGCGGCCCCCACCGCTCGATACAATGAAAGTTACGAATGTTGATCAAGCGTGCGGGTTATGGAAGGTCTCCTGGCGCCCCTTCGGGCGTCGCCTGAATACAACCAGATCCGGAAGGCCCTGAGCGGCGCGGCAGCCCCCCCTTCCGTCGTGGGAACGGGTGGCACCGCTGCGGCGTGCCTGATTGCGGCGATCGCCACCGATCCCGACCTCGCCCCCCGCCCGATTCTGATCGTGGCACCGACGCAAGACGCGGCGGAAAGGCTGGCGGACGACCTGAAAGCCCTGCTGGGTGGATCGGCCGTCGCCGTCCTGGTTCATCCCGAAGCGCAGCCCGAGGCGCCGGAGGGCGCCCAGGTCGACGCCTCGGGCGCGAAGGCAGACCCCGAGGCGCAGGCACCGGGCGCGCCCCGGACCACTGAGCGCCTCGGCATCCTGGACGCGCTGGCGGCCGCGGCGCCTGTGATGGTGGTCGCATCTGCCTCCGCCGCGGCTGATCCACTGCTGGCCCCCGATGCCCTCCGCACGACCACACTTGTCATCCGTCCGGGCGAGCACTTCCTCCGCGATCGATTCGTGGCCGAGCTGATAGCCGGCGGATATGAACGCGTCTCGCTGGTCGCATCTCCCGGCGAGTTCGCGGTGCGGGGCGGCGTCGTCGATGTGTTTCCCGTGACGGCCGAACGACCCGTTCGCCTGGAGCTGTGGGGTGACGAACTGGATTCACTGCGAGAGTTCGACCCCGCCTCCCAGCGCAGCACCAAGACGGTGCGCGAAGCGACGATACGGCCCGTGCGGCTGCACGCGACCGGTGGCGATGGCGTGGCGCTGGCAGCACACCTCCCGGCGGGGGCCTTGTTGATTCTGTCCGAGCCCGAAGAGTCCGCCGGGAGCACACGCGTCCTGGCCGAGCGGACACAGAAGACGGAAGCGCCGGCGCCCCTCGCCTGGTCAGCGGTAAGCGCCGCACCGCCTGGAGCACAGACGCTGTCGATCGCGGCCGCGCGACCGCCCCAAGGGAACTGGCAAGAGGTGCGGCTGCCGTCGGTCGGCCTCGAGGCCTTTGGCGGACAGACCCATCTCCTCGCACAGATGCTGGCAGGCCTGACCGCCGAGGGGCTGCGCGTGGTGATCGCCTCGGCGCAGGCGGAGCGCCTCGTGTCCATCCTGAGTGAGGCCGGCGTCGACGTGACGATTGCCGACCGCCTGGAAAAAGCGCCGGCGCCCGGTCATATCGTCGCCACGAAG
The DNA here is from genome assembly GCA_052386995.1 of Armatimonadota bacterium. Taxonomy (GTDB): domain Bacteria; phylum Sysuimicrobiota; class Sysuimicrobiia; order Sysuimicrobiales; family Humicultoraceae; genus JBQTJP01. Next base: position 2,811 of record JBQTJP010000236.1, read on the forward strand.
GCCGCATTGGGCCGCGGCTTCCGTTTGGACGCTGCGGGGTTGGCCGTTGTCACCGACGCCGAGATCGTCGGGTGGCGCCGGCGGCGGCCGCGGATGCGGTTCTTGCGCCAAGGCGAGCGGCTCGCCTCGTGGGCCGATCTGTCGCCAGGGGATCTCGTCGTCCATCTCCATCACGGCATCGGCCGCTACCGCGGGCTCACCCGCCTGCGCCTGGATGGGGCGGAGCGCGAGTATCTTCTGCTGGAGTACGCGCAGGAAGACCGGCTGTACGTTCCGACGGATCAGATCGGACTCGTGCAGCGCTACATCGGCACCGAAGGCGAAGCGCCGAGGATTCACCGTCTGGGCGGGGCCGAGTGGGACCGCGAGAAGCGCCGCGTCAAAGAAGCAGCGCGAGAGATGGCGGCATCGCTGCTCACGCTCTACGCCGCGCGCGCAACCGCGCCCGGGCACGCGTTTGGACCGGATACGCCCTGGCAGCGAGAGATGGAGGCGGCGTTTCCGCATCAGGAGACGCCGCATCAGCGCACGGCGATCGAAGAAGTCAAGCGCGACATGGAGTCGCCGCGTCCGATGGACCGCCTGGTCGCCGGGGATGTCGGGTACGGCAAGACCGAAGTCGCGCTTCGGGCCGCGTTCAAAGCGGTGATGGACGGCAAGCAGGTCGCGGTGATCGTGCCGACGACGATCCTGGCCCAGCAGCACTTCAGCGTCTTTTCGGAGCGGTTCGCGACGTTTCCGATCACCGTCGAGCTACTGAGTCGCTTCCGTTCACCGGCCGAGCAAAAGGACGTGCTGGCCAGGACCGCGGCGGGGAGCGTAGATGTCCTGATCGGCACGCATCGGATTCTAGGAAAGGACGTGCGCTTTCGCGATCTGGGCCTGGTCGTCGTCGATGAAGAGCAGCGCTTCGGCGTCGCCCACAAGGAGCACCTGAAAGCGCTGCGCAAGAGCGTGGACGTTCTCACGCTCACCGCGACGCCGATCCCCAGGACGCTGCACATGTCCCTCGCCGGCCTGCGCGATCTCTCGGTGATGGAAACGCCCCCGGACGCGCGTCTTCCAATCGCCACCGAAATCCGGCCCGAGGATGACGACCTGATCCGGTCGGTGATCCTGCGCGAGCGCGCGCGCGGCGGACAGGTCTACGTCGTCCACAACAGGGTCGAGTCGATCGAGCGGGCCGCGCGGCGTATCCGCCGGCTCGTCCCCGAGGCGCGCGTAGGGGTCGCGCACGGCCAGATGCCCGAAGAACGACTCGAGGCGGTCATGGTGGACTTCCTGGGAGGCCGCTACGACGTCCTGGTCTGCACGACGATCGTCGAGATCGGGCTGGACATTCCGCAGGTGAACACGATCCTCATCGAAGACGCCCACCTGATGGGACTGGCTCAGCTCTATCAGCTGCGCGGCCGCGTGGGGCGCGCCGACCGGCAGGCCTACTGCTACCTGCTCTATCCGCCCTCGGTGCCGCTCACGCCCGAAGCCGAGCAGCGCCTGCGCGCCATGGCGGAGTTCGTCGAGTTGGGATCGGGGCTGGGCCTGGCGATGCGCGATCTGGAGATCAGAGGGGCGGGCAACATCCTGGGTCCCGAGCAGCACGGACACGTGGCGGCGGTGGGATTCGACCTCTACGTCCGGCTGCTGGACGAGGCGATTCGCGAAGCGCGGGGCGAGATCGTGGAAGAGGCGCGCGATCCGGCGCTGGAATTGGGCGTGGATGCCAGCCTGCCCTCGGAGTTCGTGCCCGAGGAGACCGACCGGCTCGCCTATTACCGGCGCCTGGGTGCCGCGCAGACGGCGGACGAGGTCGAGGAGATCGGCCGGGAGCTCCAGGAGCGGTTCGGGCCTCTGCCGCACGCGGCCCGGGCGCTCCTTGCCGCCGTGCGCCTTCGGACCGTGGCGCGCAGCGTCGGCGTCGCATCGATCGCGCGGGAGAACGGCCGGTTCACCGTCCGGCTGGGCAGCGGTGGTCATCTCGATGAGGCGATGCAGCGGCGGCTTCGCTCGGCGCTGGGCAGCCGCGCACAGGTGACGGCCGCCGGGCTCGTCGTGCGCGCGACCGGCGGGGGGTTCATCGAGCAGGCCGACGCTCTCTGTGATGTCTTGAACCGGGTTGGGCGCGTCACGGCGCACCTGGAGGATACCGCCGCGCCGGCGCTGCAAGGCTAGCCGGACCGGGGCGGCTGCGCTATGCTTGACCCGCGCCATGAAGGAGGGACTCAAAGATGAACGTTCGTAAGGTCCTCGTGACGCTCGTCGCGGTCGTCGTCATAGCGGCTGCCAGCGTTGGTGCCTGGGTGCTGACCGCGGGCGCACGACGCGGCGCCGCGATCGCCGCCAAGGTCAACGGGGACGTGATCTATTGGTCGCAAATCGATGCCGAGGTCGCGCGGGCGGCCGCCCAGTTCGGGCTCGATCCGGCGAACAAAGAGTTCGAGAAGCAGCGGAACGAGATCGTCAAGACCGTGGTCGATCAGCTCGTGACGCAGCGGCTCATCGTACAGGAGGCGCGCCGGCGCAATCTCGTCGCCTCTGACAAAGACGTCGACGCCCAGATCGACACGATCCGGAAGCGGTTTCCCAACGAGGCGGACTTCACCGCGGCGCTCACCCGCAACGGCCTGACCATGAGCGCCCTCCGCGATTTGATTCGCATCCAGCTGTCCCAGCGGAAGGTCGCCGATACCGTCGCGCAGGGCACCGTGACCGACGACGAGGTGCGCAAGCAGTTCGATAGCAACCGGAGCGCCTACGACAAGCCTGCCCAGATCAAGGTCAGCCATATTCTCTTTCGGATCACGGAGAAGGGCCAGGAGTCGCTCGCCGCCGCGAAGGCCAGGATCGCTCAGGCAAAGCTGGCAGACGGCGCGAAGTTTGAGGACGTCGCCAAGCAGTCCTCGGAAGATCCGGGAAGCGCCGAGCGTGGAGGCGACCTGGGGTACGTCAGCAAAGGCACGTTGGTGAAGGAGTTCGAGGAGGCCGCCTGGGGGCTCAAGCCCGGCGACACAAGCGGCCCCGTGCGCACGCAGTACGGACTCCATATCATCAGGGTGTATGAAGTGAAGCCGGCCGAGCAGGCGCAGTTTGACAAGGTGAAGGACGAGATCCGCCAGCAGTTGCTGACCTCCAAGCGCGAAAAGGCCTTCGAATCCTGGCTGGAGCAGCAGCGCAAGACCGCGACGATCGAGAAGTTCGACCGCCGCTGACGTGCGCTTTACCTTCGACGACCTGGTCGCGGTCATGGCCCGCCTGCGGAGCGCCGGCGGGTGCCCGTGGGACCGGGAGCAGACGCACGCGACGCTCGCTCCTTACGTGCTCGAAGAAGCCCACGAAACCCTCGACGCGATCGCGCGGAACGACCACGCGGCCCTGCGCGCCGAGCTCGGCGACGTGCTTCTTCAAATTGTCTTTCACGCCCAGATCGCCCGCGAAGCCGGACACTTCGACAGCGGCGCGGTCGTCGATGGCCTCGTGCAGAAACTGCTGGACCGTCATCCCCACGTCTTTGGCGAGCTGCACCTCCGCACCGCCGGAGAGGTCCTGACGCATTGGGAGGAGATTAAGCGCCGCGAGGCGCCTGACCGGCCCATCGGCGACGGAGTCCCAAAGACATTGCCGGCGCTCTCCCGGGCGCAGAAGTTGCTGCGGCGGTCGCGCGCAAACGGAGCCGCGGGGGGCGGCACGACCGCTGAGACACTCCGGGCGGCGCGGGCGAAACTCGACGCCGTCGGTGGTCGTCTCACAGACGCGCGGCGACCGACCCTATCATCCGACCTCGAGGACACGGTGGGTGACCTGCTCCTGGAGATCGTCGCCCTGGCCGCCGCCGCGGGCGTCGATGCCGAAATGGCGCTGCGGCAGGCGTGCGAGAAGCTCGCCGACGGGCACGGTGCGCCTCGATAAGTTTCTGCAGGCCAGCCGGATCGTCAGGCGGCGTACGCTCGCCAACCGCCTCTGCGATGCGGGCAAGATCACGCTCAACGGCCTACGCGCCAAGCCGGCGGCACCCACGAAAGTCGGCGACCTCATCGGCGTGAGTGTCGGTGCGCGGCGGCTGGTGGTCAGGATCAGGCGCCTGCCCGAGGGCCGTCCGTCACCCGAGCCGCCGTTCGAAGTGATCGAAGACCGGCGGACGGCCGAAGCCTGACGACCGCATAGCATCATGGCCAGCCGCATCGTGACCGTCACCGCGCGCGAGATCCTCGACTCCCGGGGCAACCCCACCGTGGAGGCGGATGTCGGCCTGAGCGACGGCGCTACGGGCCGCGCCGCCGTGCCGTCGGGCGCATCGGTGGGTGAGCGCGAAGCGCTGGAATTGCGCGACGGCGGCACGCGGTATTTGGGAAAGGGCGTCCGGTCGGCGGTGGCTCATGTGCGCGACATGATCGGTCCGCACCTGAGCGGACGCGACGCCGGGGATCAGGCCGGGATCGATCGCGCGATGCTCGAGCTCGACGGCACGGAGAACAAAGGGCGCCTGGGCGCCAATGCGATCCTGGCGGTCTCCCTTGCCGTGACGAAAGCGGCCGCGGCTTCGCGGGGGCTGCCGTTGTGGCGGGCACTGGGAGGAGAAGACGCGCGCGTCCTGCCGGTTCCCCTGATGAACGTCATCAATGGTGGCGCGCACGCTCAAACCCGTCTCGATGTGCAGGAGTTCATGATCGTCCCGGTGGGCGCCCCCTCCTTTAGCGAGGCACTGCGGATCGGCACGGAAGTCTTCCACCATCTCAAAAAGGCGCTGCACGAGCGGGGACTGGGAACGGGCGTGGGAGACGAGGGCGGATTCGCCCCTGACTTGGGCGCCACCGAAGCCGCGCTGGAGTTTCTGGTCGCGGCCATCGAGCGCGCGGGGCAGCGGCCCGGCCGCGATGTGGCGATCGCGCTGGATGTCGCCGCCCCGTGGCTCTACCGCGACGGCGCCTACCGGTTCGCAGGCGAGGGCGTGGCGCGCAGCGCGGAGGAGATGATCGGGTTTCTCGCTGGGCTTGCGGACCGCTTCCCGATCGTCTCAATCGAAGACGGGCTGGACGAAAACGCCTGGAGTGACTGGAAGACGCTCACGCGGCGTCTGAGCGGGCGCATGCAGCTTGTCGGTGACGACCTGTTCGTCACCAATCCCCGTCTCCTGCGCCGGGGCATCGTCGAGGGCGTCGCCAACGCGATCCTGGTCAAGCTCAATCAGATCGGGACGCTCACGGAGACCCTCGAGACGATCGCGCTGGCCCGGGATGCGGGGTATGCCGCGATTATCTCGCATCGCTCCGGCGAGACCGACGACGTCACGATCGCCGATCTCGTCGTCGCGGCCGGGACCGGGCAGATCAAGACCGGCGCGCCTTCGCGCGGGGAGCGCGTCGCAAAGTACAATCAGCTACTGCGGATCGAAGAGGCGCTCGGCGGCAGGGCGCAGTACCCTGGCTGGACCGCGTTCCCGTCGGGCGCGCGAAGATTTTCCTGAAGCAGGAGTCGGACGCCCCGCCGCGAATCTCGAATCGCCCATTCGGGCGGCAGGATTCTGACCTTTCGTCGTTGCAACCGTCATGCCACACGTTGCCGCGCGCCGTCTCGAACTTCCTCCGCGAATCTCCCGCCGTCTCGTGCCGCGCTGGGCCGGCCCGGCCGTCGCGGTGGCGATCTGCGGGGCGCTCGTGCTGGCGTTTGGAGGCGCGTACTGGGACGGCTACCAGTTGCGCCGCGGCGCGGCCCGTCTGGCACGAGAGCGGGATGAGTTGCGCCTGCAGAACGCGCAACTCCGTGAGGAGCTTCGGCTCCTCCGTACGCCGGAGTATATTGAGCGGCTCGCCCGCGAGCAGCTCGGGCTGGTCCGGCCCGGGGAGATCGCGGTCATCCTGGTGAGGCCGACGCCCGCGGCGGCCCCACCCGCGGCGCCGCCGGGCACCCGCGAAGCGGGTCGGCCGGAGGTGCGGGAGCCGAAGCCCTGGTGGGCGCGGCTGCTGGGCCGGTGACGAGGCACCATCGAGTGATGATCGAGCGGTGTGATACGCAGACAGGCTGCATTGACACTGCTAAGGGCGCGTGGGTATAGTCGCACGCGCCTCGAGGCCGCAAACGAAAGGAGCGTGCGCGTTCGGGTATGGCAGCGGATCCAGGAAGTATCATTGAGGGCACGGTCGTCAAAATTACCACCTACGGCGCCTTCGTCGAGCTCCCCGATGGAAAGAGCGGCCTCGTCCACATCTCCGAGATCGCGGACACCTACGTCAAGGACGTCAAGGACTACCTGAAAGAGCAAGAAAAGGTCAGAGTCAAGGTCCTCGGCCTCAACGAGAGGGGCAAGCTCGATCTCTCGGTCAAGCAGGCGCTCTCGCCCGAAGAGCGGCAGTCGCGCGTCCGGTCACGCGCCTCATTCGAAGACAAGCTCAAAGCGTTTATGAAAGAAAGCGAAGAGCGGCTCCTCGACCTCAAGCGCAACACCGAGGCCAAACGCGGCGGCCGGCGCCGCAAGTAACGCGCAGGTCTGCTACCGGCCTCAGAACCCCGCACGCCTTCTAGAATTCCAAACGCCTCCCCGTTGGGGGCTCGCCGCACGTTATGCACGACTTCACGAGGCCAATGACATCTACCGCGCCGGGCAGATCCGCTATCTCAGGCTTTACAGGGCGCCTGAAGAGGCGAACTGGGCAGCCTCATTCACCGACATGCCTCGGCCTGCCGACCACGCGGCCGCGAAGGCCTCGTCCCCCAGGGCGGCCTTCGCCTCGCGAAGGTCCGATTCGTAGGCGACGCGATCCAGGGGCCATAGCGGTGCTCCGATCGCCTCGCGCAGCGCGTCTGCCGCCCCAAAGAGACGCGCGGAGTCCCCGGGTATTCCGCGCGCAAGCATGACGCCAGCCAGACCTTCCAGGCTGCAGGCGATCCCCTGGGCATCGCCACGCTTCTGCTGCTGTATGAGGGCCTCGCGCAGGATGGAAGCGGCATCTTCGGGCTCACCCTCAGCCAGTGCCAGCAGCCCGAGCTGATAGAGTGGGACCGCGAGTTGGTGGAGCGGAGTTCTGGCGCCGGCTACGCCACCTGTTTGCTGGAGCATGTTGAGGCCTTCCTCGAGCAGGCGCCGTGCCTGAACGTAATCCCCCTGATAGCGCGCCAGGATCCCAAGCGCGGCGGTCGCGCTGGCGACATCCTCCCTGTCACCGTACGTTCTCTGGACACCAAGGCTCTCCTCGAATATCGCCCCTGCACGCTCGAGGTCGCCTTTCGCGAGCAGCGCCACCCCAGCGTTAACCCTCACACTCGCGGCGGTCGACCTCTTTCCCAGTTCATCTGCAATCACCGCAGCGGCTTCACAGAGTCCTATCGCCCTCTCCCAGTCGCCCTGTGCCAGCGCGATCAAGCCCAGGCGATTGAGTGAAGACGCTGCAGCCGTCCTGCGCCCAAGCCTCCGCTGCAGGTTCAATGCTTCTTCAATGAGGCCAGCCGCCCGCCGGTAGTCGGCACGGTCTGTTGCCAACGCGCCAAGACGGGACAGGCACAACGCGACCTCGCCAATGTCGCCGGCTTCCCTGAAGAGCGCCAGGCTTTGTTCAAGAAGTGAGGAGGCACGCTGATGATCGCCTTCATGCCGTGCGACGACCGAGACCTCGTCGAGGACGATGGCCGTCGTCCAGGCATCTCCGACGGCATGTGCAAGGGCCAGACTCTCCTCACAAAGCTCCACGCCCCTGGCGCGCTCGCCCTGATGCCAGGCGGCATGGCCGAGCCAGGCGAGCGCCAGCGTGAGGGCCCGACGGTCCCCACATTCGCGGGCAAGCGGCACGATCTGCTCAAAGATGTCCTTGGCCGGGCCGAAGTCATCTTGAGCAAACGCCAGCCGTCCCGCACCCAGCAGCGCTCTCATCCTGTTCTCGAGTGAGACAGCACCCGTCCTGGGCAGCACCCGGTCGAGCCACTCACGTCCTTCTGCCAGATACCCGCGCGCATGCCAGAACGACGACATCGCCGCGGCCAGCCGAATCCCGGGCTCACCGTCGGACTGTCGGAGGGACCATTCGAGCGCGGCACGCGCGTTGTCATGCTCGGCCGCCACGCGGTCGAGCCACTCCATCTGCTGCGGCCCGTGGAGGTGTGGCTCGGCTTCCTCAACCAAAGCCACATAGAAGTCCCGGTGGCGGCGGAGGATCGCATCTGCCTCGCCCTCCGCCGTGAGCCGCTCGCGGGCATACTGACGAATCATCTCCAGCTGCCGGTAGCGCGTCTGTCCGGATCGGTCCACCGTGACGAGGGACTTGTCGACGAGGCGCGTGAAGACATCAAGGACATCATCCGGATCGATGCCTTCGCCGGCGCAGACCGCCTCTGCGGACTCGAGCGTGAAGCCGCCGGCGAAGACCGAGAGCCGCCGCACGAGTATCCGCTCGGCATCTGAGAGCAGATCGTAACTCCAGTCCATGGCCGCGCGCAGAGTTCGGTGGCGGGGAAGGGCCGTGCGGATTCCGCCGGTCAGCAGCCGGAACCGATCGTCCAGGCGGCGGGCGATATCTTCAATCGAGAGAGTCTTCACGCGGGCGGCGGCCAGCTCGATCGCGAGCGGGATGCCGTCAAGCCGGCCGCAAATCTGGAGAATCGCCGGTGTGTTTGCCGCCGTCAAGACAAAGTCAGGCTGACCGAGTCCCGCGCGATCGACAAAGAGACGCACGGCTTCGGAGTCGGTGGCCTCGGCAAGCGCGGCATGCCGTTGCAGGTCGGGCACCGAAAGGGAGGGGACGCTATAGGTCAGCTCCCCGGCCGTGCCCAGAATCTCGCGACTCGTGGCGAGCACGCGGATGTCCGGACACCGGCGCAGCAGGTGTTCCGCCAGGTCTGCGCATGCGGCCGTAAGGTGCTCGCAGTTGTCCAGCACCAGCAGCGCTCGCTTGCTCAACAGATAATCACCCAGCACCTCGGAAAGCGGCCGGCCGGTCTCCTCCTGAACGCCGAGCGTGGACGCCACGGCCTGGGGCACCCTCATGGGATCAGACAGCGGCGAGAAATCCACCAGCCACACGCCGTCAGGGAAATGCGTCAGTACACGCGAGGCCACTTCGATCGCAAGACGTGTCTTGCCGACCCCGCCAGTGCCGGTCAGAGTGAGCTGCCGTGAGGTAGTGATCCTTTCCTGAATCTCGTCAAGCTCGCGCGCCCGGCCAATGAAGCTGGTCAGTTGAAGGGGGAGGTTCGTGGTGCGTCCGGGCGGCTGATCAAGGAGACGCGCGGGCCGAAGCTCGGCGTCCCGGTGCAGCATTGATGCGGCTTCGGGAGGCACATCCGATACCGCAAACAGGCGACGCTCTTCCTGCACGCCCTTGAGCATAAACAGGCCACGATCTTCAAACTGAATCCCCGACCCGGCCACCAGATCGCGCACGGTGCTCGATACGAGGATCTCACCCGGCCGAGCCTCGGCTGCAACCCTGGCGCCCAGGTGAACGGCGATCCCACGGACGGTACCATCGCCGGCTTCGACTTCGCCGCTATGCAGACCCGCACGAATCTCGATACCCAGGGGACGCACGGCGTCGCGGATGGCGTGCGCGCAACGAATCCCGCGTTCCGGCCCGTCGAAAATGGCCAGAAAGCTGTCGCCGACGCTGTCGATCTCACGTCCGCGAAACCGCTGGAGCTCATGCCGCACGACCGCGTGGTGGCTGTCCAGCAGATCACGCCAGCGGCGATCGCCCAGATCCGTGGCGAGTTCCGTCGAGCCGACGATATCGGTAAACAGCAGGGTGGTGAGAACCCGGTTCCCCTGCTTCACGTGGCGCTCGTCAGACATAGCGGCGGCCCTGTTTGATTAGCGAGAAGGCAAATCCTGCAGGCAAGAGGAACCCGGGCCGAAATCTCCAAGAAGGGCTCAACGCATGGCCCGAAGGGCCTCACTTTGGGACGGAGGGACATCCTGTGATCGCGTGGATTGCATCGCGGACGTTGCAGCCTCGGAAACTCAAAGCCTTTCGCAGAACCTGGCAGTTCAAGGTGCGGCCCCAAGGGCTTGTGGCCGTCTATTTCCTGCACGGAGCCAAGCCGAATGAAATGATCGGCCTCAGCCTGTGGCGATCGGGTGCGGCGCTGCGGCGGTACCGAAGCAGTGCAGCAGAACGAGAGCGGCTGGCCGCCATGAAGCCGCTCGTTCGGCGTATCAACTGGGCGGCGATTTATGAGGCCGAGAAAGTTCTTCTGCGATAACTACTCGATCCCCAGCAGTGCCATTACGTCTTCGAAGGTCCGCCAGGTGATGTCGTCGCGCTCCAGCGCGCGTGACGGCTCCGGGACGTCGGTCTTCGCGTCCAGCTCCTGCAGAAACCCATCCATGCGCTCCAGCCGGTGGCGCACGCCGGCGATTTCTGGCGCCGTGGACGCCGGCGGCAGCGTGGCGCGGATTTGTTCCAAGACGTCGCGCTCGATCCTGCGGGCCAGCTGATCCATCTCCTGGGCTTCGATCCGCGAGTAGGCGACCAGACCGCGCCGCTCCTCCAGGGCGCCGATCGCCATCTCACGCAGCCGCTTGAGCAGCGGATCGGGCTCAGGGGCCAACGCTGGTCCCGCCTGCGGCCGCGCCGCCCACAGATCCCGCCGGACGCAGCTCCTGGTCGCGGTACTGCAGCTGATAGAGCTTTGTATAGACGCCGTTGCGGGCGAGCAGACCGCGGTGCGAGCCTTCTTCAACGAGACGACCCTTGTGAATGACCAGGATGCGGTCGACGTGCTGGATCGTCGACAGCCGGTGGGCGATGATGATCGACGTTCGGTTGCGCATCACCCTACGCAGCGCCTCCTGGATGAGGACCTCGGTTTCGGTGTCCACGCTGCTGGTGGCCTCATCCAGCACCAGCAGGACTTCGGGGTTGTGGGCAATCGCGCGCGCGAACGCGATGAGCTGTTTTTGTCCCACGGACAGCGTTGCACCCCGCTCGTGGACTTCGGCGCGATACCCCCCGGGCATCCGGTCGATGAACGCGTCGGCGTTGACGAACGCGGCCGCCTGCCGGACCTGGTCGGGCGTGATCGTCTTCGTCCCCAGGCGGATGTTGTCCTCGATCGTCCCGGAAAAGAGGAACACATCCTGGTGCACCAGCCCGATGTGCCGCCGGAGCTCGCGCTGGTCCCAGTCCCGGACATCGATGCCGTCGACCAGCACCTGCCCGCGCTGGGGATCGAAGAACCGCGTGATCAGGTTAATGATCGATGTCTTCCCCGCGCCCGTGTGTCCCACGAACGCGACGCTCTCGCCGGGACGGATGTGGAACGAGACGCCCCGCAGGACCCAATCCTCGGCCGCACCACTGCGGCCGCCGTCGCCCGCGGCCGTGGTCGGCTCGTAGGCAAACCACACGTCGCGGAACTCGATCTCTCCGCGCACGCGGTCCACGCCGTGCCGCACCGTGGGGTTCTTGACTTCGATGGGCTCATCGAGCAGCCGGAAGAGCCGCTCGGACGAGGCCATCGCCGCCTGCAGGATATTGTATTTCTCCGCCAGGTCCTCGATCGGCTCGAAAAATCGCTGGGCGTACTGGATGAACGCCACGACGAGCCCGACGCTGACGGCGCCGGACAGTGCCCGGATGCCCCCGTAGGCGATGATGATCGCCGCGGCCGTCGCGCCCATGATGCCGACCATCGGGTGAAATCTCGAGAACGAGCGCATCGCGCTCAGGTTGGCGGCCAGGTGATCGCGATTGAGCGCGTCAAACCGCGCCCGCTCACGCGCTTCGCGGCCGAACAACTGCACGATCGCCATGCCCATGATGTGCTCGTTGAGAAACGCGTTGATGCGTGCGATGCGAACACGAATGGCGCGGTACGAGTCTCGGGCCTGCCTCCGAAAGACCGCAGTGATATAGACGATCACCGGCAGCACCAGCATGGTCGCCAGCGCCAGCCGCCAGTCGAGGTACAGCATGATGACGACGATGCCGACCAGCGTGAACAGGTCTCCGAAGATCGCGACCACGCCCTGCGTGATCATCTCGTGGAGCGCGTCGATGTCGTTTGTGATGCGCGTGATGAGGCGGCCGACCGGCTGTCGCGTGAAGAACCCGATCGACAGATTCTGGAGGTGGCTGAACAGCTCCATGCGCAGGTCATACGTCGCACGCTGGCCGACCCACTGCATCACCAGCGTCTGCGCGTACCGCAGGCCGAATTGGGCGGCAAGCGCGCCGAAGTACGCCAGGATCACCAGTTCGAGGCCGGCGAGGCGCCGCGGGGAGATGTGCTCGTCGATCGCCACACGGACCAGGTAGGGGCCGGCCAGGCTGACCAGCGACGTGAGCAGCAGCAGCACGACGGCGCCGGCGACAGGACCACGATACGGCCGCACGTACCCCAGCAGGCGGCGCATCAGGCGCGCGTCGTACGCCGCGCCGAGAATCTCGTCTTCCTGAAAGTGGATGCTCATGACGGCTGCAGCTCGTCGGCCTCGAGCGCCTCTTTGAGCAACTGCCTCTGGTAGAGATCAGCGTACAATCCGCCCTGCGTGAGCAGCGAATCATGCGTGCCGCGCTCGACGATGCGGCCTTCATCCAGGACGACGATGAGATCGGCATGGCGCACGGTCGAGATACGGTGCGAGATGATCAGGCTCGTGCGCTCGGCGACGAACTGCCTCAGTCCGCCAAGGATCTCTTCTTCGGTATGAGTGTCGACGCTGCTCAACGCGTCATCCAGGATCAGGATGGCCGGATCCCGCGCCAATGCGCGGGCAATCGTGGCACGCTGCTTCTGCCCTCCCGAGAGCGTCACACCGCGTTCGCCCACCACCGTCTTGTATCCGAGCGGAAAATCCTCCACTTCGCGGGCCAGCCGCGCGGTCTCCGCGGCGTCGCGGACGCGCTGGCCGTTGCCGTCGATGCCCAGCGCCAGATTCTCCTCCAGCGTGTCGGAAAAAAGGAACGACTCCTGCGGGACGAAGCCGATGCTTCCGCGCAGGGTCGCCAGGTTGAGCTGGCGGATGTCGATGCCGTCGAGCAGCACGGCGCCCGCGGTGGGATCGATCAACCGGGGGATCAACGACACGAAGGTCGTCTTCCCCGCGCCGGTCGGTCCCACGATGGCGACGGTCGTGCCGGCGGGGATCGTGAGATCGATGTCGCGCAGCACCGGCAGTCCGTTGTACGCAAAGGAGACGTTGCGAAACTCGATCTCACCGCGCACGCGCTCGTGCCGCACCACGGCCGGCGGATCGGCGATCGCCGGCGCGGTACCCATGATCTCGTTGATCCGGCGCATCGAGGCGAGGCCTTGCTGGATGATGTTCGCCACCCATCCCAGCGCGATCATCGGCCATGACAGCATCCCCAGGTAGCCGAGGAATTGCACCAGGGTGCCCAGGCTGATCCGCCCCTCGACGACGGCGATACCGCCCTGCCAGAGCACCAGCGCCGACGCGGCACCGAGGATGACGGTCATGCACGGCCACAGGGCACCGGACGTCCGCGCCAGCCGCAGCGCGCGGCGCACGAATTCCTGGTTGATGTCCGCAAAGGCTTCGATCTCGGCCTCTTCTTGCGCGAAGGCTTTCACGACGCGGATGCCCGAAAAGTTCTCCTGGGCACGCGCGGACAGCGTGCTGAACTGTTCCTGTTGATACTCGAATTGCTGGTGGATGCGCCTGCCGAGCACCACGAAGACGACACTGACCAGCGGCAGCATCAGCATCACCACCAGCGCGAGCCGCGGATCGAGGGCGAACATGACGCCGCTGGCCGCGATGAACATCACGACCGCGTTGAACGAGTGGAGAATGCCCGCGCGCACGAACCGGCTCACGGCGTTGAGGTCGGTGATCGCCCGCGTCATCAGGTCGCCGGTCCGCGTGTGCTGGTAGAACCCCTGGTGCAGCCGCTGAAGGTGGGCAAAGTAGTCGTTACGGATCTCGTACTCGATGGCGTGCCCGGCTCCCAGGGTGAACATCCGCCAGTGGTACCCGACGAACCCGTTGGTGAGGCGCACCGCCACGTAGGCGACGGCCAGCGCCACAAAGACGCGTGGAGAGGCCCCGGTCCGGATGCCGTCGATCGCCAGGCGCAGCACCCAGGGGTTGATCAGATACAGGGTGGTGCTGACCAGGCTGAGGGCGAATCCGATCAGATAGGCGCGGCGGTGCCGCAGGATGTAGGCGCGTAGACGCCGGGTGCTCACGGTCCGCTCCAGAAACCGAAACCCAAAAATTATAGCATGTTGAGGAACGCGCGGATCGCGTCGTTGGTGGCGCGGGGCTGTTCGAGCATCACCATGTGCCCCGCGTCCTCGATGATCACCAGGTGGGACCCGGGGATCTTCTCGTGTAGCTCACGGCTGAGCGCCGGGGGCGTCACCTGGTCATCGGCGCCGCAGACCACCACCGTCGGCACGGTGATGCGTCCCACGTCCGCGCTCACGTCAAATGCCTCGGCCGCTTCCAGCTGAGCAATCAACACCTCAGGCGCCACCGCGCGCAGCAGCGTGTGGGACTTCTCCTTGAGAGGCGCGGCGGCGTGGGGTGCGAACCACAGCGTCATCAACTGCTCCAGACCCCGGTCGCGATCCACGCGCAGCGTCCGCACCAGGTCCGGTGAGACGCGCAGCCGGGTGCCGGTGCCAATCAGGATGAGGGCACGGACTTCCCTGGGAACCGTGAGCGCCCACAGGAGCGCGATTGCACCACCCAGCGAGTGACCCGCGACGATGCGCGGGGCCGGTGCGGGGCCGACGTACGCCCGCACCGCCGCCAGATAGCGATTCACGCCCCACGGTGCCGCGCCCCATGCACCAGTGGTCGACTGCGCTGGAGATGAGGCACCGGCGCGCCACGGCAGATCCGGCGCCGTGGCCCTGGGGAACGCCAGCAGCTGTTGCTGCCAGATGAGGCCTCGGCCCCCCGCCCCATGCAGAAACAGAAGGCCCTCGCCGGGCAGACCCACGGTCACGAAGGCCGGGTGAGCTTCAATCCCACCAGGAAAGGATTTGTGCGGCGCTCGCGGTCGACCGTTGTCGCCGGGCCGTGGCCGTTGTACAGCACCGTCTCATCGGGAAGCACCAGCAGGTGCGTGGCGATCGAGCGGATCAGCGTCTCGTAGTCACCACCGGGAAGATCGGTGCGCCCTATGCTCCCCTGGAAGATCACGTCCCCCACAAACGCGAGGCCGTCGCCCAGCAGACACATGTGCCCGGGGCTGTGCCCCGGCGTGTGGACGACGCGGAACGTTCCTCCTCCCAGGCTCAGCATTTCATCCTCGCGCAGCAGACGGTCGGGAGCCGGCGGCGCAGGGATCGTGATGCCGAAGGGCGCCGCCCGGTCGGCCGTCACCTGCAGCACTGGGAGCTCCTTCTCGAAGAGGAAAAAGGGGGCGCCGGTTGCGTCGACCAGCGGGCGGACGGCCCCGACGTGATCGAAGTGCGCGTGCGTGGCGACGATGAGCTCGAGATTGAGGCTCAATCGCGCGAGCACCGCGAGCAGCCGCTGCGGCTCGTCGCCCGGATCCACGATCGCGGCGCGGCGGGTTGTCGGATCCCCGACGATGTAGGCGTTGGTCCCGATGGGACCAAGCTGCAGCGTCTCGATGATCACGCCCTTCGCTCCTTCGAATACCAAGGGAACGGCATCCCTCAGGACTAGTTCAGCGCGCCGGATGCGGAAACCCGCTCAGGTAACGGTGCGCGGACGCGAGGCGCTCCGCGAGGCGAGTTTCCCATCCTGGGGTGTCGATATCCGATGCCGGCATGAACAGCAGCGCGTGGGCGTCCCCGAGCAGCAGGTTGTACTCGACGCCCGGGAGTGGCCCGTCGACCCAATGAATGGAGCCACGATCCACGATCAGTGCCGGTGCGATCCTCCGCGAGGCCTCGCGGAGGCGCGTGTAGGCTTCATGCTCGGTCAAGGCCATGCGTCCATCATTGTAGCGTATCGTCGGCGGCACGGGACGGCACCTGAACGAAGGTGGCGCACCGGAGGCGGAACGGCATCCCATGCCGAAAGGATCTTCCATGGACTGGGCGCAGCAATGGACGCTGGCATTCCCGTACGCCGAATTCTTGAACAGGCATGGAGAGCCGCGGCACCGCGAGCGGTGGCAGGGGATCTACGATCAGATCGCGCTGACGGAGGCGCAGCGCGCGCTGCTGGCCGGCTTTACACGCCGCATGCACCTGCTTTGTGTCGCGGGCGCCTGGTGCGGCGACTGCGTGCTCCAGGGTCCAATCCTCGAGCGGATTGGGCAAGCGTCCCCGGTCGTTGAGGTGCGGTTCATGGATCGCGATGCGCACCCCGACGTCCAGGATGCCGTCGTCATGAACGCCGGCCGGCGCGTGCCGGTCGTGATCTTCCTCAGCGAGGATTTTCAGGAGTGCGGCCGTTATGGCGAGCGGACCATCTCGATGTACCGGAAGATGGCGGCCGACCGCCTGGCCCCGCCGTCTCCTGCCGGCGTCGCGCCTCCCGGTGACAACTACCACGAGGCCGTGACCGCCGATTGGATGAGCGAGGTCGAACGTGTGCAGCTGCTGCTGCGCCTGTCGCCTCGTCTGCGGAAGCAGCACGGCGACT
>JBQTJP010000237.1:0-12015 GCA_052386995.1 Armatimonadota bacterium
GCCTCCTGGCCCTCCTTCGAGCCGGCGATCTTGAGCCAGTTCAACGCCTGCTCGCGGTGCGGGGCCTTCTTGGGCAGCCCGAAGGTATCGGTGACCACGACGAAGATCCCGGCCGTCCCCGGCGCGGGGGCAAATCCGTAGTCCGCGTTCGGCTTCCAGCCCTTGGACGTGAAGTAGCCCGCCGCCCAATCGCCCATGATATTCATCGCGGCCTTCCGGTCGATCAGCATCTGCGCGGCCTGGTCCCAGGTGCCCGCGGCGTGGTCGCTGTTCACGTAGGTCAGGACTCTGGCAAACGCGTCCAGGGCCTTCTTCACCCCGTCCCCGTCCCAGCTCGTCTTGCCGCTCCACAACCCGCGGTAGCCATCGGCCCCAAGTGTGGCTGCCAGGATGTCCTCGAACAGGTGCGCGGCTTCCCACTTGTTCTTGTCGCCCAGGGAAAGTGGCGTGATCCCCTTTGCCTTGAGGATGTCCGCGGCCTTGAAGAAGTCGTCCCACGTGGTCGGTGCCTTGAGATTGTTCTCGTCAAAGACTTTCTTGTTGTACCAGAGGACGTTGCCGCGGTGGACATTCACGGCCACCGAGAACTGGTTGCCCTGGTGGCTGACGATGTCCACCAGATCTTTGGGAAAGACCTTGAGCCATCCCTCGGCCGTGTAAAGCGAGGTCAGCGGCTCCATGAACCCGGTCTTCACCCAGGTGTCGACAAGCTCGGCCCCACCATGGACCTGGAAGCTGTCGGGATGGTCACCGCCCTGCATGCGTGTCTTGAGGACGGCCTTCGCGTCGGTTCCAGCACCGCCGGCAACGGTGGCGTTGATGATCTCGACGCTGGGAAAGCGTTTCTTGTACACGTCGAACATGGCTTTGAGCCCGTCGGCCTCACCGCCGGCGGTCCACCAGCTGAAGATCTCCAGCTTCTGCGCCGGAGCCGCCCCCAGACCGGGTCCGGATGGGAGCACGATTACCGTCACGATCGCCAGCGCGGCGACCGCCGTCCGCACCCGCCATGCAATCGCCCTCATGTGGATCACCCTCCCTTTTGCGGCTGCGGGTGAACCTTCTGCAACCCACCATGCGCTCCTGCTCACGTGACGGGATTAGGGTGAGTCCTGGTGGAACTGCACTCGTATACGGTTCACGTGAGGGAACGGAGGGATTGTGAGATGGGTCGTCTGGAGGGAAAGGTCGCGTTGATTACCGGCGCTGGCAGCGGCATGGGACGGCTGGCCGCGGTGAAATTTGCGAAAGAAGGCGCGCGGGTTGTGGTAACCGAGATCGCCGAGCCTGCCGGGCAGGAGACGGTGGCGCAGGTGCGCGCGGCAGGCGGCGAGGCGACGTTCATCCGCACCGACGTGTCGAAGGAGGCCGACGTCGCCGCGGCGGTCGGTGCGGGCGAGAGCGCGTTTGGACGCATCAACGTCCTGTATAACAACGCCGGCATCTTCCCCGCCGAGGATGGAGCCGTCACCGATATTGACGAAGCGGTGTGGGACCGCGTCATGAACGTGAACCTGAAGAGCATCTACCTGGTCTGCAAGCATGGGATTCCGGCGCTGCTGCGCTCGGGCGGGGGCTCGATCATCAATATTGCGTCGTTCGTGGCGCTGGTCGGGTGTACCGTGCCGCAGGACGCTTATACAGCGAGCAAGGGCGGGGTGATTGCCCTCACGAAGTCGCTGGCCGTGCAGTTCGGCCCAAAGGGAATCCGCAGCAACGCGATCTGCCCGGGCCCGATCGAGACGCCGATGCTGACGTCCTGGCTTCTCTCCAACCCGGCCGAAAAACAAAAGCGGCTCAACCGCATCCCGATGGGACGGTTCGGCCGGGCTGAGGACATCGTGAATCTGGCGCTCTATCTGGCCTCGGACGAGTCGGCATGGACGAATGGGGCCGTCATGGTCGCCGACGGAGGGATTACCTCCAACTACTTCTAGCGACAGGTGCGGCATGTCAGAAATGATCGATGTTGAGATCAAGAAGAGCATTCTGATCCGCGGCAGCCGCGAAAAGATCTACGATGCCTTCTCGACTGCGGAGGGCCTGGATGGATGGTTCACGTCAGGCGCCGTTGTTGATGCGCGGCCGGGAGGGGTGCTGCGCTTTCGCTGGAAGGATTGGGGGCCGGACAAGGTCACCGCGCAAGATGATTGCCCGATCCTGCAGGCCAAACGCCCGGAACGGTTCGTTTTCCAGGAACACCCAGACCGCGCTTCGCCACCGACCACAGTGGAGATCGACTTCGTCCCAGATCCGGCGGGCACCGTCGTTCGCCTCAGGGAATACGGCTTTGTGAATACGCCAGGCGGACGTCGTGCGCTCGTGACACAGGCAGGCGGCTGGGGAGAGGCCCTTGCCCTCCTCAAGTTCTACGTGGAGCACGGGCTTCGATATTAGGACGAGGACAGCGCCCATGGACAGGTATCTGAAAGCCAATCAGGCGCTGTGGGATGAGTGGACCGCCGTCCACGCGAGATCGGCATTCTACGATCTTGAAGGCTTCAAGCGAGGGGGCCTTCGTCTCAGGCCCTATGAGATAGCGGAAGTCGGGGACGTTGCCGGCAAATCGCTGCTGCATATGCAGTGTCACTTTGGAATCGACACGCTGTCCTGGGCGCGGCTCAGCGCCAGCGTGACGGGCGCAGACTTCTCTGAGCGGGCCATCGAGATGGCCCGTGGGCTCGCGGTGGAGTTGGGCCTCAAAGCCAGGTTTGTCTGCTCGGAAGTGACCAACCTCCCTACCGTGCTCGATGGCGAGTTCGACATTGTCTACACATCCCGCGGGGTGATCGGCTGGCTCCCCGATCTCACGCGTTGGGGGCAGGTGATTGCCCACTTCGTGAAGCCCGGCGGGTTCGTTCCTCCACGAATTTCCATTTCTGTTCTATCAGGGGCTGCCGTTTCTGGAACCGCGCGAAGGCAAAACCTGGTGGTTGCCCGGCGCCTGGCGCGGTGAACTTCCTCTAACTTTCTCCCTGAAGGCGACGAAGCCGGCGCGGTAAGCGTTACCGGCCGATCAGGTCCCAACGCCACATGGTCCGTCTATGCAAGTGGCTCCTGCCGCCAGCCATCCTCGCGCAGTACGGCCAGCGACGTGCAACCGATGTCTTGCAGTAAGGCTTCGGCCTGAGCGTGATAGTCGGTGACGCGCGCCGGCGCGTGCGCATCGGTCGTCACCACAAGCGGGATCCCCAGCTCCAAACAGCGGCGTGCGATCCACGGGCTGGTATACGCGTGTCCGACGACATTGCGATAGCCCACGGTGTTGATCTCGACGACGAACCCGGCGCGATCGCACGTCCGGAGCGCACTTTCGACCTCGCGCCGGTACCAGGGCTCATCTTCCCGAAAGTAGACTGAGTCGCCGTTCCACTTTTTGATTCGATCGATGTGCCCAAGGATGGCGACGCGCCCTGCTCCCCACGCGGCCAGGCTGCGCACCCGCTCGTAGTACGCGCCGACCAGGCGCCGGATGTCGCCACCGAAGAGCTGGCGCAGTACGGTCTCAAAGCCCTGCCGCGTGAGGTCGATCGGCGAAGGCACTCCATCTTCGTTTGCGCCCACAAAGTGCACCGACCCGATCAGATACTCGAATGGATACGGCTCGATGAGCGCCCATAGCTCCGCATGGCGCTCGGGAATGTAGTCGAACTCCAGGGCGAGGTGCACACGCAGGCGGTCTCGCACCGCGTCCTTGACGCGCCTCACTTCGCCGCAGTACGCGGGCAGATCGTCCGCGCGCATGGCGGCCTGATCTGGAAACGTCAGGGGTGAGTGGCTGGAGATACCAAGGGCCTCGAGCCCTGCGCTGATGGCGGCATCGGCGTACTCTTGGATTTCTCCCGCGCCATCGCAGAAACGGTTGTGGGTGTGATAACTGGTTGTGATCATTTCGCGCAGGCCGTTGCTGCTACGCCGCGAGCGACTCCGCGCCTTCGGTGTGGAAGGTGCCCGCGGGCGCGCGGAAGACCTCGGCGAGGATCTCCAGCCCGCGCACGATCCGCGGTCCGGGCCGGTTGAAGTAGGCCGAGCCGTCCGTAAGGTAAACACGGCCCGCGCGCACGGCCGGCAGATCGTCCCAGCCCGGCCGGTGTGTCAGCAGGTGGATCTCGGCGCGGGTGCGGGGGAGATCGAAGCCGCACGGCATGAGGACGATCACGTCGGGCGCGTACTCGATGACCCGATCCCACTCGATGACGTACGAATCGCGCTTGGGAGGTCCCAGGCCGTCGACACCTCCGGCCATCGCCACCATCTCCGGCACCCAGTGGCCCGCGACGAAGATCGGGTCCAGCCACTCCAGGCAGGCGACCCGCGGGCAGGGATCCGGCGGCGCCAGGCGTTTGACCCGCTCGACGCGCTCGCGTAGGGCCGTGACGAGCGTGCGTGCGCCCGCCTCGGTCCCGGTGAGACGGCCGACCTCCACGATAGTCTCCAGAATGTCGTCAACGGTGTGGGGCTCCAGCGACACGATGCGCGTGCGGCCGTCCAGTAGCCGCGCGGCCCGCCGCACCTCGCTGAACGACGGGGCGCACACCTGGCAGAGCTCCTGCGTGAGGATGAGGTCGGGCTCGAGCACGCCGAGCGCTGCGCTATCGAGATGGTAGACGCTCTTGCCGGTGTGCACCTGCCGCCGGATGGCGGCGTCGATCTGCGCGCTGGGCATCTCGGAGGTGACGATCGCGTCGCTGAGGACTCGCCGGTTGAGGATCTCTGCGGGATAGTCGCAGTCGTGTGAGACACCGACCAGGCGGTCGCTCAGACCAAGCGCGCAGACGATCTCGGTCGCGCTGGGCAGCAAGGACACGATGTTCATCTGCTCTCTTCCGGCGGTCGAATGCCTCGAAACGTGCCGAACAACAACAGATCGTAGACGATCTTCATGCCGCCGCCGATCAGAAACGGCACGCCGAGGTTGACGACCTGCATCGCCGCACCTGCGATCAGCGGGGTGATGGCGCCGGCAACGTTGCGCACGATATTCGTCAGCGCTGCCGCCGCGACCCGCTCGTCTGGGTCCACCACGGCCATGACGTATGACTGGCGGGCCGGGACGTCCATCTGCGAGAGCGCGAACCGCGCCAGCAGCAGGGCGATCGCCCAAGACAGAGACGATGCGAGCGGGATGGCCATCAACAGAATATTCGACGGCAGGTGCGTAAAGACCATGGTGTTGATGAGGCCGATCCGTTCTGCCACCCGCGCCGCGGCGAGAAATGAGGCCGCCTGAATGAGACCGGCCGCCAGGAAGATCGGACCGAGGAGCTCAGGCCCCGCCCCCCATCGCAGATAGAAATACGTGGCAATCAGGCTCTGGATCACGAAGCCTCCCGCGAGCGAGTCCAGGCTGAACAGCGCCGCGAGCCTGTGCACGACGCCGCGCGAGCGGTGCAGCCCGCCGCGCACTTGGACCGTCGCCCCCGCTTCGACGCGGTCGCTGAGACGTGTGAACAGTACCAGCGCGACAACCGCGAATAGCGCGTACGCGAGAAACATCGTCCGA
This sequence comes from Armatimonadota bacterium, assembly GCA_052386995.1. GTDB lineage: Bacteria > Sysuimicrobiota > Sysuimicrobiia > Sysuimicrobiales > Humicultoraceae > JBQTJP01. Next base: position 5,504 of record JBQTJP010000237.1, read on the forward strand.
AAAGCCGCCGCGGAGCTCACGCCCAGGGTCTGCTGCAACAGCGCGGGCGTCCCGGCCGCGAGCGCCCCCAGTGAGCCCGCGACCGCCCCGAGTACATTGTAGATCGAGAACAGCCGCGTCCATCGCTCCGGGGGCGCGGTCTGCGGCAGCATCGCCTGCTCGAGCGAGAGAAACGGTCCGACCTCGCCGGAGGTCGTTCCGACGGTGCCGGTGAGCGACGCCAGGATGAGCAGCGGAAACGACGTGCTGAACGCGAAGGCTGCGCCGCTCCCCGCCATGAACAGCGCGCTGAGCTGGAGCATCCTGCGCCGGCCGTAGCGGTCGGCCGTCACAGTGAAGAGCGCGGTGAGGGCTGCGGACCCGAGCAGCGTGGCCGTCAGGACCGCGCCGATCTGCGTGGGCGTGAAGCCCACCTGGGTGAGGTACACGCCCAGGAGCACCGATTGGAACCCATAAGCGAAGGTCCGTACAGCACGCGCGCCGAGGATCAGCCGGCCGTCGGGGGAGACCCAGGAGGAAGGGCCGAGGGTTCGCACCGAAGTCAGCACGTGGAGTACCTTCGGCAGCACCACGAGACCGCCTCCCCTGGCGATCGACTGCACCTGTGGAGTCTTGTCATGGCGCCTCAGTCTCCCTTGGAAACGGACGCCTTCGACCGCGACGTGCGCATGTTCGTCTTTGGGAATACAGCCGAGACCGGGAAGGTGCCGGCCATCGCGGAGGTCGCCGAAGGCCTGCAACGGTCGCGGGCAGACGTGGAAGAGTCGCTGAGACGCCTGGCAGCGGGGCGCGTACTGGTGCTCGCGCCCAACAACATGAACATCTGGATGGCGAATCCGTTCTCGGCGGTCGCGACGAACCACCGTGTCTATGCGAACGGCCGCCAGTACTATGGAAGCTGTATATGGGATGCGCTGGGGATTCCCGCCGCCCTTGGCGCAGATGCAGGCATCGAGACGCAGTGCGGCGACTGCGGCACGGCGATGTCGCTGGAGGTCCGGGGTGGAGCCCTTGTCAAGGGTCAGGGAATTATTCATATTGGTGTCCCGGCGGCCAGGTGGTGGGATAATATCGGGTATACGTGATCAACCATCCTGCTCTTCCGGTCGGAGGAGCACGTAGACGCGTGGTGCCGGGCCCGCAACCTTGCCCGCGGCGGGACCATGAGCCGCGATCAGTGCTGGCGGCTCGCCCATGCGTGGTACAGCCGCAAGCTCAGGCCGGACTGGCGCAGGCACACCCTCGAGGAAGCCGAGTCGCTGTTCGCCGAGATTGGCCTCACCGGGACGTTCTGGCGGCTGCGACCGTGAGAGTTCGGATCGCAGAACGTTTGGAGGTGGACCGCGGTGGTCATTGAGGAAGGCGTCCGTAGCCGCCAGGGGCTGGAGAGCCAGGGCATTCATCCGGAGATGGTCGGGTGGAATCTGACGACCCCCGCGCTCTACGAGCACGCCGTGCGCCGTCGGGAAGCCCTCATCGCTCAGGGCGGGCCTATCGTCGCGCGCACCGGCCACCATACCGGCCGCTCGCCGCAGGACAAGTTCATCGTGCGGGAGCCTTCCAGCGAGGAACGGATCTGGTGGGGAAAGCACAATCGGGCGATTGAGCCCGGCTCGTTCGACCGTCTGCACCGCCGGATGCTCGCCTGGCTGCGCGGCAAAGAGCTCTTCGTGCAGGACCTCTTCGTCGGGGCTGACCCACGGTACCGCCGGGCGGTGCGCGTGATCACGGAGTACGCCTGGCACAGCCTCTTTGCGCGCACGATGTTCATCGTGCCCGATGAGGTCGCGCTGCCGCAGCACGTTCCCGAGTTCACGATTATCGACGCGCCGGGGTTCCACGCGATTCCCGAGGAGGAGGCCACACGCACCGAGGTCTTCATCCTGATGAACCTGGCGAAGAAGCTTGTCCTCATCGGCGGCAGCGAATACGCTGGCGAAATCAAAAAGTCGGTGTTCACGCTGATGAATTATCTGTTGCCGCTGCAGGACGTCCTTCCGATGCACTGCTCGGCGAACGTCGGCCCCCGCGGCGATACGGCGCTGTTCTTCGGCCTGTCGGGGACCGGCAAAACGACGCTGTCTTCCGATCCCGAGCGCACGCTGATCGGGGACGATGAGCACGGCTGGTCCGACCGCGGGATTTTCAATTTCGAAGGCGGCTGCTACGCGAAGACCATCCGGCTCTCGCCCGAGGGCGAACCGGAGATCTATCGCACGACGCGCGTGTTCGGGACGGTGCTGGAGAACGTCGTCATCGATCCCATCACCCGCGTGCTCGATCTCGACGACGAGTCGCTCACCGAAAACACGCGTGCCGCGTACCCGCTCTCGTTCATCCCCAACGCGTCGACGACGGGCGTCGCGGGACACCCGCGGTCGATTGTCTTTCTGACCGCCGACGCCTTCGGCGTCATGCCGCCGATCTCACGCCTCTCGCCCGAGCAGGCGATGTATCACTTCCTCAGCGGGTACACGGCAAAGGTCGCGGGGACCGAGAAGGGCGTGACCGGTTCCCAGGCGACCTTTAGTCCGTGTTTCGGCGCCCCGTTCATGGCGCTGCGGCCCACCGTGTACGCGGACATGCTCGGCAAACGCGTCGCCCAACACAATACCGCGGTGTGGATGGTCAATACCGGATGGATCGGCGGGGCCGCGGGTGACGTGCCCCGGATAAAGCTGGCGCACACACGCACCATGGTGCGCGCCGCGCTTGCCGGGGGGCTGAACAACGTTCCAATGGTGGCAGATCCGATGTTTGGCGTGCGGGTACCGACCCAGGTGCCGGGTGTCCCATCCGAGATACTGCAGCCGCGTGGGGCGTGGCGGGATCCGGCGGCGTACGAGACGACGGCCAAGAACCTCGCACGCATGTTCGCGCAGGCGTTCGAAGAGTTCGCGTCCGACGTTCCCGCGGCCGTGGGCGCCGCCGGCCCCAGGACCGACTGACCGGCCCCGATGGGCGTGCACACGCGCATCGGTGTCCTGACCGGCGGCGGCGACTGCCCCGGGCTCAACGCAGTCATTCGAGCCGTCGTGCTCTCGGCCATCGGACACGGCTGGGACGTGCTTGGGATCGAGGACGGCTTCGATGGCCTGCTGCACGAACGTACCCGTCCGCTCAACCGTGAGGACGTACGCGGCATCCTGACCCACGGCGGCACGATACTAGGCACGTCCAACCGCGGCAACCCCTTTGCCTGGTCGATCGAGCGCGACGGCCGCACCGAGGTTATTGACGCGTCCCGCACGGTACTTGAGCGCCTGGACGCCCTGAACCTTGATGCGCTGGTGGTGATCGGGGGCGACGGCACGCTGCACATCGCGCATCTGCTGCACGAGATGGGCGCGCCGATCGTAGGCATTCCCAAGACTATCGACAACGACATCGCCGCCACCGACGTGACGTTCGGCTTTGATACGGCGTTTGAGACCGCCACGGAGGCGATCGACAAGTTGCACTCGACGGCCGAGAGCCATCACCGGGTCATGGTGGTGGAGACGATGGGCCGCAACGCGGGGTGGATTGCGCTGGAGTCGGGGCTCGCCGGCGGCGCGAACTCGGTCCTCATCCCGGAGATCCCGTTTCAACTGCACGCCGTCGAAAGGACGATCGGGGAGCGCGCGGGGCGGGGACGGCCCTTCTCGATCGTGGTCGTCGCTGAGGGTGCGCACCCGGTCGGCGGGACGCAGGTGTACCAGGACACGGGCGGGCCCGGGAAGCTGCCCCGGCTGGGCGGCATCGGCGTCCAGGTTGCCAACACGCTCGCCGCCGCAACCGGCCGCGAGACCCGCTGCACAGTCCTCGGCCACCTTCAGCGGGGGGGAAGCCCCACTCCATTTGATCGGCTGCTGGCCACGCGTTTTGGGGTGCTCTCTGTGGAATGCATAGCCGAAGGGCGCACCGGCCGCATGGTCGCGCTGCGTGGCACGACCGTAATTGACGTCCCGATCGCCGAGGCCGTGGCCGAGCCGAAGCGTGTTTCTCCTGACGGCGAGCTCGTGCGCGCGGCTCGAGAACTCGGGATCTCGATGGGTGAGGCTTAGTGAGGAGTTGCGACCCATGGCCAATGGCCGCGATACATGTAGTCGTGATCCCAAAGACGCATGTCCCCTCGATTCTCGATCCAACCGCGCTCGATGTGCGTTGCTTTCTTCTATGGTCCGGGGCATCCAGGAGGCCGCGCGAGGACTCGGCCTGGATCAGCAGGGATTCTACGTGCGGGCGAATGCAGCCGCGCCGGTCGTCACTCCCCACATGCACTGGCACGTGCGGGGCCCTGGTGTTCCGGAGTAGCGTCTGTCATAGTCACGAAGGCGAGGTAGCCAGGCATCGTGAGGATCGAGCCCTTTGATCGCAAAGGGGCGAGTGACCACCAGTATGCTGCGCTCAACGCCTTCCGCAACCGGATGCGCGCCGAGCGTCTCCCTGGTGATCCACCCATCCCTCTTGACGAACACGTCCGCCGCTGGCAAAGCACTCCTGCCTTCGTCGCGGTGCACGTATGGAACGTGTGGCGGGAAGACAGTTCGGAAATCATCGCCGCTGGCGAGGCGGAGTTCCTTCACACAGCCGAAAACCGTCACCTGATGGAGTTTGGTATTGACGTGCTACCGGAGGTACGCCGGCAGGGCATCGGCCGACGTTTGCTTTCACTGATTGCGGAGGTAGCGCATCGGGAACAGAGGACCCTCTTGATCACCGCGACGAGCGGAAACATTCCTGCCGGTGAGGCGTTCATGAAGCGCCTGGGAGCCCGCATGGGGTTGACCTTGCCCACCCATCAGTTGGTTCTTCAGGACCTCAATCGCGATCTGCTTAGGCAGTGGCAGGCCCGTGCCAGGGAACGAGCATCGGAATTCGCACTGGACCTCTGGACTGATGAGATTCCCGAAGAACACATCCAGGCCTTTGCAACGCTATTCGAGGTCATGAACCTCGCACCGCGTGGCGACCTGGAGGTTGAGGACTTCCACTGGACCCCAGAGCACCTTCGGGAATCCCAGCGATCCGACCGCGCCCGGGGGGCGCAGAGCTGGATCATGGTTGTGTGCGAACGGGAGACTGGTGCCCTCGCCGGGTTCACCCAGGTGGTCTGGCATCCCAACAGGCCGGAAAACCTGGATCAACGCAGCACTGCGGTCCTGCCGCAGTACCAAAATCGTGGACTCGGGCGCTGGCTGAAGGCCGCCATGCTGGAAAGGGTACTGCGGGAACGTCCCCAGGTGAAGCGTGTCCGCACTGGCAATGCGGATGCCAACGCCCCGATGCTGCGCATCAATCAGCAACTGGGATTCAAGCTCTTCGAGTCACGCTACGTCTGGCAGGTCGAGACCGAAAAGGTTCAAGCCTACCTGAGCCGACACGTCCAGACGTAGTTCAGCTCGACATCCGGCTTCTGAGCCTCTTGAATGCGGCTGGCGGGGTCTTGTCTTCGATCCGCTCCTTGATTCGACGAGCGCACTCTTCCGGGCTGGTCGTAGACGTATCCACCTCCATGTCATAGATGCCATGCGCATGAACGATGCCAAACTGCTTGCTGGCCTGACCCCATGTGCGATCCTTGCGGGCCTTCTCTCGTTTCTTGAGGACCTCCAGCGGGCAGTGAACGGCAACAAAATACGTCGGCAGATCGCTAAACAGACGAGCGCATTCGTCCAACCATTGTGGATCCACCAGCACGTGGTCGGCGATGACGTTGTTGCCGGCTCTCGAGAGCGCCGCTATCGCGTGGTGCATCCCGGACATCAGTCGCTGACCGACGAGCCCGGCCTCAGTGGCACGACCTAGAACCTCATCCCACAGCGGCCGGTCAAGAAAGCGCGCGGGAAGCATCCAGAGAAACCTATCGATACCGGCGTGCAGATACGGGTCTTCCAGGATCTTTTGGAGGGCGCCTACGATGCTCGTCTTTCCAGAACTGGAAGTTCCATTCAGGAGGACGATCTTTCCAGGAGCCATGGGGCTCTAGCCCTACTTGATCAACCGTCGGCGCATGAGCGCGATCGGCGCCGGAAAGAGGGCTGCGGTAACCACCAGCATCCACACCAGGTCCCAGGCGTGGCGGGGCTCCAGCCTCCCCAGGGCGAGCGCGCGGGCCAGCGACACCACGTGCGAGAGCGGGGTCAGCCAGGCGAGTGTGCTGACCCAGCCCGGCAGGGCATCAAGTGGAAAGAAGACCCCGCTGAACATGAACATCGGGGTGATGAACAAGGCGAAGTAGAACGTGAAGTAGTCGATGCTGGGGTTGACGGCCGTGAATGTCATTGCGATGACCGAGAACATCAGCCCGGAGATCGCGAAGAGCAGCGGGATCAGCAGCGCGAGCGGTGACCGCACTGTCCCAAAGAGCGTGATGACGATCAGGAAGATCGTGCCGTACAGCACGCTGCGGGTCGCGCCCCAGAAGATCTCGCCGACCACGACGTCCTCGACCCCGATCGGTGTCGTGATGACCCCATCGTAGGCCTTCTCGTAGTACATCTGGACATACGCGTTGTACGTGCACTCAA
>JBQTJP010000238.1:0-25436 GCA_052386995.1 Armatimonadota bacterium
GGGTGAAGGGTTCATGCCGCGGACGGACAGCGTGTACGAGCTCCCCGAGAATATTCCGGTGCCGGTCGATGACGGCGCGTGCGCGCATCTCCCCGGAATGCGCATCCCGGCGCTGGCCTTGATGTCGACATCGGGGCGCCTGGTGGACCTCGCGGCCCTCCCTGGGAGGCACGTGGTGTACTGCTATCCGCGGACGGGCAGACCGGACGTGGAGCCGCCAAAGGGATGGAATGAGATCCCGGGCGCTCGAGGGTGCACACCGCAGTCCTGCGCTTTTCGCGACCATTATCAAGATCTTCGGGCCCTGGGGGCCGGCGTTCTGGGACTCAGCACCCAAACCACGGACGATCAGCGCGAAGCCGCCCAACGGCTGCGACTGCCCTTCGAGCTGTTGAGCGATGAGCGGCTGGAGTTTGCGCGCGCGCTGCGCTTGCCCACGTTTCAGATCGAGTCGATCATCTGCATCAAGCGGCTGACGCTCCTCATCAGTGACGGCAGGATTGAAACGGTGTTCTATCCGGTGTTTCCGCCGGACAAGAACGCCGGCGAAGCTCTGGCGTGGCTCTCACGTCGGGGAGAGCGGCCAGCCTGACACCAGCAGCTTCGCGCGTTCGTAGTCCTCGGGCGTATTGATGTTGTCGAAGCTTCGTAGCGCCGGGTCCCACTCTCGCAGCGTCCACTCCGGCACCTGGCAGACGCGCAGGCTCGGAGCGGCGAGGAGGTCGTGCAGCGAGCGTGCGCCTCCCCGCAGGACCGCTTCGGCCGGGTGGCCTACGGTCCGTCCGTAGACCGCGCACAGCGGCTGCGCATGTCCGGACACTGTCGGCACTATGGCATCCCATCCGGCACGCGCGAGCCCGGCCAGGCCGAGGAGAAGAGCCGGCTCGACGAATGGCAGGTCGCACGCGATCACCGCGGCGTAGCGTGTGGTGACCACCTCCAAACCGGTGGCCAGCCCCGCAAGCGGCCCCCAGCCCGGCCACCGGTCGCCGATCACCTTGACGCCACAGCCGGCGCAGTCGGGGGCGTCGCGCGCCACGACGATAACTTCGGCGCACACCTGCCCGATGCGTCTGGCGACCCACGCGACCAGCGAGGTGCCGCCAAACGGCAGGCTCGCCTTGTCCCGCCCCATCCGGCGGCTCTGCCCTCCGGCAAGCACGATCCCGCTCAGGCGGTCGACCATCGCAACCACCTCCTTCGCGGTCACGCCGGCCTCCCCATGCCTCGCCGGGAAGGGGGAGGGGGTCAGGGGCCCCGCGGCGGGTATCCTTTATATGAATGCAGGTCGTTGAGCCCAAAGCACGGGCGGTGGAACGACTCCTGAGGGCACTCGGTGGGGCAATCAAGACCCAGGCCCTCTATCCGCTGCCCCATCCGGTGACGTCGCGGGCCGTTGCGAGTCTCCTGGCGGCGCTACGTCCGTTCATGGAGACGCACGGGGCCTTCGGCGCCCGCGTGACCAAGCATGCCTTGTCCGTCGGGGGCGTACCCTACAAAGGCGAGGCGCAGGCCAATCTCGCGCTGTTCCTTTATACGCGCAAGGTCTCCTACATCAAGATCATGCCCGCGGTGAGCGAGGAGGCCCTTGCGGCCTTCGTGTCGATCGTGGGCATGGACCGCGCCGGCCTGGAGGCAGCGGGCGGGGCGAGGCGGCTCCTGCGTGAATCGGGCGTCGGCAACATTCAAGTCGTCGAGCTCGCCCTGGAAGAAGAGCTCGCACCCGAGCCGTTCGATCTCAACGCCGTCTTTGATCTGCTCAGCCGCGGCCGGCTGGCACCCCAAGAGCGCGAGCGCGTTATCGAGATTCTGCGCGCCGGTCCCGCGCCGGCGGGACAGCTGCTGGAGCACCTCTATATCATGACCGGCATCGAAGAACTCAGCGGGGACCAGCAGGCGCTGCAGGTCTACCGGCTGATCCAGAGCCTGGACCGGCTGGTGCTCGATGAGCCGTTCGAGGATCAGCCCGCTCTCTATTCGTCTTTGGCCAAGGCGCACATTCTGGTTCGCGAGCCCCTGCGTGCGCTGCTTAGACAGGCGCTGATCGTACGCGAAGGGGGGGACCTTGCCGCCCGTCTGTTGGGCGAGCACCTGGAGGATCGGGAGCTTGCGCAGCTTGCCGAAGGGTGGCTGTCCCCAGGAGACGTCGCAGAGCAGGTTCGCGCCTTTCTTCAGGCCGTATGCGCCGATCCTCAGAAGGCCAAAGCCGTTCTGTCGCTGCTCGACGTCGGGCTCCGCCGTCCCGATCAGGCTCCGGGATGGTTGACCGCGGCCGTCTGGCCGCAAATCCAGTCGAGCCCGCCACGTAATCCTAGGATCGCGGCTCCGCTTGAAGCGGGGACCGCGATCGGCCGCGACCCGCTCCTGTCCGGCGCCGTGGAGTCCCCTTCCCTCGACGAGGCCGGCGTGGTTCGGGACGTGACCACGACGATGGTGGACGTCCTGCGCCACGAACCGGACGATCGGGAACTCATCAATGTGGCCGACGACCTCATGGGTCTCCTGTCGCGGCTCGTGGATTGCCGGGAGTTTGACTGTCTGGCATCGAGCCTCGGCCAGATCAAGGAGATGGCGTCCGCGGGTAACGGAAACCGCAACAAAACGGCTGCCGCCATTCTCAAGAAGGTGACCGAAGGAGTGTTCCTCGACGGTCTGCTGGCCGCGTTGTGGGAGGCGAGGGAGACGTCCACCGAGGCCACCATCCGTTCGTGTCTCGAGGTGCTCTCCGCCGACCTGGTGGCCCCGCTGCTGCGCGTGTTGGGCGGCGAGCCCCGCAGCACGATGCGCGCCATGCTCTGCGACCTTTTGGTCCGCGTAGGCGGCCAGAACGTCGACCAGCTGGGCGCCCTTGTCGAGGATCCCCGATGGTATCTGGTCCGCAACGTCGTGAATGTGCTGGGACGGCTGCACAACCCGCGTGCCGTTGCGCATCTCCGCCGCCTCTTCGGCCATGCCGACTACCGGGTGCGCCGCGAGGCGGTGATGGCGCTCGCGTTCATCGACACGGAAGAAGCGCAGACGGCCCTCGCGACCTTCCTCGACGATCCCGACGAGCGCATCCGGATCCGGGCCATGCAGTCGCTCGCCATTCCCCGCGCGTGGCTGGCGATGCCACAGCTCTTCGCCCTGCTTGAGCGCCGTGACTTTTTCAACCGCACGTTCGCGCTCAAACGATCGGCGCTCGAGGTCCTCGTGCGGCTGGGAGCCAGGCAAAGCCTGCCGGTGATCAAGCGGCTCGCGGGCGCGTGGCTCGTCTTCGGTCACCGCGGTCGCGAGCTGCGTCGCCTTGCGCGCGTGGCTGCGGGAATCATCGAGGGGGAGCGGCCGGCTCAGGACCGTGCGCTGCTCTCCAGCGGACGAGGTGGGGACTGGTCGTGAGACGTCCGGGTGAGATTCTTCGTGGACTGTCCCGGGCGCGCCAATCGACGGCGCTCTACGGGGCCGAGCACCCCGTGCCGGCGCGAACGATCGACGACGTACAGCGCGTCATTGATGAGATCCTCGGGGATCAACCCTTCCTGCGTCTGATCATTCACGAGGACACGTTCTATCTCGGCAAGGCGGTCCTCATGGAAGAGAGCCTCCGGCTTTCACCGCTCCTGAGCGATCTGCGCGACCATGAGATCGGCAGCATCGAGCTGCAGGCTGGTCTCGAGTCCTGGGAGCTCGGCTTCCTGATCGAGGCGCTCAACGCCCGCGCGGAGGACATCGCGCGCGAGGGAGGCGTCGCCGCGCGGCTGGCGCAGAAGGGTGTCCGCCACATCCTCGTGGGCACCGCCCGCCCCGTCGTAGCCGAGGAGCTGGCGGAGGTCAGGGTCGAGGCACGGGATGTCTACCGGGCGGCGCTGGGCGTCGTCGATGATCTGTACTTTAGGGCATCGCGCGATCTGCCGCTCGACGTCAGGAAGGCCAGCATGGTGGTGGCCTCGTTCATCGACCTGCTGACCGAGGACAGAGCCGCCCTGCTAGGCGTGGCTGTCCTCAAACACTACGACGAGGACACGTACCACCACTGCGTCAAGGTCGCCATCCTGTCGTTGATGATGGGACAGCAACTCCAGCTGGATCGCTCGCTCCTGACGACGCTGGGCCTGGCGGCGCTGCTGCACGACATCGGCAAGGTTCGGGTCCCGCAGGAGATCCTCACCAAGGCGGGTGTGTTGACGGCCGACGAGCGCGAGATCGTCAAGCGGCACACGCTCCACGGCGCGCACCTGCTGCGCAGCCTCTCGGGCCTCACCAGGCTCGCCAGAGTGGTGGCCTTCGAGCACCATGTGAACTTCAACCTCTCCGGCTATCCCCGCATCGTGGCCAAGGAGACGCCGCACCTGCTCACACGCATCGTGCAGCCGGCGGAAGTCTTCGATGCGGTGACGTCCTCCCGGCGGCCGTACCGGCGCCCGATGCTCCCGCACGAGGGCATGAAGCTGGTCCTCGACGCGGCCGGCACGCTTTTCGATCCGGCGCTGGTGCGAGCGTTTGAGCGCGTGATGGGCGTCTATCCTGTCGGGTCTGTGGTCGAGCTGGATTCGGGCGAACTCGCGGTGGTGGTCCGCCCTGGGGATCAGGACACGGCCCGCCCGGTGATCAGAATTGTCACAAACGCGTCCAGGACGCCCGTTCCGGCCTTTGCGGTAAATCTCCTCGAGCAGGACGACCGACAGATCGTTCGCGCAGTGGATCCTGGGGAAGCGCCGGGAGATGGCGCCCTGGTCTCCGACGCGCTGACCTCAGAAGCCACGGCCTGAGTCCGGTCAAGATCACCACATGGTCGATGCCGGTAATCACGCGACGCCTTCTGTGGACCTCAACGGAAGATCAGACCCGGCGGCCAGCGCAGGTCGAGCGCCACGCCGAGCAGATAGAAGGTTCCCAGCGCGAGTGCCGAGTATGCCGCGGCCCCGATCGGGCGCATCCGCGCCACGCGGGTGAGGAAGAGCAGGAGAAAGGCAAGGGAGGCAATGAGAAATCCCACCAGCCAGATGAGCAGCGCATACCCCGCAATCAGTAAAAACTGCTGGAGCTCAGCGCTCATGGGGCCCGTGATCTCTCCCTCATCGCCGTCCGCGTCGGCGCCGGACCCGTCAGCGGGTGCCCCGCCCGCCGGCGGATGTTCGCCCCGCAGCGCCCGTAAGAGCTGAATGCCGCCCAGGGCCGCGCCGGGGATGGCCGCCGCAAGCGGCAACAATCGCGCGTCGTAATCGAACCGCCATCCCAGCCACACGGCCGTCGCAAAGCAGAGCAGCGCCGCCGCGCTCATCGCCACGCCGAGCCACGACCGTGTCGGAACACCGGAGGCCATCGCGTGCGCGGGGTGCGGCTGACGGCGCCTCCGCAGCCAGCGCACCGTGTCCCACACGAGTGGCGCGACGAGGAGCGCCCCGATGGCAAGCACGCTCGGATAGGCGAGCCAGCGCCAATCGTGCAGCTTGACCGTCAGCCAGAAATACCGCTCCATGGGCCTGGCGAGCACGAAGCCGATCAGGAGTGGCGCGCGCGGCCATCCGCTGCGTTTCATCGCCCAGCCCAAGAGGCCCAGCAGCACCAGGGCGACGAAATCGCCCACGTGGCGGGTCGTCTGATAGGCCCCGAGGACCATGGCAATGAGAAGCGGCGGTGCGATCAGCGCGAAGCGAACGTGCGTGACGCGGGCCAGAACGGGACTGATGGCAAAGCAGAGCGCCGCGCCGATGATGTTGGCCAGAGCGTAGCTCCAAACAATGACGTAGACGATATCGAGGTGCTCCTGGACCATTCGTGGACCCGGGAAGATGCCGTACGCATAAAGCGCGCCCAGGATGATCGCCGCCGCCGGTCCGCCCGGCACGCTGAAGAGCAGCGTTGGGATCAGGTCGCCTGCCGCGGCCGCGTTGTTGGCGCTCTCCGGCGCAATGATGCCGCGGATCTCGCCCTTCCCGAATCTGCGACGGTCTGCGGTCGTGGCGACGGCGTGTCCGTAGCTCATCCACGCTGCCGCGGTGGCGCCAATCGCCGGAAGGACGCCGGCCCAGATGCCGATGAACGTGCCCCGCAGCAGCAACCACCGATGCTCGATGACATCCCGCACGCCGTCCATCCAGCCGCGGCCCACTCCGGCCTCTGCCGAGATCGCGCCTCCGCGGGCGAGCAGGGACACACACTCGGCGATCCCAAAGACGCCCAGCGCAATCACGACCAGCGATAGGCCGTCCATCAGATACAGCTGCCGGAAGATGTATCGAAACTCCGCCGCGGCCGGCGCAGGCCCGATCAGGCCCAGGAGCACGCCGAGCAGGCCGGCCAGCAGCCCCTTCACGCGCGATGCCCCCAGCAGGCTGCCCGCGTAGGTGACCCCCAGCGCGGTGAACATGAAGAGCTCAGGGGATCCCAGCAGCATGACGACCGGCCTGGCTATGGGGATTGAAAGCGTCAGCCCGAGGATACCGAGAAAGCCACCCACCAGCGACGACAAGAACGCCGCCGAGAGTGCTCGCGCCGCCTGCCCCTGGCGCGCCATGGCGTGACCTTCGATCGCGGTCGGGGCCGATGCCGGCGAGCCCGGGGTTCCCACCAGCACCGAGGTGATTGTGTCGGAGGTGTAGACGACCGCGAGCGCGCCCGTCAGCATGGCGAGCGCCGTCGGCGCATCGAACCTGAAGATCACCGGGAGCAGGACCGAGACCGCCACGATCCCGCCGAGGCCGGGCATCATGCCGACAACAAAGCCTGCCAGGACGCCGACCATGAGCAGGCCGAGGCGCTGCGGATCCGCGAAGACCGCCAGCGCCTGAACGGCCGCCTGCAGCACCTAGAGGCGGACTCCGTACTTCTCGCGGAGCAGATCTATGATGTACTTGCGGACATCCAGCGTGGGGCGCATCGCCTTCTGCACGCCGGCCTCAACCTTGTCGCCGCGTACGACCGGATAGCCGCCGGTGACGGACTTCGCACGTTCCTGAAATTCTCTGTCGGCATTCATCCGGTCGACCGCCTCGTTGATCGCGCGTAGCGCGTCCGGCGAAGTCCCTTCCGGGGCCCACCAGATCAGGCCGTAGGTGAAAGTCAGGGCGGCCGCGGCTTCATAGGCCCGCCAGCGGGGTCCCGCCGGCCTGTTATTGTACAGTTCCCTGTACACCTCAAACACGGAAGACAGCTGCGGCACCACGGGATCGCGCAGGATCAACTCCCCCCGCTCGTTCGGCGCCCCGCCTGTCATGATAGGGATCGCCTTCCGCTCGTTGACCAGAGGCACGACCTGCGTGAGGTAGACGGGCGTGAACTGGAAGTCGAAGTTGGTCTCGCCACGCTCGAAGGCCAGCCGGATGGGGCCGCGTCCCTCGAATCCCAGCACGACTTTGATGTCCAGTTTCAGCAGCTCGAAGGCGATGAGGATCGGAAGATCGCTGCCCGTGGCGGCGATGCCACCGTAGGTCAGCCGCTCGGTCGGCTTCAGCAGGTCGGCAGGCCGCCGGATGCCGGTGCGAGGTGCGGCGTAGACGACCGGCCCGAAGGCGAGCGTCATGGCGACGCGCATCTTGCTCAGGTCGTACTGCGCGGAGGGGTGTCCGAACATCCAGGGAAAGATCGTGGACGATGTGGAGCACAGGAGCGTCAGGCCGTCGGGCTTCGCGTTGGCGGCGAAGGAGCTGGCGCCGAGCATCGAGCCGCCGCCGGGGATATTCCTGACCGTCACGCGCGGGTTACCGGCGAGGTGCTTCTCCATGAACGGAGCGGCGAACCGTGCGCCGACGTCGGTGGCCCCGCCCGGCGCAAACGGGACGATGATCTCAATCGCCTTGCCCGCATAATAGGCGGCCTGGCTGACGGCCGGCGGAGCCTGCAGAGCCGCGGCGGCGGCGATGAACGCGATGACCGCCGCCGGCCGCCCCACGAAGTCTCGCATCCACCCCATACTGGGACCCTCCCGATTACTTCGCCAGGACCTCGATGCGGATGGCCTCGACGGCATTGCGGAACGTGCTGCGTCCCACCCGCTTGCTCTTCACAAAGGTACCGATCACGCGTACCCGCTGGCCGTTCTGGAGGCCTTTGGGCCGGCCGGCAAACACCGCCACCGACGCCCCGCCCGCCTGCAGGCGAAAGCCGGCATAAGGCGTGCCGCGGGCCGTGACGTGCGACTCGTAGCCCGCGATCGTGCCGCTCACTTTGACGACGTCATTATGATGGCCGCTCGGGTTCTGCGCGAGATCACGCACCGTGACCTCAGTCACCGGGGCGGCCCGCGCGGGCGACGTGACGCAGACTACGGCCAGCCCGGCGGCGAGAATCCTGAGCACGCGCAGACGCATCGTGTTCGCGGGATTCGAGGGCCTGCCGGGGAACTCCCCCCTGTTACGACGCCGCCGTGCGCTCGTTCAGCGAGTCGAGCAGGGCGAGAAGCTTCTGGATGTCCAGCGGCTTGGTCAGGTAGTCGATCGCACCCGCGGCGAGGAGCCGGTTCATCGAGTCGGGCGCGCTCGTTGCACTGATCACCACGACCGGGATGTGAGCGGTCTCGGGTTGGTCTTTCAACTCGCGCAGGACGTCCTCTCCCGACATGTCGGCCAGGTCGAGATCCAGCAGAATCAGATGGGGCCGGTGATCGCGGGCCAGACTCAGCGCGAGCTTGCCGTGCATGGCCGGCAGGAGCCTGACTTCGGGCCGATCGGCGAGCAGGTACTGGACGAGCTTCAGGTTTGCCAGATTGTCTTCGGCGTAGAGCACCACCCTGGGTCTGATGGTTCCGTCCAAGTCGACCGCCGTCGGTGTCCCACCCAACCGCTTCAGCCGCTCCAACGGGCTTTCGACCATGGCGAAATCCACCCAGAATGTGCTGCCCTTGTCCATCGTGCTCTCGACGCCGATCCTGCCGCCCATCGCTTCGACCAGGCGCTTGGACAGCGCGAGTCCGAGTCCCGTGCCTTCCACGCTTGCCTGCTCGGCGCTCAGACGCTCAAAGGGGGTGAAAAGCCTCTCGACACTGTCGCGCGCAATCCCGGGGCCGGTATCGCTGACGTTGATTCTGAGCCGGCCATTGTTCTCCTGATAGCCGACGGTGACCTTGCCGCCTTTGTGGTTGTACTTCACCGCGTTGGCCAGCAGGTTCAAGAGCACCTGCTTGAGGCGCTGCCGATCTGCCTGGACGTGCCGGTCCCCGGCCACGTTCAGATTCCCCTCGATGCGGATCACGCCGTCGGCAGCCAGCGGCGTGATGAGCTTAAGGCTCTCCCCGACGACCTCCCGCACGGAGACCGGCTCGAGGGAGATTCGAAGGCGTCCCTCGTCGATCCGGGAGATGTCCAGCACCTCATTGATGAGCTCGAGCAGGTGCCGGCCGCCGTGCAGGATATGTTCGACGCTTTCACGCTGCGGCGGCGAGAGCTGATCCATCTCGAGGAGCTGGGCGAATCCCAGGATCGCGTTGAGGGGCGTGCGCAGCTCGTGGCTCATGCGTGAGAGGAACTCGCCCTTGGCTTTGTTGGCCTCCTCGGCCGCTTCCTTCGCGAGACGGATCTCGTTGGCGCGCTTGCGCTCCGTGAGGTCCGTGGTCACCGTGATGCTGCCCACGACTTTCCCATTGCGCAGGCGCGGGGCGCCCGTGGCGAGGACGAGGACATCGTGGCCATCGACGTGACGCAGGCGGACCTCCTGGGAGACCGTTTCTCCCTGGCTCCGTCGCTCACGGGATTCCAGAATGCTGGGATGGTCCTCCGGGGCCATGACGTCGAACCCCGTCTTCCCGATCAGGCTCTCCGGGGTCCGGCCCACCAGGCGGGCGAACTCCTGGTTGACATATTCAAACCGAAAGTCGGGATCCGTGACGACCAGGCCCTGGCCCATGGCGTTCATCACATGCAGCGCGAAGTCGCGCTGGACCTTCGCTTCCTCTTCGGCCCGTTTCCGCTCTTGTTCGGCGGCTGCGTTTTGGATGGCGACGGACAGGTATTCAGCAACTTCTGTCATGATGGCAATCTCGTGCTCGCTCCACGTGCGTGGCTCCGGCGCGCTGAAGAACAACACCCCCACCAGCCGGTCGGAATGTTTGAGGGGAACGTCGAGCTTGGCCCGGGTTCCGCCCGCCGCGATGACAGCGGCCAGGGGCGCAAGGCGGGAATCCCGCGCGACATCGTTGGCGATGATCGGCTCGCGCCGCTGGAGCGCGCTCAGGTACTCCGGCGCGATCGAGAGGTCGACCTTCACGCCGCGTAGTGCGGGCATGCCCTGGGGCTCAATCGATTGCACAACGGTCACGAGGCCCCGGTCGTCGATGGTTGAGTAGGCCGTGCGATAAGAAGAGAAGTGCGCTCGGAGCTCTCGGAGGGTCCGTTCGATGATCTGCTCGACCGACATCCCCGACGTGATGCCGGTTGCGATGCTGTTGATGAGCCCTAGCCGCACCTGATTCTTCATGAGGCTTTCTTCGGCGGCCGTGCGCTCGCTGATGTCCAGGGCCACACTGACGGTCCCGGTGATCGCGCCCTCCTGCTCGCGAATCGGCTCGACGTGCGCCTCGTATGTCCGGCTGTTCCACGTCATGCGATAGCTCGCGGGCTCACCCCGCAACGCCTTCTGGTGCGCGGCTATGGGAGGAAAGTCGGGGTCGTCCGTTTGGAAGTACTCCCTCAGCGTCATTCCCGCGACCTGGTTCGGCTGCAGGCCCTGAGCCCGAAGCCCGGCCCCCAGCGACGAGGTAAATCGCAGTCGGGTGTCGGTCGACCATAGGATGGCAGGCGCGCTTTCGACGGCGAGCCGCAGTCGCGTCTCCCGCTCGCGCAGGACGTCTTCGACCCGCTGCCTGTCGGCGAGCTGCCGGTCCACTTCCCGGTGCATGTCGCTCAGCCTGCCGACGACCACGCCGATGATGAACAGGGCCATTAGGGCGGGCCCCGCGTTGGTCGCGAGGCTTTTCCAGTCCGCGAACATGAACCCGGCGATATGGAGCAGGATGGTGTTCAGGATAAAGCCGACGACGACGCCGGCCATGCCGCCCCGAACGCCCCACAGCCATGCAACGGCGATCTGCGGGATGACCGAGAGGGCCGTGACCTCGTGATTGAGCCGCGGATAGAGTGGAAAGAACGCGAGCGTGTAAGCGCACAGGGCGCCCGATGCAAGCATGAACCGTCCGCGGCGGGACCGGATCCGCGGCGGCGGGGTCCACTCAGGGCTGAACTCGATGGCGCTCATAGAAAGGCCGATTTCCCCCCTTGGTAATGCCCTCCGCGAAGATCGCTTAGACGGTCTGGGAATCTCCAAATGCTCAACATCCCGACGGATGACAACCCCGGCCTGAGCCCCCTGGGAAATGGGCAAACAAGAGTAGCCCAATCTTTGGGGGTGTTTTCCATGCGCGTATGGCGTCCAATCTCGATCGTGCTTGCCGCGACACTACTCCTCACCACGGGCATTCCGTCATCGACGTGGGCCGACAGCGATGACAAGACGAGAGTCCGAGGCGTCGTCGTCGCCCTCAACCCCGACGGATCGTTTCAGCTTCAAGAGTACGGAGACAAGGGCCGCTGGCACATTATCTTCCAGCGGGGCGCCGAGATTGACGACGACGATGATGATGACGACGACAAACGCCCGCCGCGTCTCAGGGTGGGCGACGTCGTCGAGGTCAAAGGACGCATACTGGGCGGACGGACCTTGCTGGTAAAGAAGGTCAAGATCCTGGCACGTTCGCGCAGCCCGTTGGTGGCCGCGCCCGCGCCGCAGGCCCAGCTGCCGGCGCCCCAGGCCCAGCCGCCCGCGCCCGGCAACCCATCGAACACACTCATGGCGATCATCAAGACCCTGGGCATCGGCGCCGCCGTAAAGATATTTGCGCAGCCCCTGAACAGTTTCATCAACACCCTGCTGCAGAATCATGGAGCCGCGGTTCAGGCGCAGACCAAGGTCGTGCCGATCCTCAGCGTCGCCATCGGCATCAATACGCCCGGCAGCGCGTACGTGGGCGCCGCCCAGGTCTCGGGAACGGCGGCGGCCCTCGCGAAGGTCGAGGCCGTGGCGGTCATCGAGGCCGATTTTCAGCGGGAGTTTCGAGTCAAGGCGATGATTCCCGTCGATAACCTCCAGCCCTGGGTGGCGTTCAGGCGGGTTCCCGGGGTTGGTGTATCGGCGATCATTGATCTGAAGATCTAGATTGTAAGCGCGGTCCTCCGGCCGCCCTTTCTCGGTTCAAGGTCACCCTGGGGGTTGTCTCCAGGGTGACGCCTTTTGAATGCCGAACTCTCGCTCATGGAGACGCGACGATCGCCGGCCTCAGCCCGCGCCGCGGCATCGTGAAGCGGGTCACGGTGTTCTGCGGATCGAGCCCCGGCGCGCGGCCCGAGTATCTCGACGCGGCCAGTCACTTTGGCCGTGTCCTTGCCACTCGGAAGATCGGCCTTGTCTACGGCGGCTCGAGGGTGGGAACCATGGGCGCGCTCGCCCGTGCGGCGCTCGACGCGCACGGTGAAGTCTTCGGCGTGATGCCGACTGTACTGATCGAGCGGGAGCTCGCGTTCGACGGCCTCTCCGATCTCCGGATCGTCGAGACGATCCACGATCGCAAGAGATTGATGCTCGAACTGGGGGACGCCGTCGTGGCGCTGCCGGGCGGGCTGGGCACGCTCGAGGAGTTCTTCGAGGTGGTCTCGTGGGCTCAACTTGGTCTCCACCGCAAGCCTGTCGGTCTGCTGAACGTCTGCGGCTACTACGATCGGTTGATGCAGTTCCTCGAACACGCGGTCGATGAGGGATTTCTCAAACCGGAGCACCACGGCGTGATCCTGGTGGACGATACGCCCGAAGGGCTGCTCGACAGTTTCCAGGGACTTCCGTAGTCTCTCCACAACACTCCGCGAGCACGCCCGGCGGAGGTACGACGATCCGGTTCACGCTGCCGCTGGCGCGCTAGATACGCCCTCGCAGCAGCCAGACAGGGCTGGCTCGGCCAGGTGCCGAATCGGGATTGAACAAGATATAACCTTTCTTCACCCGCCGGTGTTGACCGTGACCATCGACATCCACAGCCACATCTACCCACGACCGTACATCGAGCGGCTGAAGCGGCAGCAGGGGATTCCCCGCGTAGAAGAAGTGGGGGGGCGAGAGTTCTTCATCATCTTCGAGCCTGAGGAATCCGCCAGGACCAAAGGACGGCCGCCCGGTCGCCTCATGGATCGCAGCTACTATGAGGTCACGGCGAAGCTGGCCTCGATGGACGCCCACGAGATCGCCCACTCGGTGATTTCCCTTGGAAATCCCTGGTACGACTTTCTGCCCGCGGAGGAAGCGCCCGCGTTCGCGCGCGAGATCAATGATCTGCTGCTTGATCTCGTCCGGAGCCGGCCGGATCGGCTCTCGTGCTACGCTGCGCTGCCGTTCCCGGACCTGAGGGCCGCCCTCGCCGAGCTGGACCGCGTCGCGGCGGCCGGCGCGAAGGGCATCATCCTGTCGACCCGCCCCGGAGGCCTCCGTCTCGATGATCGCGCGCTATGGTCACTCTTCGAGCGGCTGGAGCGTCTCGGTCTTCCCGTGCTGCTCCACCCCCACTACACGATCGGGGCCGAAGATCTGGACGGCTACGATCACGCGCTGCCGCTCGTGTTTGGGTTTCCCTTCGAGACCACGATCGCGGTGGCCCGTCTTATCCTCTCCGGCGCGCTCGATGCCTTTCCCCGGCTCAGGCTGATCGCCGCTCATCTCGGAGGGACGATGCTCTACCTGGCCGGCCGCCTGGATACCTGGCACCGATCCGTCGGTGGGGCTGGCCTGCGGCAGCCGCCCAGTCGGTACCTCACCGGCCTGTTCTACGACGTGCTGGCCTACCACGCGCCGGCGATCGCCTGCGCTCTGCGACTCGTCGGGCCCGGGCGCCTGCTCTTTGGCTCCGATCACCCGTTCGGCATCGCCGATGTCGGCGCCGTCAGGACATCGCTCAACGATCAGGGGCTCTCGCCCGTGGAATACGAGCGGATCGCCGGAGGTAATGCGCGGACCCTATTCGGAGTGTAGGCCCACGGCCGGACGGTCCAGGCGGCGCCTGCGACGCCACAGACCGAACAGCGCGGCTGGCCACGGCGCCAGCGGCACCAGCCACAGGCGCCACGCGCTGTCGTTGCGAACGCTCCGGATTGTCCGCTCGCTCCCAGGCAGGTGCGCTCCATCGGCCCCGAGCAGGCGCACCGCCAGCGGGCTGGTGCCGGGGTCGGAGCGGAGTTCGTAGCCTTCGAAGTCCGGGTCCCGCGGCCGTTCGCCGGGTCCCGGGGGCCGGTACTCAACGACCTCATACCCCAGGGCCGAGCCCGCGGTCTGCTGCACGCGATAGGGCCGGCGGTCTACGCGGCGCAGTATGCTGCGTGACGACCGGATCTCCAGTTGACCGGGCGAGATCGCTCCTGCCGGGATCCAGATCCAGCGGTTCTCGCTGCCGGCCAGGCTCTGGGGATTGCCTCGGCGTGTCCAATACAGTTCGTTATACTCGCGAGCGAGGAACGGCTGGAGATAGAGCGTCACGCCCGGGCGCGTATAGAGCGCTTCTTCCCTCGCGTCGCTGCGCTCGGGAGTTGTCCAGCGGGCCTGGGGCACCACCGAGTAGCCGATCCCTTCCCGGCGAGCGGCAAAGACGATCAGGCTGCGCCGGCTCTCGGGCAGAATTTGACCGTCCTGAAGCCGAACGTGCACCTGATACTGCCCGGCCGGCAGGCGGACCAGGAAACCCTGGTTGACCGTCGTGCTATACTGGCGTAAAGGCTCGGGTGGGTTGGGCGGCGTGGGAAGAGACACCGGCTTGCCCCTGGCCCGGCTGGCGATGGCCTTCTCCAGAGCGATCGTGAAGTCGCTCTGCCGGCGGGCATGCTTCCAGACGGACTCGCGGAAGGCCGTGCGGGCAGCCTCGAAGGCGGCGTAACGCTGCTGCGCCTCGTCGTTCACATACAGGCGGACCTCGCCGCCATCCAGTCCTCGCGGATACTGGATGACGTAGCGCGTCCGGTTCAGCGTCTGGACTAACCGCCCGCTGCGCAGAACCTCCAGCCGGCCTGGGACATCCTCGTTGAGAGCATCCCAGTCGGCCCGGTACTCATTCGTGATGGGCCAGAAGTAAACCAGCGTGTGCCGGGCCGAGACCACGTTGGGCTCGTCGGCCAGCAAGTAGATCGTACCTATCGAGAGCGGATAGAAGACCCCGTCATAGCGGCCCGGCGCATAGGCGTTGACGCCGTAGACAAACTGGCGTTCCCGCGGCGGCGCTTGGGCGTGGACGCCAGCGATACCGGCGAACAGGAACCAGAGAACGACCAAGAAGATGATTGCCCTCGGCCTCACCGGCGCACTCCCCTGCGCCCCAGGAGGACGGCGGCCGCGGCGAGCAGGGCGAGGGCCACGGTAACGGAAGCCGCGAACACGCCCCAATAGAGGAACCATTGCCCCTGCAGCGCGGCCTTCATCCCGCGGTCGAGATGCGTGGGAGGCCACAGAACTTCACCCACCCGGCTCAACAGAGTCAGCGCGTTCTTCAAGAACAGCAGCGGGTGATAATAGCGCCCCTCCAGAGGCACCGAGGCCAGGTACGCATGCCCGAAGCCGACGGCGGCAAATCCGCCGGCCAGCGCCAGCAGCCCGACCACCGCCGTCCGCGCGCTGCGCGCCGTCGCGGAGAGCGCCAACCCGATGGCGATGGTGGCCGAGGCGCTAGCAGCTGACAGAAGGATCACCGGCACCAGCGCGGCCCCAAAGATGAAGCCGCTCAGCATGGCCAGGATCACGAATCCGGCGAGGAGCCCGGCGCTCAGGAGCCCGTACGCTGCCGCGTGCCCCAGGAATTCTCCCAGAATATAGGACGCGGTGTTCATCGGACCGTAGAACAGCACCTCCAGGGTCCCGCGGTCCCGTTCGCGGGCGACGGTGGTGGCCGCCGACAGCGCCAGGAACAGCGTCGCCACCTGCAGTCCGAGCAACAGGGGGAGATCAAAGGGGCCGGGATGGATCAGCAGGCCGCTCTGCGCCGAGAATTCGAGATGGTTGCGCGCCAGCAGTGCGCCGACCAGTAGAGCCAGAGACAGCACCGCGTATGGACTCGCCCCTAGCAGCAGCCCCCGCGTCTCCCGCCCCGTCACCGTCGTGGCTGCCCGGCGATCGATCCCTGCAGCCGCCCCTGCCGCAAGCGGGAATCGGACGCCGACGCGGCGCGTCCACTCGGGTTTCCGAGGCGACTCCCACGCGTCCTGCGGAGGATGCCCCGGCCCTTCTTCCACGCGCTTCCTCTCCGCGAGCGTCTCCACGTCCCCTTCGGTGATCGCCAGAAAGGCCGCTTCCAGGCCTTGCTCTTCCTCGGTCATCCCGACAATCAGACCACCCTGGGCGCTGATGGCTCGTGAGATCTCTGCGCGCGCATCGCTGGCGCCGTTCACCTCGACGACCAGACTGCGGCCGTACCGGTGCACTGCCCGCACCGACGGCAGGTCGGCGACCGTGCTCTCGATCTCCGGCCGTGGTTCAGCCAGCTCGACGCGAAGGCGGACTTCGGGCCACAGCCAGCGCCGCAGGCCCGCCATGCTATCCTCGGCTACCAGGCGCCCTCGGTTGATAATCCCAACCCGGTGGGCGATGCGCTCCACCTCGGACAGGACGTGCGATGAAAGCAGGATCGTCACGCCTCGGCGGTTCTCGGCCAGGAGCAGTTCTCGGATCTCCACCACGTTGTGAGGGTCCAGGCCGGACACCGGCTCGTCCAGGATGAGCACCTCGGGCTCGTGCAGCAGCGCGCGCGCCAGCGCCAGCTTCTGCTGCATTCCGCGGGAGAAGCCCTGAGCGAGGGTGTGGCGCCGCTCCCACAGCCCGACTCGTTCCAGCACCGCTCCGATCCGGCGATCCTTGTTCGGCACCCGGTACAGACCGGCGAAGAAGGCCAGGTACTCGTGGGCAGTCAGGTCGGGGTACACGAACTGGTGCTCCCCTACGACACCGATGCGCCTCTTCAAGGCGAAGTAATCCCGGTGCAGCGGGCGGCCAAACACGCGAATCTCCCCGGCCGTCGGCTGGACGATGCCCAGGAGCATCAACAGCGTGGTGGTCTTTCCGGCCCCGTTAGGGCCCAGGAACCCGTAGATCTCTCCGGGCCGGACGTGCAGATCGAGCCCGGCCACGGCGTCGAAAGTGCCATACCGCTTCGTCAGGCCGACCGCGTGGATCAAGGCCGGTTGAGCACCGCTCAGGGGTACGTGGCCAGGGTATCGGTGAGCAGGTCGAAGAAGCGCTGCTTTTCGATTTGCAGTCCGACTTCGGCATTGGGAGGCGCGCCGCGATGGACCGACTGGCCCGGCATCTCCTCGCTGATTGTGCCCCGGAGATGCCGGTAGTCGCACACCGTCATCCCGCGGGTATACTGACCGTTCAGCTCCACGGTCACGTGCATCGACCGGCCCCGGATCAGGCTGGGGTCGATCAGCCAGGCCACCGCGCACGGGTCGTGCAGCGAGCCCCCGCTCAGGCCGAACAGCCGCTTCAGCGTGCCGCGGAAAAAGTCCAGCAGTTCGGCCGTGATGCGGCCGGTCCGGTTGCCCAGGGCGCGGATGCGCTCGGTCTCGGCCTCGCCGGCCTCGGCCTGGCGCGTGAGGTTCAAACCGCACATCTTGATGGGCACGCCGCTGGTGAAGACGACATGGGCCGCCTCGGGATCGCACCAGATGTTGAACTCGGCCGCCGGGGTGGTGTTGCCGAAGGTGAGGGACCCGCCCATAAGGCTAATTTCCACCAGGCGGGATGCCAGGCGGGGCTCCCGCCGCAGGGCCGTGGCGACATTGGTCAGCGGCCCGGTAGGAACCAGCGTGATCCCGTCGGTGCTCATCACCATGTCGATGATGAAATCGACGGCATGCTTTGGATACAGCGGCGTCGTCGGCGCCGGGAGCTGCGGCCCGTCCAGTCCGGTCTCGCCATGGATTTCCGGGGCGTGCTGCGCCAGGCTGATCAGGGGCCGCTCGGCCCCCCGCGCCACGGGTATGCGGGTCAACCCGGCGAACTCCACTACCTTCAGGGCGTTGGCCGTCACCTTGTCGATGCTCTGATTCCCTGAGACGGTGGTGATGCCCAGGACCTCCAGGTGCCGCGCCGCCAGCAGGATGGCAATGGCATCGTCGTGGCCCGGGTCGCAGTCGAGGATGATGCGGCGCATTTATCCACCTCGGTCGATCATGATCAGCCGCCGGAGTGCGGCGATGGCCACCTGGATGGCCGTTTCCTGGGCCTGCAGGCGGCCCTCGGAGGTCCCGCGCAGCCCCAGCTCCTGGTTGGAGCCCACTCCCATGATCCCGCCGGCGCGAACTCCTTGGATCCTGGCGACCACAAACAGCGTGGCCGCTTCCATCTCCGAGCACAACGCCCCGCCGGCGATCCACGCCCGCCAGTTGGCCGTGAGCAGCCCGGCGACGGGCATGCGCTCTGGCTCCCACTCGCCGTAGAATGAGTCCTTGGAGTGGATTACCCCGACGTGGTGGCGCACTCCTTCGCCACGCGCGGCTTCGCGCAGCGCCCACACAACGTCCAGGTCGGCGACCGCAGGGAAAGCCGGCGGCATATATTGGTGGCTCGTTCCTTCGTCGCGGATAGCGGCCAGGGCCACGACGACATCGCCCGGCTGCACGTCGCGGCTCATCCCGCCGGCGGTCCCCACCCGGATGAGCGTGTCCGCGCCGATGGCGACCAGTTCCTCTACAGCGATCGCGGTGGAAGGACAGCCGATGCCTGTGGAGGTCACCGAGACCGACTCGCCCAGCAGTGTGCCGGTATACGTGGTGTACTCGCGGTTCTGAACCACCAGCCGGGCGTTGTCGAAGTGACGGGCAATGCGGATGCACCGGCCCGGATCGCCAGGGAGCAGCACGTATCGCCCAACGTCACCGCGCCGGCACTGGATGTGGTACTGCGGATCATCGGGGGTCATGTGATTCGTGCTCCCCGTGCGATCGCGGACCACATGTGGCCGTGACCTTCAGCCGAGGATCCGCTCGAAGTACAGGGCGACCAGCCGCTCCCCGTCTACCTCCAAACACACGGTAACGTTGGGGGCCTTGTCCCAGCGGTTGCGCAGGTCCGGGACAGTCTCACCCGCCGTGGCCTCCCCACGAGTCTCCACGTCGACGTAGAGGTTCCGGGCCCTGAACAGCGTCGGGTCGATCAGGTAGATCATCGCGGACGGGTCGTGCACGAACATCTGACCGTCCAGGCCGTAGCGCTCCCGATACTGGTTCAGGTAGTGCGGCATGATGGCGGCGAGAAAATCACCCACCGCCGTGCCGGCGCTACGCAGCCTCTGCAGGTGGGAGAGGTTCATCTGCACCTGGGTGGTCACGTCCAGCCCAATCATGGTCAGCGGCCAGCCGGCGTGGAAGACGATCTTGGCGGCCTCGGGATCGTTGTGGATGTTGGCTTCGGCCGCCGGAGCGGCGTTGCCGCGCACGGTAGCCGCCCCGCCCATGAACACCACTTCCCGCACGTGCTGAGCGATGCGCGGTTCCAGGCTGACCGCCAGGGCCACGTTGGTCAGGGGCCCGAGGGCCAGGATGGTTATCTCGCCGGGCTCGGCCATCACCCGCTCGACGATCATCTCGGCCGCCCGCCGGTGCGAGGGCTGCAGGCGCGGCGGAGTGAGGTTGGAGTTCCCCAGCCCATCGTCGCCGTGGACGATCGAACCGCGCCCGCTGTAAGGACGCAGCAAGGGCTTGCCGGCGCCCGGAGCCACCGGGATGTCCGGTCGCCCTGCCACTTCAAGGTTCTTCAGCGCGTTCCGGGTGGTGATCTCCACCGGGTTGTTGCCGAAGACCGAGGTGAGGGCTTCGATCCGAACCTCAGGCGACCTCAGCCCGAACTGCACGGCCATGGAGTCGTCCACACCCGGGTCGGTGTCGATGATGACGCGTCTTTGCACGAGGATATCCTCCCTGGCCGACTATCCTTTCAAACCGCTCAGGACGACCCCGCGCACGTAATGCCGCTGCATGGCCAGGAAGAGAATGATGACCGGCACGGAGGCCAGGACGGCCCCGGCGAACGTGCGGCCCCAGTACACCTGCCCCTGGGTGGTCTGTGCGGCGATGACCACCTGGATGACCTGGAGCTCTTTGCTGCCCACCGCCACCAGCGGCCAGAAGAACAGGTTCCAGATGAACTGGAACTCCAGCAGGGACATGGTCACCAGGGCAGGCACGGAGTTGGGCACGATGACGTGGCGCAGGATCTGCAGTCGATTTGCCCCATCGATGATAGCCGCCTCGTCCAGCTCACGGGGGATCTCCTGGAAGAACTGCCGCAGTGCAAAGATGATGAAGGGGCTGGCGTAAAAGGGGACGATCAGAGCCCCGTAGCTATCCTGCAGGCCCAGGGCACGGACCACCAGGTAGAGCGGGACGATGGTGGCCTCCCACGGGATCAGCATCGTGGCGATGACGAACACGAACAGGACATCCTTGCCGGGGAAGCGGAGCCGGGCGAAGAAGTAGGCCGCGAGGGTGTTGAAGATCAACGACAGGCCGACGACCGCCGCGGAGACGAAGGCCGAGTTGAACAGGGCTCGTCCAAAGTCCAGGCCGAACCGTCGCCCTTCCTCCGAGATCCCCAGGATAGCCAGGAAGTTCTCGAGCGTCCACCTGACCGGGACGAAGGTCCGCACGGTGAGCGGGTAGATGTACTCGAAGATCTCGGTCTCGCGCCGAAAGCTTCCAAGAATCATCCAGACGAAAGGCGTCACGAAGACCACGACCACCAGGGCGTAGAACAGGTACTCGACCGTCCCCCATCCCACCCGCCGGGCCACCCTGCTGGCGGTCACCGGCCGAGCCGGTGGGACCGCCTGGGCCGGCACCAGGACCCCGGCGGTGCCCGCCACGGTTTTTCCCCGTGCTGGCGAGTGACCTGCCATACGCGCTCCTCAGTGTTCCACGTCCGAGCGCAGGACCCGCATCTGCACTAGGCTCACTGCCAGGATGATGAACAGCACGATGATCGAGAGGGCGCTGGCGTAACCCATATCCTGAAAAGAGAACGCGTGCTGGTAGATGTAGTAGACGATCGCCTTGGTGGCGTCCTGGGGACCGCCGCGGGTCATGGCGTACACCGGAGCGAAGACCTGGAACGACTGGATCGTCTGGGTCACGACCACGAACAGCATCACCCGCTTGAGGAGGGGCAGGGTGATACACCAGAGCTGCTGAAACCGCCTGGCCCCGTCGATGGCCGCGGCCTCGTAGTACTCGGGCGAGATCCCCTTGAGCCCGGCCAGGAGGATGATCATGCTGAACCCGACGTCCTTCCAGATCGTCATGACGGTCATGGCCGGCAGGGCCAGGGCCGGGTCGCTGAGGAAGCGCTGGCGAGGAATCCCCACGCTCACCAGGATGCTGTTCACCAGCCCCTGCTGAGCGTGGTACATCATCGCCCAGACGATGCTGACCACGATCATCGAGGACACCACCGGGGTGAAGATGGCCGAGCGGACCACTCCCATCCCGCGCACTTCTCGTTGGGTGACCAGTGCGAGTCCCAGCGCCAGGACCACCTGAAGCGGGACCTTCAGCGCCACGAACTGGACCGTCACCCACATCGAATGCCAGAAAATGGGATCTTCCAGGGCTCGGGCGTACTGCCCCAGTGCCCGAAAATTGCCGAATCCGCCCAGCAGGCTATAGTCCCACAGGCTGGCCCAAAGGGCGGAGATGATGGGGAAATACCGGAATACAGCGAAGTTGATCAGCGCCGGCAGGACGAACAGCAGGGCGACCAGGTATTCGCGGCGCCGGCGCTGCGCAGGAGTCAGCGGCGAACGGACTGTGACGGCGGCGGATGTTATGGCCAAAGCAAGTCGCTATCCTCCTCCCGGTCCCAGAGACGGGAGGGGGGAGGAGTGTTCACGGTGAGCCCTTCCCCATCCCCGTCGCAAGGAGACCGCGAAGGGGCTAGGCTACCGACGATTCCACCCACTGTACCTGCGCAGCGAAGCCTCGATCCGCCGAACGGCAGCCTCCATCTCCTGCCTGACGTTGGCCCCCGTGGAGATGTTGGTGGCCATTTCCAGGAAGAACTGGAAGTACTCTTGATAGCCCGGAGTCTGGATGCGGGGGACCCCGACCTTGGTCAGGCCCTCGAAGAAGAGGGACTGCTGCCCGCCGGCCCGGTACTCCTGCAGTTCGTTGTAGACCTCCAGGTTTGCCGGCAGCTGGCGCACGTTGCTATACCAGATGCGCGCACCTTCCCTGCCCGAAGCGAATTTGACGAAGGCCAGCGCCTCGTTGAATTTCTTGGTGTTGACCGAGATGCCGTAGTGCCAGCTACCCGTGTGGCATAACTGCGTCTTGAAGTAGGGAATGCCGGTCACCCCCCACTTGAAACTGCCATCCGGGTGCAGCCGGTTGATCGCCCCGATGCGGTTATCCGGGGTGACCATGAAGGCCGCCCGCTTGGACTCGAAGACGTTGGGGATGGGTTCGATCGGAGTGACCTTGTGTACCAGGTGCAGGTCCTGGAAGAACTGCATCGCCTCGATGGCCTCGGGAGTATCCAGGTATCCCCTGAAGGTCACGCCGTCGTCGGCTACCCCTTTAAAGGTGTTGCTCCCCTGCTCGCCGTTGGAGCGGCGCCAGATCCCTGTCTCGTAGTCGGCGTAGCTCGTCCCCTGGCCCAGGCGGACGCCCCAGATATCCGGGATCCCGTCTCCGTTCAAGTCGCGGGTGGTCCTCCTCCAGGCGTCCAGGGCCTGTGCCATCGTCCAGCTCTCTTCTAGCCTCGTTGGCGGTCTGACCCCCGCCGCGTCGGTGAAGTCCCTGTTGTACATCAGCATGGAGCACGACTGCATAATCGGCGGACCGTAGAGCTGGCCGCGGAAGCTGCCCTCCTCGATGGAGGCGGGGTGCCACTGCCTCATCTCCCTGGCATTGAAATGCCTCCCCAGTGGGGTCAGCACGCGGTTGAACGCGTAGTGCTTCATCACGGGGCCATCGGCCTGGATCAGGTCCATCTCGGCCCCGACGGCCACCGACGTGAGAATCTTGGGGAACAACTCGACAAACGGCACCGCCTCGAGGGCCAGGTCCACGTAGGCCCACTTGCCACCCTCGCTCTTCTGGAACGCCTCCAGGATCTTCTTGAAGGCGATGATCTGTTCATCGTTCTGGTTGGCGATGAACTTGAGCGTGACTTTGGCTCTGGGCTGCGCCGGCGTCGCAGGCGCAGCCTCGACCTTCAGTGCCGCCGGGGGCGCTGGCTGCCCGCTGACGATCAGCAGCAGGCCGCAGATTACAGCGAGCACGGACAGGGATCCCAGTCGTCTTGTCATCAATCTCTCCCCCCAGATGTTTCTCTAAAGCAACATGCTTACCCGTATGCTGGCGGGCCGGCCTGGCCGGGAATCAATCGTGAAGAGATGCCCGCCGTCAGCGGCGGCAGGATAGGATCGGCCGTGTGGAACCTGATTGCCTGAGGGCGATCAGCGGCGGGTCTTCGAGGAACGTCCACGCGGTATCGCGACATGGGAGAGAGCGGCCGATCAAGACTCCCGATGGCGACACTTATGAGACCCATGCATCTCCCCCGTACCTGACCCCCGCTGGCGAACCACCGGGGCCCCGGGACCATCGCGCGCAAGGGCCGGGGCATTGGGTCTGGAGGGAGAAGCGTTCTCGCCGGTCCCTGGTATTCCTGCCTGAGGACTCCGGATGAATTCCATATGGAAGACCGGCTCGGGTGACGCGCTACAGCACGATCTGCCTGGAGGCCGCGAACGCGGCAACGTCCTCGCGCGACGGCATCGACGGCTGCGCTCCCATCCGGGTCACCGACAGCGCGCCAGCGGCGTTGGCGAAACGGGCAGCGGCGAGCAGGTCCTTCCCCTCAGCGATCGCCACTGCCAGTGCAGCGGCGAACGCGTCACCCGCCGCCGTGGTGTCCACGGCTTCCACGGAGATGCCGGGTATGGCAAGGCGAACAGGGCTGAGCACGCGATCCGGTCCATCCCCCGCGACATGCCCGACTCCCACCGCTACGTAGGCACCCCGGTCGCCGAGTTTGATCACGACGGCCCGACAGCCTCGGGCGAGCAGATGCTCAGCGGCCGCCCGGGCGGTGGCCGCGTCGGTGATCGCCGTGCCCGAAAGTGCTCGCGCCTCCACTTCGTTGGGGTTGACGACATCGAGGTGCCGGTAGAGACCGTCCGGCAACGGCCGGTCGGGCGCGGGCGCCGGGTCCAGGATGACCCGGCAGCCTGCGGCGTGCGCGATGGAGGCCGCGCGTTCCACGGCCTCGAGTGGGACCTCGAGCTGGAGCAGCAGGACGTGACTCTGTTCGATCGATGCCCTGGCCGCCTCCACGTCGGCCGCAGTCAGGCGCATGTTGGCACCCGAGGCCACGACGATGGTGTTGCGGCCGACGGAATCCACAGTGATGAGCGCAACCCCCGACGGTGCCTCGGGGTCGGCGCGGAGATGGGTGACGTCGATCCCTTCCGAAGCCAGGCCCTGCCGCAGCCGCTGCCCGAAGGCGTCATTGCCCACGCGGCCCACCATGACCACACGGGCGCGCAGGCGCGCCGCAGCCACCGCCTGGTTGGCGCCCTTGCCGCCGGGGAACGTGGCGAACGTGCCGCCGGGGACGGTTTCACCCACCTCAGGCAGCCTGGGCGCCTTGACCACCAGGTCGGTGTTGAGGCTCCCCACGACGGTAACCGTTAGGTTCATGAAGGCCTCACCCGATGAGATTAGCCAATCGGAACCTATGGATTGTCACATGTTCGACCTTACAGATTACGCTGCTGCTACAGCGCTAGATGCGCTCTCGCAGCAGCCACATCAGCGCGAGACCGCTCAATGCCGCGAACACCGCCGCGCCCGAGAGTCCGAACACGGTCCAGCCTTTGGAGAGGTCCACGCCCACGGCGCGGGTGACCGTCCAGCCCAGGGCCCAGCCGACTGCGATCGCGGGGATCCACTGCGCAGCGCCGGTCGCGTGCTGCCGCAGGAGAATCCACTGGCCCAGTCCGAGCACGGCGCCGGTCAGGGCCCCACGCAACACGAGGGCGACCCCATCCGTTCGTGTTCCAAACGCGGCGATGCCGAGCGCGAGACCCGCGGACAGTCCGATGCCACTCGCCAGGATCCATCCTCCCGTCAGCGGAACAAGCTGACGCAGTCCAACCCATTGGGCGATCCCGAGACACGCGCCGGCCACGAACCCAGCCAACGCACCTCGTGCGATGCCATTGACCGGACCGAAGATCGCGAACGCCGCGCCTCCACTTATAGGGAAGCTGGCGGTTGTGAGGAGCCAGTAGAGCCACAAGCGCATCACAACGCCTCAGGGAACTCTCGATAGATCTCCAGATCGTGTGCGGAGGTTCTCGAGAAGGCGACCCCGTCTTCATCCCGCCAGCTGACCTTCGTCGTCACCTGTTTGGGCTGGCTAGACTTGAAGTACACGGCCGCCGAATC
>JBQTJP010000239.1:0-2000 GCA_052386995.1 Armatimonadota bacterium
TACGGCAGGCCGAACTTGTCGACGTAGGCTATGGTCAGCGAATGTGCCCGGGGGATGCGCATGGCCCCTGCTTCGGCGTAGAGTCCGGGGGCGAACGGCTCGCGCATCGTGTACACCCGTCCGCCGACACGCTCCCGCGCTTCGAGCACGATGGGGTCGTGCCCGGCGCGCAGCAGCTCATAGGCGGCCACCAGGCCGGCCATCCCCGCGCCGACGATGACGACCTTCTTCGGCCTTGTCGCCCGGGGGTGCAGGCCGTTATGGGCGAGCGTGAGATAGTCAACAGTCCCGATCATGCCGCGGATCAGTTCAACGTGGTGTCCCTCGAGTCTTCCTATCATGAAGCGACCTGTTGAGACCCCAACGCCACCGCATGTATTGCGGAGGGTCAGGCGGTGCGCGCCGCGCGACGGAGCTGGCGGTCCATCAACCACAACGCGACGTCCTGTCCCTGCGCGCGGCGGCCGATCTCGGCGGCGGCGCGGCGGCCGCTGGCGACGGCGCCTTCCATGAATCCCTGCACCATGTCCGTATGCTCGCCCGCGAAGTGCAGGCGACCCTCGGGCAGGGCCACGACCGGACCGATTGCGGTCATGGTGCCTGGACTGTAGTGCGAGTAACTACCCCGGGTGAACTTCTGATCGTTCCAGTAAATGCTCACGCCCTGCTCGAAGGCGCGCCGGGACCCGGGGTAGATCCTCTCGATCTGCGCCAGCGCCGACTCGATGCGCTCGCGGGGGCTCACGCGGCCCAGCCGCTCGGCATCGGCACCGCCGAGGAAACACGTGAGAATACCGCGCCGTCCCGTCTGATTTCCGGTGGCCTCCCAGACGCAGTGGACCGGCAGATCGGTGACGACAAAGCCGCTGTACCCGCGGCGCCGCCACACCCGCCGGCCGTACTGCAGCACCACTTTGGCCAGCCCGCCGTAGGCCATGCGCTCGATGCTCTCCTGCTTTTCGCGCGACAGCCCGGGCCGGAACGTGATCGTCTTCAGGATTGTGGTCGGAACGGTCAGGATGGCGTAGTCGCCCTCGGCCACCTCCGCCTGGCCGTTGCGCAGGTAGTGCACGCGCACGCCGCCGGCATCGTGATCCACCGCGTCGACCGCGGCGCCCAGCTCAACGGCCGGCCCCAGCCGCGCGGCGAACGCCTCCGCCAGCGCGCTGCTCCCGCCCGTGATACGGTACGCGAGCTCGCCTTCCGCGGGCACGTGCGCGGTCACCTTCTGGTCGCGCGCGTACATGAGCAGCGAGAGATCCCGCAGATCGGTCGCATAGCATCCCGACAGCCAGGCCGCATTGTACTTCTTCGCGAACGGATGCATCTGCAACCGGTCCATCCATTCGTCGAGGTTGAGCCGATCCAGGCGCGCCGGATCGGGCCCTTTCCAGGGCTGCCGCGGATCGGGCACCTGCGTGCCGAGCCACGCGCTCTGCGCGTCGAAGCGCTCGAGATCGCCTTCGACGCCGGCGCCGTACTCGCCGATGCGGTCTTCGTCCTTGAATTGCCCGTTGAAGAACAACGCGTTCGTGCCCCGGGGGACCTTGGCGGCCCGAATGCCGAACGTCTTCATGTACCCGAGCACGGTCGTGTGGTTCGTGTCGACGAACTCGGCGCCGAGGTCAGCGTATTGGCCGTCGGCAAAGTATCCGCGCAGCGTGTGGACGCGGCCGCCCACGCGCCCGCGCGCCTCCAGCACTTTCACCGACATCCCCCGTCGTCGCAGTTCCCATGCCGCGGCCAGGCCGGCCAGACCGGCGCCGACCACCACCACGCGGACCGGTGCCGCGGCGCGGACGACCCGGTCCAGCCCGCGCAGGAGACTCTCGCCGGCCCCGGGCAAAAGCGCTCCACCGCCTGCGGCGAGCAGGCCCTGAAGCAGCCGGCGCCGTGAGAACGTATGGTGAGATGTCGTCATGCCCTGGCAACTACCCGGACCTGCGGCGCAAATCCTTCCCGCGCGGCAGCGGTACTGCGGCGCATCCCTGGGCATACAG
>JBQTJP010000240.1:0-2494 GCA_052386995.1 Armatimonadota bacterium
GGCGCTTCCTCACATCAAACGCGATGGAGATATCCTCCCAGAGGTCCTCGAAGCGGGACATGCTGATCAGGCTGCGGTTCGAGCCCGAGTCCTTCTGAACGAGCGCCAGGTCGCCTTGGCACGAAAATCCGGTGCCGGAGCCGATGAGGTAGGTATCGCGGAATCCCGCGCCACGGCGAGCGGATTTCGTCACGAAGACGGACCAGTCGAACACCTGCAGGTCTACCTTCACGCCGACCTTTCCCAGGTCCGCGGCGATCACCTGGCAGATCTCTGCGTCGCGGATGTAGCGGCCCCGCGGGCAATCCATCCCGAGCTCGAGGGCCCGCCCCGCCTGTTCGCGAACGCCGGTGCGCGTATTCACCCGCCACCCGGCCTCGTCGAGCAGCGCCGCCGCCCGTCGCGCATCATAGGCGTACGGCTTTACGGCGGGATTCTGCTCCGGGACGTTGGCGATCGTCCCGGTGCACTCGCCTTTGCCGGCCAGCAGATTGCGCATCATGGTCGCGCAGTCAAAGGCAAAGTTGAATGCCTGGCGGACACGCTTGTCACGCAGCGCCGGATGGCGATCCTGCCGCAGGCCGATGATGATCCGACGCAGTCCGGCAACGGCTTCGATCCGGGCGTTCCCGCCGCGCTCGACCTGGGGCGTCAGGTCGGGTGGGACGTTCACGATGATGTCGGCGTTACCGGCGGCAAGCTCGGCGATTTGGGTCGCGGGCTCGGGGACCGGCCGGAAGAGCAGGCGGCGGATCCGCGGCCGCTCCGGATGCTCGGGCCACACCTCGAGGATGACCCGTTCGTTCGGCACGTACTCGACGACACGATACGGGCCGCTCCCGATCGGCCTGCGCTGCAAGTCGACGACGGACGTCTGGCTCGTGTAGCGGGGCGGCATGGCCGCCGTCTGCGTGTGGGCCATCAGCGAGGGCACGATCGGGTTCGGCGTCTTGGTCTTGACGCGGATCGTCACGTCGTCGACGACCTCGACGGTATCGAGGTAGAGCAGGTTGTAGAGGAACTGCACATCGCCCTGCCGCTTCTCGTACAGGTCTTTGCCGCGCATGAGGCTAAAGCGCATTGCCTCGGCGTTGAGCGGCTCACCGTTCTGGAAACGGCGGCCCGGCACGAGTTTGAACTCCCAGGTGCGGGCGTCACGCAGGCGCCAGGACTCCGCAAGCCACGGCACGAGTCTCAAGTCATCGGTGTGGCGGGTCATGGTCTCAAAGATGTGGATGATGGCATTCTGGTCCGGCAGCGACGATGAGAAGTACGGCTCGAGGGTGACGATATCCGCTCCTTGTAAAATTACGGCCGTCTCGCCGGTCGCGGGCCCGGCCGGGCTCACCGTGGGCCAGAGGATCGCTACGAGCAGCGCGAGCAGCGCCGCAGTTGCGCGCACGCGCCCCGAGTTCACCGCGGCGTTCGCGATGCGTGCCATACGCATCTCCTCCATTGTTCTAAGGAAGAATCTGGTGGGGAGTTCGGGCCTGCGCGACGCTTCCCTTCAGGCGCTACAACTTGGCCCGATGTTATGCCCGCAAGGGATGCGCGGGAGTTGCCACCGACCTGATGGTGCTGGTGCAGACAGTCACGAGGG
Organism: Armatimonadota bacterium; assembly: GCA_052386995.1. Classification (GTDB taxonomy): domain Bacteria; phylum Sysuimicrobiota; class Sysuimicrobiia; order Sysuimicrobiales; family Humicultoraceae; genus JBQTJP01. The sequence continues at coordinate 1,601 of JBQTJP010000240.1, forward strand.
TTGACGGGCGCTGCGCTATCAGAGACCGGAACGAGTTGGGGAGCCCGCCTGCGCGAGATCGAAAGAAATTTCGCGAAGGGGCTTGACAACCGCACAGACCGCCTCTTGAGACTGTCCGGGAGACACTCCTAGATGCTCCCCACGCGCACGTGCATACCGCAGAACCGCACGGCGATAAGCAGCCAGACTTCGAAGGTATTTTGAGTCCATTCACCTCCTCCATAACGTTCCTCGGGCTCCGAAAACCGCATGGTATAAGAAAGCATGGACACGACTGATATGCCTGCCCGTGTGGCGCGGCTGTCCGATCCTGATCTCCTCGCACAGGTGAGGGATCTGGCGCAGCGCGAGCGGGAGGCGACCGTCGCGCTCATTGTGCATCTCGCGGAGCTCGACGAGCGGGGCCTGTACCTCGCGGAAGGCTACCCCTCGCTGTACAAGTACTGCACCGACGTGCTCCATCTCTCCGAGCACGCCGCCTACAACCGCATCGAGACGGCGCGGGCGGTGCGGCACTTTCCCGTGCTCCTTGAGCACCTGGCGGCGGGCTGGGTGACGCTCTCCGCGGTACGCCGGCTGGCCCCGCACCTGACCCCGGAGAATCACCCCGACGTGCTGGCTCTGGCGCGTTACAAGAGCACGCGTGAGATCGAAGAGCTCATCGCCCGGCTGCACCCGCAGCTGCCGGTTCCCGATGCGATTCGCAAGCTCCCGGCCCCGACGCCGGCGGCACGCACTGCGCCGAACCCGGCTCCGCTATTGGTCGGGGCGCAGCAGGCGTCGAGTCCGTCAGGGGATGACGACACGTCTGAGATCCTGCTCGCCTTACGGCCAATGCGGAATTACTCGCGAAATTGCGAGAGGCCCAGGCGCTCTTGCGGCATCAGATTCCGG
>JBQTJP010000241.1:0-17621 GCA_052386995.1 Armatimonadota bacterium
CTACGGCGGCGCATTTGCCGTGACGAGCGGACTCTTCGAAGAGTTTGGACCCGAACGCGTCCGCGACACACCCATCTCCGAAGCGGCCATCACGGGCTGCGCGATTGGTGCCGCCCTCACCGGGCTGCGCCCCGTCGTCGAGATTCAGTTCATGGACTTCATCACGCTCTGCATGGAGCAGCTGGTCCTGCAGGCGGCGAAGATCCGGTACATGTTCGGCGGGACGGCACGAGTGCCCATGGTCGTGCGCACGCCGGGCGGGTCGGGGACCGGCGGGGCGGCCCAGCACTCCGAGAGTCTTGAGGCCTGGTTCGCGCACGTGCCCGGGCTCAAGGTCGTCGCGCCCTCGACACCGGCCGATGCCCGAGGGCTGCTCCTGGCGAGTATCCGGGATGACAACCCGGTGATCTTTGTGGAGCATAAGCTGCTCTACCGGACGCGCGGAGAAGTTGCCGAGGATTCATCAGAGATCCCTCTGGGCGTGGCCGACATCAAGCGGCCCGGCACCGATGTCACCGTGATCGCGACGTCCGCGATGGTGCCACGGGCTCTCGCGGTGGCGGAGCGCGTGGCTCAGGAGGGCATCAGCATCGAGGTCATCGATCCGCGAACCCTGCGGCCCCTCGATACCGAGACGATTGTTGCCTCCGCCCGCAAGACCGGGAGGGTCGTCATCGTGTACGAGGGCGTCAAGACGTTGGGCATCGGCGCGGAGATTGCCGCGCGGCTCGCCGAGAGCGATGCCTTCTTCCACCTCGATGCGCCCATCGTTCGGCTGGGCGGGCAGGAGTGTCCCCTGCCCTACAACCGGACACTCGAGCGCGCCGCCGTGCCACAGGAGGATGATATCGCGGCCGCGGTGAGACGGGTGATGGCGGCGTAGACATGGCCGACAGGTACGAGAGCGAACTCTACTGCGGCCGCTGCCACCGGACCACCTCGCATCTGGTGACCACCGGCGGGGGCGGCCTCTCGCGCGTGCTGTGCATCGTCTGCGGCCGCGCCGTCGCCGTGGACACGCTGCGGTTCATGGAGCAGTACGTGGATGGCGTTGTGCGGCGCCTGCTGGCTAAGCCGTTTGAGATCACCACCGAGTTCAGGCGCAGCCCACGGGATTTTATCTCCTCGCTGCCGGGACGAGCCTTCACCAAACCCTTTCGCGTCGCCGCGGAGCTGCGCGCCACGATGGACATCGTCCGGCCCCGCCGCCGCCGCATCCGCAAGGCCGCGCCCGTCCTGCCGTCTGCCCCGGGTGAGCTGCCCGCCACGGAGCGGCACTGCCAGGTTCTTCTCAGCGCCCCGCTGCTTTGGGCGCACGACCCCGGCGAGATCGTGGATGTCGCGCACGATCTCGGCTACGACGGCGTGGAGTTCTGGGCCTACCAGTTGCGGCGCGAGAGGACCGATGCGAGCGCGCTAGGCGCGCAGGCGCGGAAGCGGGGTCTGGCCGTCACGCTGCACGCCTTGAGCTGGGATCTCAACCCGGCGTCCGGGATCGACTCGATTCGTACGGCGTCGCTCGAGGCGCTCCACGACTCCGTGGATCTGGCGGCGCGCCTCGGGGCGCGGATGGTCATCATGCACCCGGGGCACACGACCGATCCCCACGACGACGCCGAGGTCTACTGGCCGCGCCAGGTCGCCGCGATCCGGGATGTGGCCGATCACGCCGCCGAGTACGGGCAGCAAGTGGCCGTCGAGCACATGGAGCCGCGGCAGGGCGAGTACGTCATTACCCCTGAGGATGTCAACCGTCTCATGCGCGAGGTTGACCGCCCCAACGTGGGGACGGTGCTCGACGTCGCGCACATCCCCTGGGGTGAGGACGAGCCAGCGTTCCTGTCACGCCTCGAACGCCTGACGCATGTGCACCTCAGCGACGCGGATGAGACCCGGCTGCACCTGCCCCTGGGTCAGGGTGGGCGTGATCTCGCCCGGGTCCTGGCGGGGCTGCATGGGTTTAGAGGCGCGATCGCCCTCGAAGGGTTTTCCGCGGCTGCCGGTACGGATCTGGCCCGCTGGAACAAGGCGCAGTTCGAGGAGCTGTGGCGGGAGTCGGGTGTGGAGATGCGCGCCGCTCGGACAGCGATGGAATCCCCGCGGTGAATCCTCACCGAGGAGGGCGGGCGTCTCATTTCCCGGTATACTGGGAGTGCCACGTTGGAGCCGGAGGGAACTCTTATGAGGATCGCGGGTTTGCTCGTTGCGCTTGCACTGGTGGTCGTGATCTCTACGGCGCCGCTCGGCGCCGGCCCAGCACCGAGCGGGACCATCACGCTGTACACGTCCGAGTCTGACGACGACGTCAACCTCCTCACTTCTGACTTCATGCGGCGCAATCCCGGGCTGCGGGTGAATGTCTTCCGCGCGGGCTCGGGACCGGTCGTCGCCAAGCTGCAGGCTGAGATGCAGGGCGGGAAGATCCAGGCCGACGTCATCTGGTTCGCAGACATCGCGTTCTTCCAGGACCTGGCGCGGAAAGATCTGCTGGCAGCGTACAGTCCGCCGGCGGGCCAGCGGATCTCGCGCCAGTTCCACTATGAGGGCAACCGGTTTCACGAGGTGCGGCTGATCTTCAATGTGGTCGCCTACAACACGGCCCGCCTTCGCGGTGTCCGGCCGTCCAGCTGGTGGGACCTGACGCAGCCTGAGTACCGTGGCCGGGTGGGAATGCCGAGTCCGTTTGTCTCAGGCGCGGCGTTCTCACACGTCGGGACATTTGCCAGCATGCGGGAGTTCGGTTGGGACTTTTACCGCAAACTGAAGGATAACAATACCGTCATCCTGCGCAGTAACGGCGATGTCATCCAGAAGCTCGCGTCAGGGGAGATCGTCCTGGCCCAGGTGGTCGACTTCTTCGTTCGGGCTTTGAGAGCCCAGGGCTCGCCGGTCTCGCATGTCTGGCCCTCCGAAGGCGCGGTGCTGGTGCCGACGCCCGTGGCGATCATCAAAGGGACCGCCAACGAGGAGGCGGCGCGTACCTGGATCAACTACCTCTATTCGCCGGAGGCGCAGCGGCTGTTCGTGCAGCGGTCGTACATTCCGGTAGTGCCGGACATCCCGACACCGCCGGGGACACCCGATGTAAGCGAGCTCAAGATCATTCAGACGAATCTTCCTTATATTGAGCGGAACCGGGAGGAGATCAAGAAGACCTTCTCCGATCTCTTCGGCGTCCAGTAGGCCGAGCGGTCTCCGTGAGCACGGCGCGCGCGGCGCTGGCGCCTGCTTTCGCCGCCGCGTTCGGTGCCCTTCTGCTCCTGCTGGTGCTCTACCCCACGGCCGTGCTCGTCCTGCAGTCGCTTCTCGTCGAGGGCCGCCTCTCGCTCGGGCACTACATTCGTCTTGCCCGCGACCCATCGACCTACAGCGTTCTGGCGAACAGCCTGATCGTGTCACTGTGGGCAACCGCGGGTGGAACGGCAATTGGGGTTGCGCTCGCCTGGCTCGTCAGCCGCACCGACCTGCCCGGGCGGCGCCTGTGGCGCACGCTGGTTCTGCTCCCGTACATGATCCCTCCGTTCATCGGTGCCATGGCCTGGGTGTATCTCCTGAGTCCGGTGGGATACGCAAACCAGGCGTGGATGGCTCTGACGGGGTCCCCCGATCCGCTCTTCGTCATCTACGGGCCGACCGGAATCATCCTGGTGCTCATGCTTTACGGCTATCCGATTGTCTACCTGGCGGCGCTCGGTGTGCTGGAGCGCATGGATTCCTCGCTCGAGGAGGCCGCCCGAATGGCAGGCGCGGGACCGGCCCGGGTGATGCGGGACGTGACGCTGCCGCTCATGCTGCCGGGCATTCTCGCCGGCGCGCTGCTGCTCTTGATGTCATCGTTGGCGAACTTCGGCATCCCGGCCATTATCGGATTTCCCGCCCGTTACTTCGTACTGACGACAAAGATCTATGCGACGATCCTCAACTTCGATCTGCGGGACAACCTGCGCGTGGCGGCCGCGCTCTCGATGTGGCTTGTGATCGTCGCCGCGGTCGTGCTGCGGTTACAGCGGACGCTGCTCGGGCGGCGGCGTTTCACCGTGATAGGCGGCCAGCCCGGTCCGCGGCGCCTGATCTCGCTCGGCGCATGGCGCCATCCGGCGGCCGCCGCGCTGGCGGTATTTGTGCTCGTCAGCGTGGTCTTGCCCATCGCCGCGATTGTGTTGACGTCGCTGATCCGAGCGTACGGCCTTCCGCCGACCCCCGCCAACCTGACGCTCCAGCACTACGCGACGGTGATGCTGGGCGTCCCGAAGGTGCATCGTGCGATCGTGAACAGCCTGGGCCTGGCCGCCGCCGCGTCTACGATCATCGTCGTCCTGGCCGCGGGCATCGGATACATGCTGGCGCGCGCGCGCATCCGGGGTGGGGCGCTGCTCGAACTGCTGCTCACGATTCCGTACGCGGTCCCGGGTACCGTGGTTGCGCTGGCGATGATTCTGGCGTGGGTGCGGCCTGTGCCGCTCCTTGGGATCCGGCTCTACAACACGATCTGGATCCTGTTGCTCGCGTACGTGGCCCGCTTCCTCATCTTCGGCGTCAGGACGGTCATGGCCGGCGTCGCCCAGGTGCACGAGTCGCTGGAGGAGGCCGCCCGCATCAGTGGAGCTTCTCGGGCTGCGGCGTTTCGGGATATCGTGCTCCCGATCATCCGGCCGAGTCTGGTGGCCGGGTGGTTCCTGACGTTCATCCCTGCCGTGGCCGAACTGACCCTGTCGATTCTGCTCTTCTCGGTGGGGAACGAGACGATCGGCGTCGTAGTTTTTGGTCTGCACGATGAAGGGAAGATCGCGCTCTCGGCGGCCGTGGCGGTGATCGTGACGGCGGCTCTCCTGGTGATCAACCTACTGTCGCGGAGCTTCTTGCGGAGCGAGGCCGGTCTGTGATAGGTGGCGTGCATCACAGGAGGTGCCGGATGGACGCGTCGGCCATCACTAAGACTGCCAGGTTTGAGGGGAGTGGAATCCGCACCCGGGGCGTCTATCTCGCGGTCCTGATGCTGGCGGTCCTCGCGTCATCCTGTCAGCGGCGGGTCGGCTCGATCGATGCGAACCTTCCCGTGATCGTCGTCGATGACGGGCACAATCATCTCGGCCCGACGAAGGCCGCGGCGCCCGCGGCATACACGATCGCCCCGGCCGACGGGTTCGTCCTCGACGTGACCGGCTACACGTTTTCGGCTCCGTCCAATTCGCCCGCGACGATCCCTAACGTCGCGCAGGTCCTGGTCGATAAGAACAAGAGCATGTATGTGCTCCAATGGTCGCAGTCCGCGGGAAAGCATCGTGTGTCGGCCGCCACGCTCTCGCCGCTTCGGCGCTCGCCGCCTTTTCAGCGGCTGGAGGCCGGCACGACCGTCGTCATCGCCATTGGCTACCAGCGCGGTGATGCCGAGGAACCGGAGTTCGGGTTCTACCCTTTTTGGGCTAGCCTCGTGAAGATCCAACCCGCGGGTAAGTAGACCGGCCTAGCCGCGCCCCTCCAGGAACTCGGTCAGGATCACGGGGATTGCCTTGTAGTGCTCATCTGCGGTGAGGACTCGCAGGCCATGCTCCATGGCGGAGGCGGCGATCCAGAGGTCGTTTGTCGGTACGGGCCGTCCACCTTCTCGAAGAAGACGATAGATTACGGCGAACCGTTCCCCTGTCTCCAGACCCATCGGGAGAATATGGACCCGTGGTGAAGCGAGGAATTCACGAAGCTCCTGTCTGTTGCGTGTCTCTCGGCGGCCGAGGACGAATCCACTCAGGAGTTCTCCGAGCACGACCGCGGTCAGCCCAATGAATGACGCGACCCGGAGGGCGTCCACGGCTCCGGCGTGGCCGCGCCTGAACGCGGAGTACGCCGAGGTGTCGAGAAGGACCCTCACGTCCACATATCCTCGTCAACGCCTCTGAGACCCTGGACCGCACGATCGAACTCGTCGGCATCCTGCTTGGTCCAGCTCCCGGCCAAATGATCGAGATCTGAGAACAGCTCTGGCCTTGCGGGCGGCGGCTCGGAAGGTGTGGCGAGCCCGGTAGCCTGTCGGAGCAAGAGAAGCACGGTCCGATTCAAGCTCAGCCCGCGTCGTCGCGCCTCTTCGCGGAGCCGTCGCGCGAGGGCTGTATCGATACCGCGCACCGTGGTCTGCTTCATGGTGATCCTCGCATTCGATGGGATCTGTGGTAGCATTCATGTTATCATTATGCATGCATCATAGCATACATAAGAGGCCACCCCATTAGGGTGATACGACGGCGATAGTGTCACCGGGCTTAAGGTGCTGCGGTCTAATCATCCCCATGCACGTTACGTGATTCGACAAGCGCCACGACATCCTGGGGAGTGCGGGCGGTATCATCGGGTCCCGCCAGAAGCAGAGCGCTGCACTCCCGTGTGCCCCATAATGCCGCCACACTGCGCACGCCGGCCGCCCGCGCGGCGAGGATGTCGAGGGCACCGTCCCCGATCATGAAGGCCGCTCTCGGATGGCCTCCGAGCTGCCGCAGCGCCTCACGGATGGGATCGGGTGCCGGCTTCGGCGCCGCGACATCGTCTGCCGTTACGGCCACACGGATGAAGGCGGTCAGGTGGAACGTGTCGAGCGCCTGCAGCGTCGAGCGCCGGCGTTTGGATGTGACAATCGCCATGGCACATCCGAGGCGCCTGAGGCTCGCGAGCATCTCGTAGACGCCCGGAAACAGGGACGCCATGCGGTCATGGTGCGTCTCATAGTGGGCGACGTAGGCGCTAATCAGGTTCTCCATCAATTCCGGGCCGCCGGAGGCCAGCGGGGCAAATCTCTCCCGCAGGGGTGCGCCCCAGCGCGCAAGGACCTCCGCATCCGTGATCTCGCGGCCGAGCACTCCGCGGCAGGCTTCGCGGAACGACGTCGCGATGAGGTCAAAGGAGTCGAGCAGCGTCCCGTCGAGATCGAAGAGGACCGAAGCGATCAGCGCGCCTACTCGCTAAACATCCTCGACCACGGGGCCTGCCGGTTTGCCGCGGACGGCCGAGATGATATAGGGCGCGAGAAGCGAGAGCACCGCCAGCGCCAGGATAACCGCCGGGATCGGTCGGGTGACGAACGTGGCCGGATTCCCGCTGCTGATGATGAGCGCCTGGCGCATCGTTTGCTCCATGCGGTCGCCAAGCACCAGGCCCAGGATCGCCGGACCGAGCGGGTAGTCGTGCTGGCGCATGTAATAGCCAAGCACGCCGAGCAGGATCATGATCGTCAGGTCCACCTCGCTGCGGCTCACCGCGTACACGCCGATCACGCAGACGCTGACGATGAGCGGGTAGAGGTAGCGTTCGGGCGTTTTCAGGATCTGGACGAAGAGGCCGACCAGGGGCAGGTTGAGCACCAGCAGTACCGCGTTGCTGACGTACATGCTCGCGATGAGGCCCCAGACCACATCGGGATGCTTCGTGAACAGCAGTGGCCCGGGGAGTACGTTCAGTATCAGGAGCGCCCCCATCATCACGGCCGTCGTCGATGAGCCGGGGATACCGAGCGTGAGCATGGGGATCATGTTGCCGACCGCGGCCGCGTTGTTGGCGGACTCCGGCGCTGCGACGCCCCGAATGTCCCCTTTGCCGAACGTCGAGGGGTCCTTCGCCAGGCGCTTCTCCAGGCCGTATGAGAGGAACGATGCGATCGTGGCGCCCGCCGCCGGGAGGATGCCGATGTAAAATCCCAGGACCGTCCCGCGGATGATTGCCCAGAAGCTCTGGATGAAATCCCGCATGGACAGCCACACGCGCTGCAGCGCGAGGAAGCGGCGCTCGCCGGCGATCGCGTTCACGACCAGCATCACCTCAGAGATCGCAAACAGGCCGACCGCGACCGTCACCAGATCAATGCCGTCCAGTAGTTGAGGGACGCCGAAGGTGTATCGGGTGATGCCCGTGACCAGGTCGGTGCCCACGGTGGCCAGCATCAGGCCGAACAGGGTAGAGAGCAGCGCCTTCACCAGATGCTCGCCCGCCAGCGTCGAGACGCTGGAGAGGCCGAGGACCATCAGGGCGAAGTTCTCGGCGGGTCCAAACGCCAGGGCGTAGCCTGCCAGGGGAAGGGAGAAGAACATCAGGGCCACGACGCTGATCGTCCCGGCGATGAACGATCCGATCGCCGCAATCGCCAGCGCCGGCCCGGCCCTGCCCTGCAGCGCCATCTGATAGCCGTCGAAGGTTGTGGCAACCGACGACGCCTCGCCGGGGACGTTGACGAGGATCGAGGTGGTCGAGCCGCCGTACATCGTTCCGTAGTAGACCGCGGTGAGCAGGATCATCGCCGAGGCGGGGTGCAGCCCAATGATCAGCGGAATCAGCAGCGCAACACCGCTGACGGGTCCGATGCCGGGGAGCACTCCGATCAGCGTCCCAACGAACGCGCCGACGAACGCCAGGAGCAGGTTCACTGGCTGAAGGGCCACCCCGAATCCCAGAGCGAGGTTCTGGACGATCTCGCTCATCTTGGGAGCCCGAGAATGCCTACGGGCAGGCGGAGATCAAGCGTCCGGTCGAAGAGGAACCAGAGCCCCAGCGTGACGCCGAGGGCAACCGCAACGGCGCGAAGCCAGGACCGCTCACCCAGCCACCGATGGGACAGCGTCAGGTACAGAAAGGTCGAAACCAGGAACCCCAGGGGTTCGAGCAGGCGCGTGTAGGCGAACAGCGCGGCCGCAAGCAGCAGCGCGCGGCCGTGGCGCTTCCAAAAGGGTACCCCGCCCCCTTGTGAAGAGCCGCGCACGAACTGCACGACAGCGAGTGCGGCCGTCAGCCCTCCGATCAGGATCGGGTAGGCCGACGGCCCCACGACATCGGCGACGGTCACGCCCCGGAACGCCGTGGACTCACGCATGTACAGGACGGCGACCACGAAGATGACGACAGCCGCCAGCCGGTCGGCGGTCACTGCGCGTCTCGGCCGGTTGTCGGTGGGGCAGCGGTCATGCGGTGCCCCGCGGCCTAGCGGATGAACCCCAGTTCTCGCAGCGTTGTCTCTGTTGACGTGAGATCGCCGGCCACGAACCGCTTCAACCGGTCGCCTGTCAGGACGAACTGCGCCCATTTCTGTTCATCCAGGATCTTCGCCCACGACTTGCTGTTGACCATCTTGATGATCGTATCTTCCCAGAACTTCACGACATCGGCGGGCATATCGGGCGGCATGTAGAAGCCGCGCCAGTTGAGCATCACGAAGTCAATGCCCTGTTCGCGTGCCGTCGGAACATTTCTGAGCGACCCGCCCAGGCGCTCGGGGGCCAGGACTGCGAGCACGCGCACCTGGCCCGCCTCAAGCTGCCCGAGCGTCTCGGACAGACTGGTCGAGAGCACGGTGGTCTGACCTCCAAGGATGGAGGCCATTGCCGATGCCCCGTCGCCAAAAGGCACGTAGCGCACCTTCGCGGCATCCACCCCTTGCTGCTTGGCCATCAGCGCAAAGGCGAGATGGTCCAGGCTGCCCGGCGCCGAGCCGCCGCCGACGGTGATCAAGGCGGGATCGCGCTTGAAGAGATCGATCAGGGTGCGCAGGTTGTTGAACGTCGAGTCCTTGCGGACCGCGATGACGCTGAAATCGCCCGTGATCGCGGCGATGGGCGTGACGTCGTTAAAGGTATACGGCACGGCTTTGCGCGCGAGCGTGCCGGTCAGCGCCGATCCCATGACAGCGATCGCGTGCGTGTCGCCCTTACGCCGGGTGACCATGTGGGCGATACCGACGGCGCCGCTGCCGCCCGCCATATTGGTGACGGCGATCGGCACCGTCACGAGTTTCTCTTCACCCAGCGCCCGCGCCGCCATCCGAGCCGTGGCGTCCCACCCGCCGCCGGCGCCGGCCGGTGCGATGAGATCGATGGCCTTGTTGGGATACGCGGGCCCGGCCAGACCGGAGGCCAGTCCGAACATGAGGAATATCGCGATCACAAGCCCTGCCGTGCGAATCATATTCTTCACCTCCGCCTGCGGGTACGTGAACGGCTTCGCTTCGGCGCCGGTGTCCTCCTTGCGCGCGGTGTCTTCGCGCCGCCGGCGGTGAGGAGCGGCATAATCGTTCGCACGTCGGCGCACGACTCCAGCGCCCATAGAGCGCGCAGCGCCTGCCCGGCCCGCCGTCCCAGCACCGGCCCGGCGAGCCGCGTGAACTTGTCGCTGATCTGCGCGTCGGTGAGCGGGTTGCGACTGTGCCCCGGTGGAAAGTCCATGCGCGCCGAATGCACGCGGCCCCCGGACTCCACAACCTCAAGGATGGTAGGGATGCCCGCTGGGTATGCGGCGGTGAGATCCTTTTCCTCGACGACCTGGGTGCGAGCCATCAGCCTTCGGATGTCCTCGCGTGCGAGGCGTTCGGGGGTGAACTGCCGCTCGGTGATCTCGCCGTCGAGTAGCGCGGCAGCGACCAGGTACGGCATGCTGTGATCGGCCGTCTCGCGCGTGGTCGGAGCCCACTTCTCGGGCTCGCCGCCGATAATCTCGACGGCTACCTTGAATGTCCGGACCGTGACACGGTCGATCGCCTCGGGGCGCACGCCCTGCCCGCGCAGATCAAGCGCCAGCGCCACCGCCGCCTGGGAGTGATACTCGGCCGGCCAGTACTTGATGTCGGTATCCAGGATCTTGAACCGCGCAGTGCCTTGATCTTCCCCGGCCATCGGCGGGATCTCCAGCGGTCCGGAGACCTGCGCGATGAACCCCCGCAGGCCCTCAAACACGGGGGCGGGGCCGGTGATGCCTTCGCCCGCCAGGTAGGCGGCGAAGACGCCGTTGCGCCCGGCGCCGCCGTATGCCGCGCCCTTCCACATCGAGAGCTCGCCCACGCGGGTCTGCCTGAGGTTGATACCCGTGGCCGCGGCGATGTTGATCGCCTGCTCGATCTGCTCGGGCCCGCACCCGAGCAGCCTGGCGGCGGCTGCTGCCACGGCGATGCCGCCGTAGGTGACGTGGTCCCAGCCGCGATCGCGGATGCTGCTGGCATCCGCCAGGCGGCAGACGATTTCGTACGCCGCGATCATGGCCGTCATCAGATCCCGACCACTTGCGCCGCGGTCTTCGGCGACAGCCAGCAGCCCGGCCAGGTTGTCAGAGGGATGCAGTGCTTCCTTAGAAAGGTAGGTGTCGTTGTAGTCGAGATATCGGATCAGATAGCCGTTGACGAACGCCGCCAGATCGGGCGACGTATGTTCCCCGGTGCCGAGGATGGTGGCCGAGCCCGACGGGCCGAGGTGGTGGAGCGCACGCCGGGCCCGCGCGGGCGGGTCCTCTCGAACGGCGGCCAATCCGCACGCCACCGCATCGATGATCCGGCGCTTTGCCTGATGGATGACCTCCGGCGGGATCCGGGCGAAGGCCAGGCCGTGCGTGTAGCGGGCAAACCGGCGGGCAACGGTCATCGCTCGTCGTCGCCGGCTCCATACAGGCGGTCCCGCTGCTGCCAGGACGCGAGGTCGACCAGGGCGTCGCGCTCGTCAAAGCCGGCGAGCCGCGTGCCCAGCCCCGCCGCGGTACCGGTGGCCCGCACCGCCTGCGCCGCGTCCTGCATGGCGCGGATCGCGGCCCGCTGCAGGTCGGAGGGGACGATCATCACGCGATACCCCATCTTGGCCAGCGCGTCAGGGGCGATCAGGGGCGTGCGGCCGCCCTGGAACATGTTGATGAGCAGCGGGGCTTGCACCTGGCGCGCGATGAGCCGGATCTCCTCTTCCGACTCCGGCGCCTCCACGAAGATGAGGTCGGCGCCGGCTTCAGTGTAGCGGTTGCCTCGGCGGATCGCCCCCTCGAGGCCTTCGACGGCGCGCGCATCCGTGCGCGCAATCAGCACCAGATCGGGGTCGGCGCGCGCATCCTGCGCCGCGCGAAGCTTCCCCACCATCTCATCGGCGGAGATGAGCTCTTTGCCGGCGTAGTGCCCGCACTTCTTTGGGCTCACCTGATCCTCGAGGTGGAGCGCCGCGACTCCCAGGCGGTCAAATTCCCTGACGGTGCGGAAAACGTTGAGCGCGTTGCCGTATCCGGTGTCGGCGTCGGCGATGACCGGCAGGTCGGTCGCGTCGACGATCTCTCGCAGGCGGGCGAGGACTTCCGTGAAGCTCAGCAGGCCCAGGTCGGGAACGCCCGTGCTGCGTGCGATCGCGCCCCCACTTGCGTAGAGAGCCTCGAAGCCCGCGGCGGCCGCGATCCGCGCCGAGAGGCCGTCGAAGACGCCAGGCGCTATGAGCAGTTCTGTCGAACGCAGGCGCTCGCGAAGCCTGCGGGCCGGTGTGGCTTTTGTCGGGGAAGCCATCTAAGACCATCTCCACGTGAGCGGGCGCGCTTGTGCGTGTCCCGCTTTCCTGTTCACCGGATGGCCCTAACGGTCCTTGGCGCGCTGGACGAGCATGACCCCGCCAAGCAGCAGCAGGCCGCCGAAGATCGTGACCAGCCGCACCGGCTCGTCCAGCAGCACCACCGCACCCACGGCCGTCACCAGCGGCTCGAGGTACAGGAACGACGCCACGCGCGACGTCTCCAGGTGCGCCACCGCCGCATACCACAGGAGGTAGGCGATCCCGGAGCAGGCGATGCCGAGGAACAGGACCGCGATCCACCCGGCCTCCGTCAGCCCTGCATACTGCCGCCACCCGGCGTCGAGAACGAAGAGCGGCGCGAGCATGATCCAACCAAGGAACATCGAGCTCACGGTGAACTCCAAAGGGTCGAGTTTATCCAGGACGGGGCGGCTCAACACTGTAAAGACGCCCCAGTTCACCGTGCTGGCGAGGACAAGCAGATCGCCGCGGGTCGAAGGAACGAGCTGCACTGACTCCGGGCGACCTTGTGTCACGACGAGCGCCGCACCGAGAAACCCGACCGCGAGCCCGAAGGTCTTCGCCGCGCCGAAGCGCTCTTTCAGAATCAAGGCTGCGAGGACCGCCGACCAGATGGGCGTCAGGCCGATCAGCCAGCCGGTGTTGACCGCGCTCGTGAGTGTGAGCGCATGCGCCTGCAGCATCTGGTGCACAAAGATCCCGATGAATCCCATCAGGGTCAGGCTGCCCCAGACTTCCCGCACCGGGATTAGGCGCTTCCTCCGCGCGCGCACGATGCCGACGAGCAGCAGCACGCCGAGCGCAAAGCGCGTGAAGATCAGGGTGACGGGAGAGATCTCCTGCACCGCGGCTTTGGTTGCAACGAACGAGAGGCCCCAGAAGATCGTCGCGATGGCGGCGCCGAGTCGGGGGGACACGATAACCTGTTCTCCGCGGGCCCCCGGGAACCTCGACCGGCCCGGCGCTTCGGGGCCGGCCGCGGCTTCGACTGAACGAGTTCATCGACTGGACAGGTTGAGGGAAGGTCCGGTATCGTGGGGCCACGATGCGCCCTGCCGCTGCCGCGCCGGCGGCTCCCGCTCCGGCGGTTCAACGCGCATTTCTCTCTGCCAGGGGCCGGGCATGGCGGACGCTGGCGCGAGATCGGTTCGCGCTGGCCGGCGGCATCGGCGTCCTGATCTTCGTAACGCTCGCGGTCCTCGCGCCGGTCGTCGCTCCCTATAATCCCAACTATCAGCATCCGCAGGGTTTGTCCGCGGTCGGCGCGCCGCGAAGCCCCGGCGAAGAATTTGTCTTTGGGACCGATCTGTTGGGCCGTGACCTGCTGAGCCGCGTGATCTGGGGAACGCGGGTGTCGCTGGCCGTCGGCGTGATCTCAACCATCATTGCCCTGAGCGTCGCCATCGGGATCGGGCTCGTGGCCGGCTACTTCAGCGGCCCCGCGCGGACCGTCCTGATCTGGATCACCAATGCCGTGCTGAGTTTCCCCAGTCTGCTGCTCATGCTGGCGCTCGTGAGTGTCCTCCCGCGTGGCCTGTGGGTCGTTGTCTTCGTGCTCTCGGTCTTCGCCTGGGCGTATCCGGCTCGGGTGATTTACAGCGAGGTGCTGTCGGTGGCGCAGCGCGAGTTCATCGATGGCGCGCGGGCGATCGGCGCGAGCAGCCCGCGCATCCTGCTGCAGCACATCCTGCCGCAGCTCGTGCCGCTGGTCGTCGTCTACTTCACCCTCCGCGTGCCCGCGACGATCCTGGCCGAGGCGTCGCTCAGTTTCCTCGGGCTCGGGGTTCAGCCACCGACGGCTTCGTGGGGATCGATCATCTACGAAGGGGCCCGGGCCTACCGGAGCGCCCCGTGGATCTTCTTCTTCCCGGGTGCAATCATCGCGTGCGCGGTGGTGAGCTTCAATCTGCTCGGGGACGGGCTGCGCGATGCCTTCGATCCCACGAGCGGTGTGCGGCGGAGGGGACCGGCATGACGCATCGCGGCATTCCGGCGCGCCTCGCGGGCATCCTTCTGTTGCTCTGGGTTGTTTCGACCGTGACTTTCTTGCTCATGTACGCCGTGCCGTCCGATCCGGGCGCGGCCATCGCCGGGCCTCAAGCCACACCGCAGGTCACCGAGAACATTCGCAAGGTCCTCGGGCTCGACCAGCCGTTGTACGTGCAGTACGGGCGCTATCTCTGGCGGCTGCTGCACGGCGACCTGGGCCGCTCGTATGTCTTCGGCCGCCCGGTCCTCGAACTGCTGATCTCGCACCTCGGTCCGTCGTTCAAGCTCGCGCTGGCCTGCGTCATCGCCGAGGCGGCGATCGGACTCCCGGTTGGGATCCTCTCGGCGGTCCGTCCGGGCAGCAGATTCGACCGACTGACGATGGTCGGCACGTTGATCACACTGGGCCTGCCGCACTTCTGGATCGGCCTGTTCCTGCTCTACCTCGTCGGCGCGCGGCTGGGGTGGCTGCCGATCGGGGGCTATGGCGGCCTCCCGCATCTCATCCTTCCTGCTCTGGCGGTGGGCATCGCTTATGCCGGCTGGTATGCGCGCGTCATTCGCTCCACCCTGCTCGATGTGATGGCGCGCGACTACGTGCGGACGGCCCGCAGCAAAGGCCTCCCCGAGCGCCTCGTCATCGTCAAGCACGCGCTGCGCAATGCCCTCATCCCGGTCGTGACAATGTGGGGGCTCGACTTCGCAAACTTCATGAGCGGGTTGGTGGTGATCGAGGCCGTGTTCGGATGGCCCGGCATCGGCGCGCAGATGGTCGAGGCCGTGATCCGCTTCGACGTGCCGCTCGCGATGGGCACGGTGCTCATCGCCGCGATCATCGTGGGCGCGGTGAATCTGGCCCTAGACCTGGTGTATCCTCTTCTTGATCCGCGCCTGCGAGCCCAGGCGTAGGCTGGGAGTCTTCGCTGGGTCCCGCTAGAAACGCTGCCTACCATGTCGTCACTTTTCATGGAAAAATGACGGCGCGATTGTATCACAAGTCACGCACTCCTGCTTCGACCTCTTCGATGAATGCTCCGGACCACACGCGGGAGCCGAGCGTTTCGACAAAGGGCGACAGAGGGGTGTCCTCGCGAAGGAACGGGATGTCGCGCCGGATGATCTCGTAGGCCCTGCGCGTCCCTTCGCCCAGACCGATGCCGCCGCGAAGATCCACGGCTTGCGCGGCCGTCATCAGCTCCACGCCCACTATGAGGGTCGCGTCGCGGATACCGGCTTCAACCTTGGCGACCGCGTCCATCGCCCCGGTAGCGTGGTCTTCGACACCGTCGGCGATCGGGAGGAAGTCGAGGGATGAAGGATTGGCCCGAAGCCTGATGCCCGTTTGTAGCGACGTGGCGGTTTCCTGCAGGATGCTCAGCCCGGTCTGAGGGGCGGGCGACGCGATCAGCGTGCCCGGAAGTCCGGTCATTCGCGCGGACATCAGCGCCCGCGTGCGCGCCACCGACAGCGCGGTGACGTGAGCGAGCGCGATGGCCAGCTGCTCGAAGGCCAGCGTGAGCCCCAGCACCAGGAAGTTGCCGTTCGAAATGATCCGCCCAGACTCAACCGCCACGAGCGGGGTGTCGCCCGCGGCGTTGAGCTCCATCTCCACCACGCGGCGTGCGGCCGCGGCGCTGTTCCGCGCGGCGCCGTGCACCTGGGGAACGCACCGAAAGCTGTAGGGATCCTGCACCGACCGCGCGGCCCCCGCCTGATAGAGGCTGCTGCCAGCCAGAAGCCCCCGCAGGCGGGCGGCCGTTGCCGCCTGCCCCGCATCCGCATGGGCCTGCTCGATCTCCACATCATAGGGCGCCACGTTCCCAAGGAAGGCTTCCAGGCTCAGGGCCGCGGCCAGATCCACATTCAGGAGAAGCTGGTCGAAATCGAACGCGACGAGCGCCCCGCGTCCGACCGAGGCGGCGTTCGCGCTGATGAGCGCCAGCCCTTCCTTGGGACCCAGGCGGGCCGGGCGAAGCCCAGCCGAGGCGAGCGCGTCCCGGGCGGCGACAGTGGCGCCGTTCATTTCCGCCTCACCCTCACCCAGCACTACAAGAGCGATGCTGGCCAGGTGTGAGAGATCGGTGACCCCCAACGACCCTAATTCGGGAACGCGCGGGTGGATGCGATGATTGAGCAAGGCGATCAGGAGATCGATCAGTCCGCGGCCGGCCCCCGATCCTCCGGTCGCAAGCGTGTTTGCGCGCGCGAGGATGATCGCGCGCACGACGTCGGCAGGCAGCGGCGATCCCACACCGACGACATGGCTGAGGACGATCCGGCGCTGGAAGGCCTCGGTCTCTTCCTGCGGGACGGGCATGCTCTTGTGATCAGCGAGGCCCGTCGTCACGCCATAGATGACCGCTCCCCGCTCGATCAACTGCTTCACCAGGCGCTGCGATCGCTCGACGCGATCGGCCGCCTCTGTAGCCAGCTCGACCCTTGCATGGCGACGGGCCACGTCCACGACATGCTCGATGGTGAGATCGCGGCCGGACAGGGTGACGAGGGCGGGCGCCTGGCGCGTCATGGCGTCAGTTCGCCCCCGAGTCTGCGTGGATCCGCACCGAGCCACTCTCCAGATCAGTGCCAGATAAGAGGCAGCCATTAGCCTAGCGGATGTAATCACCAAACACCAGCCCGACGACATAGAGCCTGGGGGGGTGAACGACGGCGGGGATCTTGGCTATTAGTCACGCCTCCGGGTGAGTCAAGATATGGGCGATCGCTCCTCAGGGGCATCGCCCGCTCCCGACTGCTCTCCCAGCGCGTACTCGACAGCCTGGTCCACTGCCATGGCCCTGCCTGCCTTCCACGCAGCCGCAAAAATATCTGGGTTCATCGCGTCACGCAATGCGGCGACCCTGCGCTCGTGATCGGGCCGGTTGATCGGATCGATGTGACCACCGATTTCCTCCCGTGTGGCCTCCGCAGCGCCGAACAATCTGGCTCCACGCTCCGTGTGGCCTCGCGCCGCGCTGACCCCTCCGAGACCCTCTAGAGCACTGGCGATGCCCGCCTTATCCCCCAATTGCCGAGACAGCTGGCACGCCTCCTCAAATAGAGACTGAGCCAGCGCAAAGTCCCCCTCGTGCTCACTCAGTCGCCCAGGTTGCGGAGTGCCCCGGCTATCACCGGCTTGTGCCCTAGGCCTCGGGCCACCGCAAGGCCCTCACGATACAAGGTGCGAGCAGTTCCGTAGTCGCCGTCGCTCCTGGCAACCCCGCCGAGGTTGATGAGAGTAATGGCAATGCCGACCCCGTGCCCCAGACGCCGGCACAAGGCGAGACTCTCCTGATAGAAGGAACGAGATTCCGCATATTCGCCGCGCTCGTAGGTCACAGT
>JBQTJP010000242.1:0-5244 GCA_052386995.1 Armatimonadota bacterium
CGCCGCAGGCGCTCCCGCGGTCCTGTCGAAGTGGAAGGAAATCCGGAGGTGAGAAGACAGATGGTAAATCCAAACCTGCGAGTGATCCGCGGTCTGCTCGTGGTGGGGCTGGCCGGGATCCTGATGCTCTCCACGTTTGGTCAGGTTGCGCTCCCGGCCCCCGCCGCGCCACCGGGCCCCGCAATGCCGGCCCCGACCCCAGGCGGGACCTTGACGGTCGCGTTTGTCCCCCTGGCAACTCATATCGACACGAATTCCGTGAACATCAGCACGGTGAACGAGCTCGGGCACTATTTCTATGAAACACTCTACGATCGCGACGGCACCGGCAAGGTCAAAGGCCTGCTCGTGAAAGAAGACCAGATCTCAGCGGACGGTCTCACGTGGACCTGGAAGCTCCAGCCCGACGTGAAGTTCCACGACGGCAGCCCATTCAACGCCGCGGCCGTCAAATGGAACTTTGACCGGAAGGTCCAGAAGCGCCAGCCGCTGTTCGACCTGTTGCCGTTCAAGAGTGTTGACGTGGTAGACGACCTGACCGTCCGGGTGACGCTGACCCGCCCGGCGCCGAACCTGCGCTCGATTCTGGTCACCAAGACCTACTCGATGTACAGCCCCGCCTTTCAGCAGCGTGTGGGCGACGACGGGCTGAAGACACAGGCGTCCGGGACCGGCGCCTTCATGGTCGCCGAGTTCCGTCCCAACGAGATCGTGCGGCTGCGCAAGAATCCAAACTACTGGCAAAAGGGCCTGCCCTATCTGGACGAGATCGTCTTCCGCGTCGCCCCCGACATCAACGCCCGCGCGACGATGCTGGAGGCCGGCGACGCCGACATGGCGCTGGGTCTTTCGATTCCCGATCTGCAGCGGCTCAAGACCCGGCGGGGCCTGAAGGTCCAGGGAGCCCTCGGTTCGCAGCAGTACTACGTCACGATCAACAACCGCAAGCCGCCGCTGAATGACGTTCGGGTGCGCCGGGCGCTCAACCACGCCGTCGACAAGGAAGGCATCATCAGGGCGGTCTTCCTCGGGACGGCCAAGATCGCCACGGCCGTCTACATCAACCAGACCGTCGAAGGCTACGTCAACGCCGGAACCTACGCGTACGATCAGGACAAAGCGAGGAAGCTTCTGGACGAGGCGGGCTTCGCGATGGGACCGGGCGGCGTCCGGCAGCGGGATGGCCGGCCGCTGTCGCTCGAGCTCATCACGCGCAAGGGCGGAGGCCCCGGCGATTTCGAGACCGCCGAGCTCGTGCAGGGGATGCTCAAGGCCGTGGGCATCGACGTGCGCCTCACGGTCCTGGAATCGGCGACCTTCATCCCGCGCGTGACGCTGCCGCCCGAGCGAGCGACCTACGATCTGGTCAACCTGGCCGTCGGCACCTTCACCGGGGACGCCGAGTACACGCTGCTGACCTTTTATCACAGCAGCTCCGCGGCGCCGCGCTATTTCAATCGCGCCTATTACTCGAATCCCACGGTCGATGGGCTGATCGAAGCATCCATTAAGGCCACGACCTCATCGGGCCGCAACAAGATCTACTACTCGCAGATCATCAAGCAGGTCTTCAGCGACGCGCCGATCATCATGCTCTTCGACGTCACCCAGCAGGTGGCGATGAAAGAGACCGTGCACGGCGTGTACCTCGAGAGCGCCAGCAACAACTGGCCCGCGAAGTACGCCTGGAAGGAGCGGAGATAGCGGCTGGAGGCTGAGCTCCGTCGCGTCCGGTCGTATCTAGAAACTCACCACGACCGGCATCTTGCCAGGCTGCAGGCGCTGCTGCGGCAGCCAAGCGTCTCGGTTGACGGCGAAGGCGTGGAGACGTGCGCCCGGCTCGTCGCCGACCTGTTGCGGGACGCCGGGTTTCCCGAAGTCGAGATCGTGCCGACCCCCGGATTTCCCGGCGTATGGGCCGCCCATGACGCCGGCGCGCCCGTCACCCTGGTGATTTACAGCATGTACGATGTCCGCCGCGCGGACGCGGATGGATGGCGCGCGCCTCCGTTTGGCGCCGACGTCGTCGAGGACACGACCTTCCCGCGAGTGCTGATTGCTCGGGGGGCAAGGGCCGTCAAAGGACCTTTCGGTGTGTGGCTCAACGCGGTCGAGGCCTGCGGTGCCGTGCTCGGCCGTCCTCCCGTCAATCTGCTGGTCCTGGCAGAGGGCGACGAGATCCTCGGCAGTCCGCACTACCGCATGATGATCGATCGCTACCGTGACCGCCTTCAAAAGGCGTCCGGCTGCTGGTCGCCCGGCGCGTCGCAGGATGCCGCCGGCGCGCCGCATCTGACGCTCGGGTACAAGGGCCTGATCTACATGACGCTGCGGGCTTCCGGCGCGCGCTGGGGCCGGGGGCCGAAGTGCGCCCCGATGCATGGCATGGCGAAGGCGGTCGTGGACAGTCCGGCATGGCGGCTGATTCATGCGCTGGGAACTCTGACCGCACCCGACGGCAACACCGTGCTGGTCGACGGCTTCGACCGGCCGGCAGAGCCGCCGACCGCCGACGAGGCGGAGGAGATGCGGGCGATCATGTCGCGCTTCGCCGGGACACCCTGGCAGCGCGTCCTGCCGGGCGTCCAGGGCGAGGATGCTCCAGCCATCGGAGATGCCGGCGAAGCGGACGTGTACCGGCGGTTCTTTTTCGGCGCGAGCGTGAATCTCAACGGACTGCGCAGCGGCTATCTGGGGCCAGGGACGTCCACTTTCACCCTGCCGCATACGGCCGAGGCCACATTGGACATCCGGGTACCGCGCACGTGGGACGTGCGGGCCGTGTTGCGGGGAATCAAGGAGCGGCTGGATCGCGCTGGGTTCGTCGATGTCGAGATGGACGTCCACGGCGCCTTCAACGGGTCGCGCGTCGGTCGCGACACGCCGGTGGTGCGCGCCGCGGCAGCGCTGTTCGGGGCACGCGGCCTGGATGTGGTCTGGTGGCCGATGACCGGCGGCGGCGGTCCGTGGTCGCTCTTTTCCGAGCAGTTTGGAATTCCCGTTCTGCGCGATGTGGGCATGGGTCACGGCAGGGCGTCGGCGGTGGACGAGTATCTCGTCGTCGAGGGCAGCGGTCGGGTTGGTGGCCTCGTGGAGATGGCGGCCTCGCACGCGGAGTTCATGCTCAGGTTCGCCGGACTGCTCGACCGGCCAGAGAGTTAGGCAGAATGATGCCAGACTACTGGATGCGGCTTGCCCCGGCCGTGGCGGGATCGCGACCGCCCATGCGCGACGGCCGCGGCGATGTCCAGGCGCGCCTGACAGTGCTGCTGGGATGCCGGTGGGTGTGGTGGGCTCCGGACGTTCGGGCCGCGTGGGGTGCGGTGTTGGAGGCGTTTGGCATTGACTCATCGCATCGTGTGCACGTACCCGTCGGGATTGCGGACGATGTGCGGGATCTGATGGGTCGATCTGGGGCGGCTGTCGTCGACGTCGACCTCCATGAAGGCGGCGGCACACCCATCTGGCCCGATTTCGAGGTGCGGGCTGGCCGGAATCGCGACGTATGTATCCTTGATCATCGGTTTGGTCTGCCTTCGCGCCCCCCGCACCAAGCCGGGCTCGTGCTTGAAGACGTCACCGCGGCAGCCGGCGGCGCGCTTGGCGGCAGGCCGGTCGGGTCGCTGGGGGCGGCCACTGTTCTCGCGCTGGACAATCATCCCTTCAGCCGGTCGAAGGGCGCGCTCCTGGCGACGGATGATGTGTCGTGCGCCGAGAAGCTGGCGGCCACGCGCGCCATCTCAGCGCCGGAGCCCGAACGCGCCGGCGATCTGATGAGCGATCTGGAAGCGCTCGACGACTGGAATCAAGGATGCTGGGCCGCGGCGGGCGTGTACAACAGCGTCTGGCGCGGACTGCATGGCGTCCCCATCCGCCCCGTGCTTCCAGCCCCTGGTGCGGTGCCCACCTATTCCGCTTACCTGGTGCGTGTGCCGGAGCCATCGGCGTTGATGGACGAGCTCCAGCGCGAGGGGATCGAGGCGCGGCGGCCGCTAAGCGCACGCATCGAGCGCCTGATCGACGGCCCCAAATACGCCCCGCTGACCGGCGCGCACGTATTCTACCGAAGCGTCCTGCGGCTGCCCAATCACCCCGATCTGGATCTCCACGCGCTCTTGCACGCAGCCGGCGTGGTACGCCGATTCTTAACCTTGAAGGCATCACCAAGAGGGCGGGCGTGACGGCCGACGCCGAGTCCGAACTCGGCCCGTCTCTCAAGGCGTCGCGCCGTTCAACCCTGTAACCGTGTGCTATGGCGCAACGTAGTGCCATCGACTATCCGTCTCCTGAACATGCGCGAGCCGCAGAGAGTGTCGTCGAGTTCTTTAGCGTCGAATCGGGTGTTGCCGCCGTGCTTTTGGTCGGTGCGTGCGCTCGCAGAAAGGCGACGCGGGATTCTGATCTCGACATTCTCGTCTTGCGAGCCCCGGTACAACAAAAGCAGATCAGCTAGCTCTCGAGAGCCGTTGGGAGCAGTTTCACGAACGCGATGCCAGTTTCAAGGAGTACGCTGTCGGGTAGATAGCCGCCCTGGCCAAGCAACTCCTTTAATCTGCAGGGATTTCCGCCCCACCGTCCCCTTGCTTGTGACCCGACACACGGGAGAACAAGGGCTTGTCGCACTCGCGGCTGCTGCCGTAGCCGCTTTCGGAACTCGTTCCGGAACGAGTTGGTGATCGCTCCGTGATAGCCAACGCCGACTGCCGAAGCGCCGGCCGCGTAGACTGCAGGCTCCTCCCGCGCCCCAGCCGTGCCCCACCGACCGAGGTGGCACTCCGCCTCGTAACCATTGTGCGCCCGGCACCGCAGCTCAATGTTGTTCACGCTGGACGGTCCCCCACGCGCATACGGCACGACGTGGTGGAACTCGAGGAAGCCCTCTTCGGCGCACCGTCGTCCATCGGTCGAGACAAACGCACATCGTCCACCGTCGCGGGCCCAGACAGCCCGTCTTACCGCTGCCGGGATGTGCCGTGAGCGCGGGAGGGAGCTCGGCGGACCGCCGTATGCACGGTTCTGATTCTCCCGGGGCCGATCCGTCGCCGCGAGCTTCCGCTTGCGGAGCTGGCCCAGCAGCGCCTCCAGTGCCCGATCGAAGATCCGCTCAAGATCGCCATCCGGAATCTGATGCCGCAAGAGCGCCTGGGCCTCTCGCAATTTCGCGAGTAATTCCGCATTGGCCGTAAGGCGAGCAGGATCTCAGACGTGTCGTCATCCCCTGACGGACTCGACGCCTGCTGCGCC
>JBQTJP010000243.1:0-52239 GCA_052386995.1 Armatimonadota bacterium
GTCGGTGACGCCGTAGCGCCGCTGCCAGAGGCGCACCAGGTCCGGCAACGCCTGTGGAGCCACGACGGCACGATCGCGCACGCCGTCACGCTCAGCCACGGCGACGCCGCACTTCTCGCGGCCGGGATCGATCGCCAGTACGACGCGCCGCCTCTGGTCGTTCACGGCCCAACGACAAATGCCACCCAGATCAGCGCCACGCTGTCGACAGGCTCGCCGTTACGGCGGGCCGGTAGAAACCGCCAATGCCGTGCGGCGTCCAGCGCCGCCTCATCCAGGTCGGCGCGCCCCGAAGACGCCGCGATCTCGACTCGAGCGACGTTGCCGTCGGCCCGAACCACCAGCCGCAGGCGCACCCGGGCCTCGACCGCCTCGAGGCGCGCGGCTGATGCGAGACCTGGCGCATCGACGACCATCCGGTAGGGCTGGGGATGCTTCGGCGGTGTGAGTTCAACCGGCACAGGGGGCGTCAGAACCACCGTCGCTGGCGGAGATGCCGCAGGCGCGGGCATAGGGCCCGGCGGCGGTGGTTCGGACACCGCCGGCTGGGGTGGGGTCTGCCGGCGACGATCGGGATCGAGATCACCCGCTGCCGCAATGGCAGGGGCCGGTGCCGCGGGGCTTCTAGCAGGCGTTTGTGCGCGCGACCCGCTGTCTGACGCCGGTCCTGATGCGAGACGGTCATCCACGGACGCGCGGGACTCGCGAGGACCCGGCTGCGCGTCCCGCATCAAGCGCTCGCTGGGCCGAGCCGCCGCCGGCCGGCGTCGTTCCACTCCTGCCGGCAGCCGCGCCGTCGCTACCGGCGGCCGACGAAGAGGAGGCAGGATTGCCGCGGGTTGCCCGCTCTCGGCGCTTGTGATCCCGCTCTCGGCGAGAGCAGAGGGCGCGGGCGTGGCGGCGCCGGGCACACCGAGGGCCGTAGCGCGCGGCTCCGGCGGGACGCCGCGGGCAGACCACCAACCGGCCTCCAGTCCGGCAAGGACCGCGGCGGTCAGGAGCGCCGCAACGGCGGATCGCCGCATCACGCAGTTTGCCGCCGGGTGGTCGCGGCGCGATCGTCGCGCAGTGCGGCGACGACCGACTCGACCAGGGCGAAGCCTCCGAAGAGCGCCGCCGAGTAGAGCGCGTCACCCAGCAGCGTGTTGCGGAAAAACGGTATGGCCGCCACATACGAAGCAACCAGACCCTCCAACGTCTTCGGATACAGCGACCCCATCGCCCAGACGCCGAAGTTGGTGACGATGAAGAACAGGACCGACCCGGCCAGGGTGGCCCCGGCGATTCGAAAGACAGACTTTCGCGGGCGCACCCAGAATCCCAGGCAGACTATGAGCGCAAAACACGCGTAGATGATCGGTAGAAGCTGGTGCAGGCCGATGACGAGATCGCTGAGGAACATCGCGGACAGGGGCACCAGAAACGCGAGACGCCTGTCGGCGAATTGGGCGCCTCCGAACAGCGCCATCGCCGCGATGGGCGTGACGTTGGGAGGATGCGGGATCACTCGTGAGGCGGCTGCCGCCAGAATCACACCGATGAGAACCATCAGCCGTACGCGGAGCATCGCGAGCCCCCTCTCAATGGTGCTGGAGGTCACAGAAATACCAGGCTTCCCGCTGGACGACGTCGCCGACCCTGAAGCCGACCTCATGATGAAAGCAGGGGCCGCCGAAGACAAACGTATGGAACTCCCCGTTCTCGCCACACGGGTCGACGGTCGGGGGCAGATCCCGAAGGAATTCGTGGTCGACAATTCTCCCGGCAAACGCCGGGCTCAAAACCCTGCCGTCCACACATGTCACCACGGCCCGGTAGCCAAGATCAATGAAGGTCTTGGCCAGCTTCGACGTGTCCCGATGCCAGATCGGAAACAACGCCTCCATGTCGATCCGTGAAAACCAGTCTTCGCGATACTTTCTGATGTCGGCGAGGAAGAGATCGCCGAACGCCACGACGGTAACGCCCTGCCGCCGGTGAATTTCAAACGCCTCTTCCATGCGGGCCTCGTAGTCCCGATTGGTCGACGAGCTTGGAATGTACACGATGTGGAGCGGAAGCCCGAGCGCGGCCGCCTGGTGCTCCGCGAGGGTTCGACGAACTCCGTGCATGCTCACCCGATCGTAGTCTTCGGTGACGGTGGTCATGAGGGCCGCGACGTCGATTCCCTGCCTCCCGAGTTCGACGAGGGTCATGCACGAATCCTTGCCGCCACTCCACGATAACAGAACGGCCATGATGGGCTGTGGTGCCTCAGAATCCCCTGGCGAATGAGACAAACACCGTTCGGCCCGGCGACGGAAATCCTCTGACGGACTCATAGGTCACGTCAAAGATATTATCAACGCCGACCTGCAGCGTTCCAAGGTCCGTCGCCAGCGAGTACCGGACACCCACGAGGACATGCGCCGGCATCGTGACGCGGGTGGCAGGGAACGTCGAAAAATCGAGGTCGGGACGGGATCCGATGTAATTGGCCAGGAGACTCAGCGTCGAGGAATGAGTCAGGGAGAAATGGAGAGACGCGCTGGCGGCGAGCCCAGGCACCCTGATCAGTGGATCGCCCGCCTGGTCCCGTGTGGTCGTGAGTGAGACATTCGCCAGCACCTGGAGCTTCGGCGTGAGCCACCCCTCGACTTCGAGGGAGCCTCCAACCATCGAGGCGGACTGGATGTTCACCGGCGGACATCCCGACTGGATGAGGTCGGTCGCCTGCGTGGCGTAGATGGTTGCACGCCCCACCAGAGCCGGGGAGAGCTGCCGCTCCACGCCGACATCGGCCGACCACGCGCGCTCCGGGCGGAGATTGGGGTTACTGCATCCAGGAAAGAAAAGGAGAAGAAATGACGGACCGCGGAACGTGCTGCCCAGCGACGCGCGGAGGATCGTCCGATCGTCGGTCCGGTGGAGGATCCCCAGGCGCGGGTTCAGCTGGCTGCCGTAGACGCTGTGGGTGTCGTAGCGAAGGCCCAGTGAGACGAGCGTCGCCGGCCCCAGCGTGATGTCATTGACCGCATAGGCCGCGCCCACCCAGGCGTCGCGGCGAATGAGCGTCGTGCCGAACGCGGACGCGGAGACCGAATCGATGCCGTGGCGCTGCGCTTCGAGGCCCAGCGTCAAGACCTTCGATGGTCCCATCTGCCGGACGAGCTGACTTTCCACGCCGAACGTGTGCGTGTCACTCTGAGAAGTGAAGCCGAACTCCGGGTTCGCAAACCTGATCGATTCACCAACCCAATACGCGCGCAAGAGCCCGGAGGAGAGGCCTGCCCCAGAAGTCCGCCATGTCGCATCCACGATCGTCCTCCCGGTGCCCTGGCGGGCCAGGGGACTGGGGAAGGCAGTGTCGCCCGGCACGCCCTGCTCGGCCTGAAAGCGTTTGACGCCCACCGTGAAGCTCGGCGCCGCATCGTCCCCAAACTGGAGGCGCCCGGCGAATGTCTGCCCCGAGTAATCGGCGTTCGTGCGGAAGCCGCCCGAGGCATCGTGAATGGCATCGATCGTGATCCGAGTGCGATCGCCCTGCCATCCCCACAACACGCTGGCCGTAGAGGTCCCCAGGCTCGCCACGCCGGTCCGGGCGGTCCGGCTGGGTTTTGACCGGGTCACGATGTGGATGACGCCCCCCAGCGCGCCGCTTCCGTAGATGGCGGAGAACGGTCCCCGCAAGACCTCGATGCGCTCGATGTTATCCACCGGGATCGTGTTCAGGGTCGCGAGGCCCTGAGCGGGGGAGTTGACGGGCACGCCGTCAATCAGCACGAGGACGTGGGCGGTCGCCGTGCCTCGGATGCTGACCTCCTGCAGGGAGCCGGGCCCCCCGAAAGCTCGCACAGACACCTCGGGAAGAAAGCGCAGCGCGTCGCCTGCGGTGCGGACTCCCAGGCGCGCAAGATCCGCGGCGGTCAGCACTGAGATGCTTGCGGGGGTCGCCGTACGGCGCTGCGGTCGCCGGCCCGGCGCGACCACATCGGGCAGTTCAAAGACCGGTGGAGGCGCCTGTCCAAAAAGCGGTGCGGCAAGCGTCGCGCCGAGGATGACTGCCACGAGAAGAACGATAGTGCAGCGGACGAACCAGACCATCTGCCCACCTCCTCAGCCTCGAAGGCATGTGGCGTCGGGTGCAGGCAGGTCTTCTGGCTTCGGATCATCGCAGGCGGCCGGCCTTCCCGGGGACATTCCCCAGTGGCACTCCCCGCGGTGGGCACACCCGCAGGGTCCTCCTGCTCTCCGTTACAGCGGCGGGACCGCGCCGGACTCTCTCCGCCAAGCGGCGGAGACCACCGGACTTCCCTATTCTGACGCGGGGACGGAACGCCCCACGTCCACCTGCATCGCTGCGATTCGATTGTTCTTCGGATCCGTTCAGGCGGAGAATTCGATGCGGTCGGACCAAGCCCTGCCGCGGGGCGCGCGAGTCCCACGCTTCATTTTGATATCCCCGCCCTGGCTCGGCCCGCCAGCGCCTTCGCCCGCGCATCGGACGGGGCGATCGCGAGCGCCGCTTCGGCCAGGGCAAGCGCTCGGGCCGCCTGCCCACGCTCGAGCAGCAGCTCACCGAGAGCGACGCGGGCCTCGACCTGCCGGGGATCGAGGGCGATCGCGCGAAGGTAGGCGGCTTCCGCCTCGGCCCCCCGTCCCACGCTACGGTACTGGTGGCCCAGGCCGATGGCAAACGCGAGACGCCCTGGAGCCATCACGACGCTGCGCTCCATGAACGGAATGCCCATGCGCGGCCGCCACAGCGACGCATGGGCGAATCCGAAAAGGTAGGTTGCGTCGGCGTCCAAAGCACGCGAGAGTTCGATGCCGGTCATGGTCGGAAATGGGGATCCGCGCATCTTCTCGAGCACTTCTTCGATGGATTTGGCGGTGTCCACGTACAGCCAGCGCGGCGTAGAGAACTCCAGCACCGGAAAGTCGTCGGTGTGTACCGGAGAGGCGGCGACCATTCGCGCGAGGGCGTCACCGTCCGCCACGTAGGCGGCGAAGAGCGCCAGCGGGTGCCAGACGCCCAGCGACTTGAGATCCTCGCGTACACCCGGGATCGCGGTGATGCGGCGTGCCAGGCGTGTGTAGTCCCACACCACGGGATCGGCGGAGCCGATCAGGATCACATTGGCGAACCCGGAACTCCAAATCGCCGCGTGAGGGAAGGTAGCGCGAAACGTGGAGACCAGCAGCGTGAGCGCCGGCGGCGGCAGGCTGTGGGTATGCACCCATTGCACCATTACGCCGCCGGGACGCAGCCGCGCTCGCGCGGCCTGGTAGAACTCTACGGTAAAGAGCGAGCCGACCCCGGCGACCCACAGGTCCGAGGCATCGGAGATCACCACATCGTACCGATCCGTGGCGGCCAGCAGCCGGTTGCGCCCGTCGGCGAGCAGCAGGCGCACGCGGGGATCGTCGATCACCCCGCGATTCTGCCGCTCGAAGAGCCGCGCGGCCTCAACCGCGGCGGGCTCGAATTCGATGAGGTCAATCTTGCGGACGGGATAACGGGCGACGGCCGCGGCGGTGACGCCGGTGCCCAGGCCCAAGATGAAGACCTCTCGGGGGTCGGGATGCAGGAGCATCGGCACGTGCCCGAGCAGCAGCTGCGTGGCCATGTCCGATGGAAACGTGGAGGCATCCGTCTTCCCGTTCGAGCGGTAGACGCGGTGCTCCCCGATCTCGTCAACGGAGATCGTCGTGTTCACTCCGTCCCGGTGATAGAGCAGCCGCATCTCTGAGATCGCCCTGGTGAGCCCGGCGAGCGAGCCATAGGCCGGAGCGAAATAGCCAGCGCCCGCGGCAAAGACCTCGCGCGGCCATGGCGGCAGCGTGACCACGATGAGCAGGGCCGCCAGGCCCGGCGCCCCAAGCACCAGGCGGCCACCCAGCGGGCGCCCGGTGCGCGGGAGCGCGAGCAGGCTGGCCACGCCGGCCGCGAGATTGGCGAGAACGCCGAGGACAATGGTTGCGCGCAGGCCGACCGCCGGGATCAGCACGAAGCCGGCCAGAAACGCGCCGAGCACGGTACCCACCGTGTTCGCGGCGTAGGCGCAACCGATCGTCCTCCCCACACGCCGCTCGGTCCCGCCGAGGCTTCCCACGACCGCCGGGAATGTCGCCCCGGAGAGCAGCGCGGGGACGAGTGCGATTGCGGCGGTCAGGCCGATCTGCACGCCGAGCGTCCATCCGAATGCGTCTTTGAAGACAGGAAACAGGCGCATGTAGATGAAGGGCAGATGCGGAGCGATCAGCAACGACGCGGCCGCGGTCAGTCCGATGAGGAGTTCCAGGACCCCGAATGCGACAACGTGCCCTTCTGTGGACAGGCGCAGCCGTCCGTACCACCAGCTTCCGATGCCCAACCCTGCGAGCAGCACCACCACGAGTGTCCCAAAAGCATAGACCGATGATCCCACCACCAGCGCCATGAGGCGCGCCCATGCCACCTCGTATCCGATAACCGCCAGTCCCGACAACCCCATGCCCTGCAGGATCACCAGCCATCTGACACGATCGTGCGCATCGAGGACATCTTGATCTCTGGAGGATCCGGGACCGTCGACTGGCGCGGCAATCTGCGAGGACATCTGTTCCGCTCTGCGCCGTCGTGCATCGATCAGAAGCGCCGCTCCGGCAACGGCCAGATTCCCCACGGCGGCAAGCATCACCGCTCCCCGCAGTCCCACCACGGGCAGCAGCCCGTATGTGGCCAGCCCTGCGCCGACCGCCGCGCCAATCGTGTTCCAGCCGTAGAGCCGTCCGACTCCGCCGGCGATCTGCCCTGCGGCGGAGGCGCCCCGGGCGAGCAGCGGCACCGTGCCCCCCATCAGCACCGCCGCGGGCAGCACCGCTATGGCGCCCAGGACAAACTGGAGCCCCACGTACACGCGCGGGAGGTTTTCCACCGCGGGGTACTCGATCACATAGGCTCGCTCGACAACGCTCAGAATCCAGACGCTGGCCAGGCCGTACGCGCCGGTCGCGGCTTCCACGAGCCCAAAGATCCACAGGCCGCGCCCTGGATGACGGTCGGCGACCTGGCCCCACAGCCAGGCGCCTATCGCCAGCCCGCCCAAGAACGCCACGAGCACGGTGCTGGTCGCCAGCGTCGTGCTGCCGAAGACGAGCACCAGCCGCCGCATCCAGACGACCTGGTAGACCAGCGCGGATGCCCCCGATGCAAGAGCCAGCGCCAGCAGAATGTGACGGATCACTGTGACTGTCTGAGCGCCGCCCTCGCCCGCTCTGCAACGTCGAGAGCCGCGGGCAGGAACGGGTCCAGCGCCAAGGCTCGGCGGGCGGCATCGAGGGCATCGCCCGCGCGGCCGGCGCGCAACAGGGCTCCGGCGAGCACTGCATACGTCGCCGCGTCTGGGGCGAGCGTCGCGGCGCGGACGAGGGCCTCGGCCGCAAGATCGGGGCGGTCGGAGGCAAGCCAGGCGTCGGCAAGGACTCGGTGCAGCGGCGCATGCCGCGGATGCCTGGACGCGGCGGGGATCAGGTGCGCCAGGGCGGCCGATGTCTCTCCGCGCCCGAGCAGCGCTTTGGCCAGCGCCACCCGGGCCTCGACGAAGTCCGGCGCCGCATCCACGGCGCGACGGTAGTAGTCGAGCGCGGCATCGCCCGCGCCGTCTTCGGCCTGCATGGCGCCAAGGGCGAGCAGCGCCTCGCTCTGCCGCGGGTCCACCCTGACCGCGGCCTGGTAGGACGCAAGCGCCTCACGCCTGCGCCCTGCCCGCAGATATTGATTGGCCAGCCCGACGTGATGCGCGGCGACGTCAGGGGACGCGCGCACGGCGGCCTCCATCGCGTCAATGGCCAGGGCTGCTCGGCCCAGCGACGCGTACCCAAAGCCCAGCAGATATGATGCGCGAGCGTCGATGCGGCGCTGCGCGTCGAACCCGTCCATCGGCGGCAGCAGCCCACGCCGCACCGCCTCCAGCGCCGCTGAGATGGCCGGCGCCGTGTCATCGAAGATGGTGCGCGGCGCGCTGAATTCGATGACCGGCCAGTCGTCGCTGAGCGTCCGGCCGACGCCCATGGTGAAGCGGCCCGTGTCCTCCTCGCCCAGCACGAACGCCGCGAACAGCGCGAGGGGATGCCAGATGCCGATTGCCCGCAGATCATCCGCCACGCCGGGGATCGCGCTCATGCGGGACTGCACGCGCTCCAGATCCCAGCGCTGCGCGCTCGGCGAGCCGAGCAGCAATGCGTGCGTGGGCCCGGCCGACCACACCGACGTATGCGGGAAGCTGCGCTGGAAGGTCGCGACGATCAGGCGGAACGACTGCGGGGCCAGGCCGGCCTTCTGCACCCACTGAACGAACATGCCGTCCGTGTCGAGGCGCGCGCGCGCCGTCTGATAAAACTCGCGTGTGTAGAGCACGGCCGTCCCGGCGACCCACAGATGCGATGGGATCGAGATGATCACATCGTAACGGTCGGGGGTGGCCTGGAGACGCGCCCGCGCATCGACGGGAAACACGCGCACCCGCCGATCGGAAAGGACCCGACGATTCTCGAGATCGAAGAGCCGCGCGGCCCGTGGCCCCGAGGGTTCCAGCTCGGCGATGTCGAGGACGTCCACCGGATGACGAGCCACGGCACCGGCGGTGATGCCGCTGCCCAGTCCGACGATAAACACGCGGCGCGGCGCGCGATGCCACAGCATCGGGACATGCCCGGGCAGCACCTGCACGAGCATGTCGGCGGGCAGCGTGCTGGCATTGGTGCGGCCGTTGATGCGCAACACACGGTGGGCCCCGGCCTGCTCGACGGACAGGGTGGCGCTGACGCCGTCCTGATAGAACAGCAGCCGTCGCGCGGCGGCTTCGGCGCGCAGCCCGGCCACAGAGCCCTGGTGCGCCGCCGCGAGCGCACCCCCGGCCACGAGGGATTCGCGGCGCCACGCCGGCGTGACCACGAGCGCGATCACGACGGCCGACACGGCGAGCGGCAGTGCGACGCGGCGTACTCGGGAAACCGATCCGGCCCTGACGCTCCGTGCAAGACCCAGGCCGATCACCGCGGCGAGCAGGTTGGCCATCACGCCCACGATGATCGTTGCCCGCAGCCCGACCGACGGGATCAACACGAACCCGACGAGGTACGCCCCGAGCACGGTGCCGACCGTGTTCGCGCCATAGACACGCCCGATGGTCCGCCCCAGGCGCTCTGACCCGCCCAGACTCCCGACCACAGCGGGAAACGTCGCCCCAAACAGCAGCGCCGGCACGAACGCGAGTGCGCCGGCGATGCCGAGGTGTTCGAGGATCTGCAGGCTGAAGGAGTCGCGGACAAGAGGGTGGAGCCTGACGACGAGCTCAGGCAGCGTAGGCACGATGATGACCGACAGCACCGCCGTGATC
The DNA here is from genome assembly GCA_052386995.1 of Armatimonadota bacterium. GTDB lineage: Bacteria > Sysuimicrobiota > Sysuimicrobiia > Sysuimicrobiales > Humicultoraceae > JBQTJP01. Next base: position 9,363 of record JBQTJP010000243.1, read on the forward strand.
GCTATCAACAGTTCGATGATCCCAAACGCGGTGACATGCCCATCGGGATCCCGCCGCCACCGCCCGTAGAGTGCGCTGCCGATCCCGAGCCCGGCGAGCAGGACCACCACGAGGGCGCCGAACGCGTACACCGACGACCCCATCATGAGACCCAAGACCCTGGCCCACGCCACCTCGTACGCCATCGCCGCCAGACCCGAACACCCGAGTGCCTGCAGCACCAGCAAAAGCCTTGCGGGGTCTGCCTCACTCTCCGATGCGACTCCACCCGAGCGCCCGACGGTGTGGTCCCGGTGCGGCGTTCTGCCGGATCGCCGCCGGTCTGACGCATCCAACAGCAGCGCCGCGGCCCCAATCGACAAGTTTACGACGGCCGCCAGGATCACGGCGCCCCGCAGGCCGATGGTGGGCAGCAGGCCATACGTTGCGAGCGCGGCCCCGGCTGCGGCTCCAACCGTATTCCAGCCATACAATGCCCCGGTCGGCCGCGACGGGCTCTCGTGCCCGCGGCCCACCTCCCGAACGAGTAGCGGCACCGTTCCGCCCATCAGGATCGCGGCGGGCATGATAACGGCAGCGCTCAAGAAGACCTGCGCTCCTACGGCCGCCCCCGACGCGCCTTCGAGGACGGGGGAGAGTCGCACGTAGACGGCCTGGATCCCTGTGAGGAGCACCATGCTCAACAAGCCGTACGCGCCCGTGGCCGCCTCGACCAGCCCAAAGACTCCCACGCTCCACGGCGCGTGCCGGTCGGCGACTCTTCCCCAGAGCCACGCGCCGATCGCCAGACCGCCAAGGAACGCGACCAGCGCCGTGCTCGTCGCCAGCGTCGTGCTCCCGAAGACGAGCACGAGACGCCGCATCCACACCACCTGGTAGATGAGCGCGGCCGCTCCTGACGCCGTCGCCATAGCCAGCAGCGCGCCGCGGTGCCGATGGCGGCCGCTACGGACCGAGGACAAACACCACCACCAGCGACGCTTCGGTCGCGGTGTCGCCCCGCACCACGACGCTCACCTGCGTCTCGCGCCCGCGCGCCACGATGGCGGTGACCGCCCGGCGCAGGTCATCGGCGTCGATCTGCACTTGAGGAGGATCCGTGATGCGTGAGAACGGCCGAGAGAGCAGCCGGGCCTGCGCGCCTTCCGTCACCGAATCGACCAGGGCGAACAGATCGCGGCTCACCTGTTCGCGGCCCCCCCGTCCGTCGATGGTCCCCTTGCCGAGAACCGCGCCCTTCTGATAGGCCACGCGGCGGTCGACGAGCTGGACGAACACGCGCAGCGTTTCGCCGCGCAAGGTGTTTTCTAACGAGACGACTCGGACGATGGTCTCACCCTGCCGCCCCGTGACGAGGCGGCCGATGGCCTCCCAGCTCAGGTTGGGGGGATACAGGCTGAGGATCCCGCCGGTCACCAGATCGGGCGTGATCCCGCCCGCCACCGCCACGTCGACCGCGCGAATGCGCAGCGCGTCGAGCTGCCGCATGATCTCCTGCTGCGGGCGCCGACCATTGATGACATCGCGAACGACCTCCTGGTTGCGCAAGAAGGCGATGTCGCCGCCTTTGACCTCACGCAGCCTGGCCTCGGCGGTCTGGATCTGCTCGCGCAGCTCGTTGAGGCGGAACAATCCCGTCCGGGCATCCCTGGACACCAGAAGGACCGTCGCGAAGGTAATGATCGCGATCAGCATCCCGGTGACCATCGTGACGATCTGCGCCGTGGATCGCGGCCGGAGACCAAACATGGTCAGCCGTCGCCTGCCGGTCGCCCGCCCCACGAGATTGCCCACGTAGGCGACGGCACCGCTGATGATGATCAGCAGCGGGATGACGATAACGCCGGACTCCACAGAATCCTCCTTACGGTCGTGACGCGAGACCGCGACGCACTCGCTATGGCAGCGGCCGATCCCCTTCGCATCGGGTCGGACCGCTCTTGAAGAGGATGCGATACCCGCCGTCCCGCCCGTGTTCCTGCACGCCGCGGGGCAGGCGTCCCGCCACCCACTCCAGGTACTGGTCCTCGGGCGTCACGACGGCGAGGCGCGCGTGCAGGCAGACAACCTGGTCGAGTTGATTGGGGTCCCTGATCTCCTCAACCGGCCGCTCACCGTAGTAGATCAGCGAGGCGATCTCGGGCATCCGCACCGCCGCCACGTGGTCCCCGGGACGCGTGAGCACGTTGACGGTTCGCGCGATGCGAGGCAAAGCCCGCTGCGCCTCGACGGCCGGGAGAGTGTGGTGCACGAGCACGGGCATCGCGACAACCGGCGTCAGCATCACGGACGCAAGCGCGAGCACGGGCCGGCGCAGCGCGTAGGCCGCCAGCGACAGCAGGGGGCCGAGGGCGAGCACGCCGGTGATGATGAACAGCGGGACGCGCAGCGCTTCTACCTCCAGTGGATAGCGGACGAGGCCGACGGCAGCGGCGACGGTCAGGGCCGCCGCCATCCAGACGAACATGAGCCCAAATGCCCATCGAACCAGTCGCCCCTCTTCGCGCGCCCCCTCGAGCGCGCCGCGCCACAGCCGCGCAATGCCGATCGCAAGGAACGGGTAGACCGGCAGGATGTAGTTGACGGTCTTCGTGCCCGCAAAGGAGAAGAAGGCCAGCGGGACCCCGACCCAGACGAGCATCACCAGACTTCCGAGATCGCGGCGATGCCGCAGCGCATAGACGACCGCCGGTGCAAAGAAGGCCGCCCACGGCACTCCGCCGGCCAGGAGCACGGGAATATAAAACCAGGGCGGGCCCGGCTGATTGTCGATGACACCGACGACCCGGCCGAACATGTACTGGCCGACCGTGATGCGCAGAAATTCGCCTCCGTGCCGCACGGCTTCGATGCCGTACCAGGATAGTCCGATCGCGGCGAACAGCACCGGTCCCCACACCGGGATCTGACGCCACCTCCACCACTCCCGGCGCACGGCCCAGAGCACGACAACTGCCATGGCGGGCAGCGCCAGGCCGATCGGCCCTTTCGCAAACGATGCCATTCCCGCCCACACCCAGGCCCACAGATGTGCGCGGCGCGAGCCGGTGTGATACGCGACCAGATACATATAGAAGGCGAGGAGCATGAACGCCAGCAGGATCGGGTCGAGGATCGCCAGCCGCGCGGAGACGATGAACTGCATCGTCGTTGCCAGGATCGCCGCGGCCAGCAGACCGGTCCGCGATCCGTGCAGCAGCCGCCCGATCAGGAATGTCGCGGCCACCGCCACCGTCCCAAAGATCGCCGACCAGATACGCGCGACAAACGTCGTGAATCCAAAGACCGAGCCGGTCAGCGCCTGCAGCCACATGAAGAGCGGCGGCTTGTCGAACCAGGGCCGCTGGTTGACGTGCATCGTGAGGGGATCGCGCGTCCGCAACATCTCGCGCGCGGCCTCGGTATAGGTCGCCTCATCGTGCTCCCACAGGTCTCCGGCGCCGAGCCCGTACGTGAAGATCAGGAGCGCCCCGAGCAGCACGACGAGCAGGTGGGTGGTCTCGGCGCTGAGCGCGCCCAGGCGTGGGCGCTGGGCCCACATTACAGCGCGGGCCATGCCCCGGCGCAGGGCATGCGATCGGCCTTGGCGAGGATGCGGTAGTCACCGTCTCGCGCCCGCTCAACAACCGCCGCCGGCAGAAGCGGCTCGACCCACGCGCGATAGTGTGCTTCGGGCACAACGAGAAAGATGCGGTCATGCCGGCACAGCGCCTGGCCGAGCTGATGCGGGGTCTCGATCCAGAGCACAGGGTGACGTGCATAGTACATGAGCGACGCGTTCGTGTGCATGCGCACCGCGCCCAGCGCATCACCCGGCCGCATCCGGCCCGCCAGGACACGCGCCACCCGCGGGAGCGGGCGCTGGGCTTCAACGGCGGGCAGGGTGTGGTGCACGAGCACCGGGAGTGCGACGACGACGGTGGCCACCAGCGCTCCCACCGCGAGCGCCGGCCGGCCGAGGACGTACGTCGCCAGCGACGCGATCGACCCGGCGACGAAGATTGCCACGATGAGCGCGACGGCAGAGCGCAGCGCGGCGAGCTGAGCGGGGTACTCCACGCGGCCGAAGACCAGCGCCGTCGATATGAAGACGGCGAGGCCCACGAGCAGCAACGCGAAGGCCCATCGCATCAGCCGCGGCGCATCGGCCGTCCGCCGGTCCAGCGCATCCAGCGCCAGGCGGGCCACCCCTATGGCGATCAGCGGATACACGGGCAGGAGATAGTTGGGAAGCTTCGTCCCGGCGATCGAGTAGAACACCACGGTGATGCCGACCCACAAGAGAATGACCTGGCTGGCGAGGTGATCGCGACGCCGCGCATGGTAGACGACGGCCGGCGGCAGATAGGCCGTCCACGGGAACGCGCCCGCCAGCAGCACCGGGACATAATACCACCACGGTCCGGGCTGATTTTCGACGACGCCGAAAAACCTGTTCACCAGGTAGTAGCCGAGGGCAGCCTGCACGAACTCCTGACCGTGGCGCGCGATTTCGATGAGGTACCACGGCAGGCCGACGACGGCAAAGATCGCGGGGCCCAGTGCCGGGATGTCGCGCCACCGCGACCAGTCACGCCGCACGATCCATAGGGCCACCACCACCATGCCCGGCAGGAGCAGGCCGATGGGGCCTTTGGTGGCCGTGGCCCACCCCGCCCACATCCACGCCCAGAGGTGTGCCCGCCGCGAGCCGGTGGTGTAGGCGACGAGATACATGTAGAGCGCGAGCAGGACAAACACGAGCAGCAGTGGATCGAAGATGGCCAGCCGCGCCTGTCCGAGGAACTGCATCGTCGTGGCCAGGACCGCCGCGGCCAGCAAGCCAGTCCGGGCGTCATAGAGCAGCCGCGCCAGCAGGAACGTGACGGCGACCGCAGCGGTGGCCGCGATCGCCGACCAGATGCGGGCCGTGAACTCGGTGAATCCGAACAGCCGCCCGGTCATGGCCTGCAGCCACATGAACAACGGCGGGTGCACGAACCACGGCCGTCCGTTGGATTGGAGCGTGAACGGATCGCCGCCGTCCGCGATCTGGCGCGCGATATCGGTGTAGAGCGCCTCATCCTGATCCCACAGCGTCGGAGTGCCCAGACCATACGTGAACAGCATGAGGGCGCCGCACACGATGAGCACCAGACGGCGCGTATCGCCCTTCATCCTATCGTACGCGCCAGAGGAGGACGCCACCGGTTGCGGCGACGAGGATGTTGGGCAGCCAGGCCGCCCAGATTGAGCCGATCTTGCCGCGTTCACCCAGCGTGAGGGTGACCGACATCATCAGCCAGTACACGAGCAGGACGAAGATGGTGACGCCGAAGCCGATGGACCGCCCGGACCGGTGTGGCCGGAGGCCGAGCGGGACCGCGAGCAGCGCGAAGAAGACGCTGCTCGTGGGCAGGGCCAGCTTTGCCTGCAGGCTGACCGCGTGCTTCACGACGCTGATGCCGGCGGCCCGGAGCGCCCGAATCTGCTGCCGCAGCTCACGGATCGACATCTCGTAGGGGTCGCGCGGCGGCTCCGCGATCTGCGCCGGAGTGCGCCCCAGCGCGACGCGCATCTCCTCGAAGGTCGTCGCGACCCCGCCCTCCCCGCCGAGCAGGTACAGCGCGCCGCGGTAGAGCACCCAGCCGCTCGGCCCGTACCGCGCCTGCGCGGCCTCGATGACCCGGGCGGGACGGTCCTGTTGAAACTGGATGATCGCGACACGCTCCATCTTGCCCTCGCGCGGATCGATCTCGCGCACGTAGAAGAGCGAGTCGACGCCGTCGATGCTCTCGCGGAAGTGGACGTTGCGCTGAATCTGCTGGGCCGGGCCTCCGCGCACGGCCTCGGTGAGCAACTGCCGGAATCGCGTCTCGGCGGCGGGGACGACCCACTCCCCCAGCGCCAGCGCGCCGAGCATGACCATGACCCCGGCAAAGAGTACGGGCGCGGAGACACGCGCCAGGCTCCATCCGCTCGTCCGCAGCGCGGTGACCTCGTTGCGCTCGCTCAGTCGCGCGAAGGTCAGCAGCGCGCCGAACAGCATGGAAAACGGCAGGCTGTACGTCGTCAGGTAGGGCACGCGCAGCACCAGGAGCGCAAGGTTCGTGCGCAGCGAGATCGCCGTGTCGGCCCCCAGCCGCGCCAGGAAGAACAGATGGTTGACCAGCAGGAGCGTGGTGAACAGGGCGACGCCGAAGAAGAAGACGCCCACGATCTCTCTCAGGATGTACCGATCGATCAGGCGCATGCCCTAGAGTCGAAACCTCTCGCCCAGGTAGAATCGTCGGGCGTCCGGGCTGGCCATGATCTCGTCCGCGGTGCCGGCGAAGAGAATGCGCCCTTCGTGGATGATCTCGGAGCGGTCGGTGATCGCCAGCGTGTCGCGGACATTGTGGTCGGTGATCACGACGCCCAGCCCCCGCTCTCGCAGGCGGAGGACGACCTCCTGGATCTCTGCGACCGACTTGGGATCGACGCCGGTGAACGGCTCGTCGAGGAGAATGAATGACGGATGCATGGCGAGCACGCGCGCGATCTCGACACGACGGCGCTCCCCCCCAGACAGCGTGGCCCCAACCTGGCGCCGCAGGCGCGTCAGATTGAACTCCTCTAGGAGCTGCGACATCGTGTCACGCCACTCCGCCCGCGGCTTGCCGTTGGCTTCGAGCACGACCTGGATGTTCTGTTCGACCGTCAGGCCTCGAAACACGGACGGCTCCTGCGCCAGATAGCCGATGCCCCGCCGCGCGCGCAGGTGGACCGGGAGCTGGGTGATCGGCTGATCATCCAGCCAGACGTCTCCGGCGTCGGGCGCGATGAGGCCGACGATCATGTAGAACGTGGTGGTCTTGCCGGCGCCGTTGGGTCCGAGCAGCCCGACGATCTCACGCCGTTCGACGCTGATGTCCACCCCGTCGACGACGGTGCGCGTCCCGTAGCGCTTCAGCAAACCTTTGGCCGCCAGCATGGCTGTGATCAGGGAGGCGTGATCGTGAGCCTGGGTGACCCGCGCGCGGTGGCCCGGGACCGGTCGAGTTCGACCTGGATCTCCTCGGCCTCGAGGCGGTCACGTCCTCGCTCGACGCGCGCGGCGCCGGAGAGCGTGGCCAGCTGCTCGCGCAGGCGCATCTCGACCCGCCGGCCGGACCCGATCAAATCACCCCGGCGCAGGCGGACAGATCCCTCACCGCGCGCCTGCTCTCTGGCCACCCACACCGTGACCGTGTCTGCCGTCATGACGCCATCCTTGAATCGAACCTCGGGCTCTCCGGTGATGACCGCGACCTGATCGGCATCGTCATAGTCCACGCGGCGTCCCGTGACCGTCCATTCTCCTCGGGTGATCGAGACCCCGCCCGTTGCCGCGAAGCGGCGGGTAGCGAGCGACCCCTCCGCCTCGGGCGCCACGAGCGTGGCGGTCTGGCCGTCGCGCGTGGTCACCAGACGCACGTTGCCCCTGGCTCGAATACGCTCATCGGCGAGCCGAAGTTCGACGGCGTCGGCCCGCATGGTCATGCCGGGCTCGGCCACGTCGACGCCACCTTCTGCCGTGACGATCCGCGCGCGCTCGTCAAACCGGCCGCGCGGCGCGCGCAGCACCATCCGCCCGCGCGTCACGGTCACCGGCGCGCCCTCCACCCGCCAGATGCCCGTGGCCTCGTCGTACTCGACGACCGTCGCCCCGGTGATCTCGACCGGTAGGGAGCCGGAGACTCTCTGGACGGGCGCCGGCGCCTGCGCGAGCGCCACAGCGTCAGACGCGGCGGGCACGGCGAGCGCCATCGCGATCGCCGCCGCGGCCACGAGCGGGCCCGAAGGCCTACTCCTGCACAACAACACGGATGTTCCCCACCAGGTTTGCATGGCGCAGCGAGGTATCGGCGGTCAGCCGATCGGCGCGCAAGGTCAGGCCCTTTTGACGAAGCACCACCCCGCCCGTTGCAATGACCTGCTGTGTCTTTGGAATCCATTCCACGTTGTCGGCCTCCATCGCACGACCGGACGCCGCCCGGGCGCGCACTCCGCCGGCGAGCACCACGACGCGGGTGTTGGCGTTGAAGGTGCCGCGCGCCGCCGAGAACGAGATCTCCGGCTTGCCGCGCTGGAAGTACGTCCCCCGCACCTTCGTGAGCACGGCGGTGTTCGCCACGCCATCGACGACGACTTCGTCGGCGCGAAGCTCCCACTGGCGGCGCCCCTGTGCGTCGACCGTCGTGACCGTCGTCCGCTCGACCTCCACGGGGGGAAACTGCCCGGCCCGGGGAGACGGCGCAGGAGCCGGAGTCGGCGTCGCGGACACCGCTGAGGCCGGTGCCGCGCCCTGAGGCTCCGGTTCGGACCCGCTCTTCGTCAGATACACCCCGCCAAGCGCGACGATGCTCGCCAAGAGCAACCCGAACCCAATCACCCGCCAGCGACCGCCCATGAATGCCTCCGCCGATACCCCGGGTGCCGTCGCGGCGGGCCCGAAGCCGGCCTCATCTTACTCGATGGTCAAATCGGTCTCAAGGTTGACATGCCCATCGTCATGAGGATCTCTCCCGCTGCGCGGCCTGCCGCGCCCGGTGGGCCCAGGCGTCCGGCCAGGTCCAGCAGGCGCACATGCGTTTTTTCCCGATCCCCCGCGCTCCGCAACAGCGCCCCAACAGACGCGCTCATGGCATCGGCCGTGGCTCGACCTTGAAGCAGCTCCGGGACGAGCCTTTCCTGCGCGAGGATGTTGGGAAGGGCGGCCCAGCGCGACTTCACGGCCAGATGCACATAGATCCAGCTGAGCCACGAGCCGCGATACGTCACGACCATGGGCACACCCAGGAGCATGGCCTCGACGGTCGCGGTGCCGGAGGCCGTCAGCAGCACCGTGCTGGCGGCCAGCACATCGCGGGCGCCGTTGACGATCGTCACGGGCAGGCCGGATCCCGCGACGGCGGCCTCGACGGCGTCGCGAAAGATGGGCGATGCCAGCCCCAGGACGAAGGTGACCGCGGGATCGTCGTGGCGAAGCCGCCGGCCAGCCTCGAGCATCGGTGAAAGAAGCGAGTCCAGTTCCTGCCGGCGGCTGCCGGGCAGTAGTCCGACCACGGGCGCGCCGGGCGCGAGCCCGAGGCGCGCGCGGACCGCGGGCGCCGGCTCGACCCCACGCATGTGATCGACCGCCGGATGGCCCACGAAGATCGCGTCGGCGCCGGCGGCCCGGTACGCATCGGCTTCAAACGGAAAGATGGCGAGCAACCGCGCGCCGAGGGCGGCCACACGAGCCGCCCGCCGTCCGCGCCGAACCGACACCATTGGCGGAACGTAGTACACGGCCCGAACACGACCGCGCAGGCGCTTGAGCAGGGTCAGGTTGAACCCGGGAAAATCGATCGGGACCAGCAGCGATGGCGGGTCCTCCAGAATACGGGTCGTGACCTCGTCGAGACGCCGCAGGAACGGCCTCAGCTGGCGCGCGGCTTCAAACCAGCCAATCACCCCCCATGTGGATGAATCCTCCACGAGGGTGACTCCCGCAGCCGCCATGCGCGGGCCGCCCACACCTTCCAGCTGAAGGTCCGGACGGAGCGCAAGAAGCTCGCGCGCAAGATCGGCGCCGTGCAGATCTCCTGAGACCTCTCCGGCGACCAGGAAGATACGGTTCGATGAGCTAGGTGTGGCCACTGACCGGTGTGCCCAGCGGTGGGAGGTCGGCTGCGACCACCGAGATGCCGGCCGCGTCGGCCTCCGCGATCACCCGTTCCCGGTCGAGCAGCAGGGTCCGGCGCCCGTCGATCCCGAGGGCCACCGCACCGACTTCACGCATTACCGCGATCGTCTCCGGCCCCACGGCGGGAATATCGAAGCGCGGGTCCTGATTCGGCCGGCTGACCTTGACGACCACCGTCTCCCGCGCCATCGCCCCGCCGCGGCTGATCGTGGCGTCGGTGCCTTCGGCGGCCTCGACCGCGAGGATCACGCCTCGGCGCACAACGACGGTCTGTCCGACGTCGAGGTCGGCCATCCTGCGGGCCACCTTCCTTCCGAGCTCGAGGTCGGCGGCCTCCGCCGGTGTGGGGGACCGTGCCGACAGCACGCCCGGGGGCGCCAGAATATCGCCGACGAACCGCGTCTGATCCACCAGCACAATACCCAGCGTCGCCAGCAGGCCCGCTACGTGCTCGAACACCGGCACGTCCCGCCGATCGTTTGACGGCACCCTCAGAGCGTCCATGGTTTCCCCGCTGGCAAGCAACTGCATGCGCGAGAACTGTCCGGCGACGATCGCTTCGCGAACGCCGTGGGTGTGCAGCGTGGCGATGATCTGTCCCCACGCGCCCGGTGGGCATCGCTGATAATGATCGGCCACCTCCGCCAGAACCGGGGAGTCGCCAACCACCTGTACGCACGCGACGGACAGGCCCTTGGCCTTGATCGCCGAGGCGATCATCTCGGGGTAGGCGCCCCCCCCGGCCAGCAGACCTATCATTCGGTCCCGGTCTCCCATCGGAGAATGCCCCGGCGGCCCTCGCGCGCGGCGACGATGAAGTCGAGGAAGTGACGCACGTAGGCGCTGCTCTCAGCCTCGGGCCGGAGCGCATCCACCGCTTTTGCCGGTGTGAGACCCGACCGATAGAAGATCCGGAACGCCCTGCGCAGGGCCTGCCGATCGGCCGGTGGCACGCCGTTGCGCTCGAGGCCGACGGTGTTGACCGTGCGGACGCGGGCCCGGGCCCCGCTAACGAGCATGTACGGCGGCACGTCCTGTCCCACGCCCGACATGCCGCCGACCATGACCATCCGGCCGATATGCACGTACTGGTGGATCCCCGTGACGCCGCCGAGGAACGCGTGCTCGTCGATATGCACCCAGCCCGCGATCTGCGATCCACTCACGACGGTCACGCCGTCGCCGAGCACGCAGTTGTGGCTGATCTTCACGAACGACATGATGTAGACGCCGCTGCCGATGTGCGTCTCGTGTCCTTCACCACTCGCGCGATCGACGCTGGCGAACTCGCTAAACACGTTCTGATCACCGATCACCACGCGCGTGCGCTCGCCACGATAGCCACGATCCTGAGGCCGGCCGCCCAGCACCACGTGGGAGGCGAGATGATTGTCCCGCCCAAGGGACACGTTGTCATGAATGACGGAGTGGGGTCCGACGACGGTCCCCGCGCCGACGACCACGTCCGCCTCGACCACCGCATACGGGCCAATCACCACCCCGTCGCCCAGCCGCGCGGACGCGTGCACGACGGCCGTCGGATGGACGGCGGGACCGTGCGCGAGATTACTCGGATCCCGCACCGTCACCCACCTCAACGGCAGTGGCCGCGGGCTCCGCATCTCCGGGCGCGTCCACGAATGCGAACATCAGCACACTCTCGGCCGCGAGCTGATCGTCAATCCGGGCCTCTGCGCGCACCCTGAACACCAGACCCCGCCGCCGCAGGAGTTCCACCCTGATCACCAGCTGGTCGCCGGGGACCACCCGGCGCCGGAAGCGCGCGGATTCGATGCCCGTCAGGTACGCATCCCGGCCGCGCAATTCCGTGCGCTCGAGGGCGAGACAGGCCGCCACCTGCGCCATCGCCTCGACAATCAGCACGCCCGGCATCACCGGATTGCGCGGGAAGTGGCCCGCGAAGAACGGCTCATTGATCGTGACATTCTTGATCCCGGTGATGCTGCGGCCGTGATCGATTGCCACGATCCGATCCACGAGCAGGAAGGGATACCGGTGAGGCAGCAGTCGCCTGATCTCCTCGATATCCCACGGGACCTCACGATCAGGACCCGGCATCGCCGCCCGCCCCTTCCCCGCCCCGGCCGTTGAGCCGGGCGGCGATCTCCCGTGCGAGCGCGATGTGGAGCCCGTGTCCGGCCCGCACCGCAACAACGTGCGCGCACAGGGGCCGTCCCAGCAGCGAGAGATCCCCCAGCGCGTCCAGGATCTTGTGCCGCGCCAGTTCGTCTGGAAATCGCGGCTCGTTAATGTAACCGTCCGGCCCAAGGACCAGCGCGTTCTCCAGCGTCGCCCCCAGCGCCAGCCCCCGCGCCCGCAGCGCCTCCGCCTCCGCGGCGAGGCCCCATGTGCGCGCCGGCGCAATCGTGGTCGGGTAATCGTCGCAGCCGGCGTCGAACTCCGCGAGTTGGGGCGGAAGAGTCGTGCCGTCCGCGGTCGCCACATACGTGAACCGCAGGCGCGGGGCCGGTCCGGCCATAATGATACTTCCGGCGGCGCTCGCCCACACCGGGCGGTCGAGGACGATCGGGCTCCGCACCGCATCCAGGTCGACGGCGCCCGCCTGCCGGAAGGCGTCGGTGAAAATCCGCGCGCTCCCATCGCCGGAGGGGAGTTCCTCACCGTCGATTTCCACCAGAAGATTGTCGATTCCCACCCCCTGCGCGGCCGAGAGCAGATGCTCGACGGTCGCCACGCGCGCCCTCCGGCCGAGCACGACGCCGCGTCCGGTCGCCGCGACCTCATCGAGCCGCGCCGGAATCGTCGGGGCGCCGTCCAGGTCAATGCGCCTGAACATCACGCCGCTCGCCGCAGGCGCCGGCAGCAGGCGCGCCCGCACCTCCGCCCCCGTGTGCAACCCTCGGCCCGCGATGGTCACGGCGCGGCCGATCGTTCGCTGCAGGGTCCCCCTCATCGCGGCCGCATGGCAAGCCTGACGGGATAGAAGGAGCCGGCAATCGGCATGGTCAGCACGGTGACGTCGCGGCTGCTGCCCGGCGGCAGCACGAACGAAGTCACCATGCGCTCCTCGTTCGCCTGCAGCAGGCCGAGGTCCGCCACGACGCCATCGATCAGGAAATGACCGCGCGCCGGGCCGCCGGCCGCATTCGCCAGCAGAGCCGCGGTGATCTGGCGATCGGTTGGATTCACCAGGCGCAGGCGAAACCGATAGAGCACCCCGTAGTCCCCCACCAGGGGCTCGCCGGTGCGCACGTCTCGAAGCTCCGACATGATGCCGAGGTCGCCGATAATCGCGGGCTGGTCGGCGGGCACGTCACGCTTCACGTCGACGAGCGATCCCGGAAACGTCCCGCGGGGATGGGGAAACGCCCAGGGCCCGAGATCGGTTGTCACGGTCCGATCGAGCAGCCAGGGGAGGCGCACGTGGACCGTGAGATCGATGGGTCCGCCCTCGACCACCTGAAGTTGCATCAGCCCGGAGACCAGCGCCTGGGGCGCCAGCGTGTAGGCCGTGAATTCCGCTCGTCCTCTTGGAGGCACTTCGACGATGTAGCCGACCCCCGCGGTCAACGCCGATAAGAACCGGGCCGTGGCCTGATGTCCGGTCAGGACGGGGTCCGGCGCCGGACCCGCGAGGCCGCGCGTGTAGTGGACGCGCGCGCGGGCGCCCCCGGGGTTGCTGAGGCTGATCTTCAAAATGCGGGACTGCGACGCTGTGCCGTTCAGGTGGTGAAAGAGCAGGCGGGCCGGGTGGTCGGCGGTCAATGTCTCGTGGAACAGCAGGCCGTCGGCCGTGATGGTCTCCGGCCGATTGCTCACCAGCAGCCGGTCGGGATCGGCGAGCCGGATGGGCGCGTTCGTGACGCTCACCTGCACCGAGCCGTCGACCGGCCCGGCGTACGGGCTGGTGATGCGCACTGCCACGGGCACCGACAACGCGGCGCCCGCCGCCAGCGGGGCATCGATCGGCGCGGCGGCCACGGCGGTGCGTGCGCCGGGCTCCATGCGGACCACCTGGCGCACGCGCCGTGCGACAGCCTCGCGGATGAGCTCCGGCGGCGCAGGAGATCCCGTCACGATGACCTCCGCCGCTACCGGGATGACTCCGGCCGGACTGCGCACCGCGATGGCCACGGACGTCTGGTACGGCCCGAGCCGCACGCTGACCGTCGTGCCACCCAGACGGCGGCCCACCACGCGCAGGGCGCCTTTGGCGAAGTGCACGCCCGCGATCCGCGTGTCGAAGCCATCGAGCCTGATCACCCCCGGTGTTGGCGCCGTCACCGTTGCGTACGCCACGCCGCCGGGGGAGAGGACGACCTGGGATGGCGAGACCGCAATGGGTGCGACCGCGAGGGCTTCCCGTAGCGCCGCGGCCCAACGGTCGACAAGCAATGCGGGTGTCGTCTGCTCGCGCGCGGCATCGGCCTCACGTGTCTCGAGAACCATCTGACCGTCCACCAGCAGGCGCGCCGTCGTGCCGCGGTCGTCCACCGACACCGCAACCGGGGTGAGGAGCGCGCGCCGCAGCCGGCGGGCGGCCGTCTGCAGTTGTGCGCGGGCTCCGGTGCCGAAGAGCCGGGCCACCGGCTTGCCCCGCACGCGCAGCTCGGCACCGGGGGCAGGGTCGGCGATCCGGACGACCTCGATTTCACCCGGAAGCCCGCCCGCGGCCCCGAGTGCGGCGTCGACCGGAAGAAATGTGGTGACGACGACGAGGCCGATCAGGGCTGCTCGGCCCGTCATTTCTCGCTCCGGGGCCGGGCTCGTCGCGGCGCACGGGTGGTGGCCTTCGCCTCCAGGGCCTCGACCCGCTCGATCAGCTCCGGCACGCGCCGCAGCGCCGCCTGGAGCCGCAACTCTTGATAGTGATCGCGGGCATAGGCTCCCGAGACGGTCGCGCCCGCCGGGACATCTCTGGCAATGACAGCCCTGCCCAACACCCGGGCGCCCGCGCCGATGGTGCGATGATCCGCTACGCCGGCCTGCCCGGCCAGCAGAGCTCCAGGCCCGATGGTCACACTTCCAGAGATGCCCACCTGGGCGATAATGATGACGCCCTCGCCGATCGTCACGTTGTGGGCCACCTGCACCAGGTTGTCAATCTTTGTGCCGCGGCCGATGCGCGTCTCGCCCAGCGTGCCCCGATCCACGGTGACGTTCGCGCCGATCTCCACATCGTCTTCGATCACGACCCGACCCAGATGTGGAATCTTCAGATGCACGCCGTCCTCGGCGGCGTAGCCGAACCCGTCGCTGCCGATCACCGCGCCGCCGTGGATGATCACACGGTCGCCGATGATCGTGTCGGGATAGATCGTCACGTTGGAGTGCAGGAGGCTGTCGGCGCCGATGCGTGCGCGGGGGCCAATCGTCACCCCTGCGAGCAGGGTCGTCCGATCTCCGAGCGCGGCTCCGGCCTCAACTACTACGAGCGGACCGATCGTGACGTCGGGGCCGACGCGCACATCCGGCGCCACCACGGCTGTGGGATGAATCCCTTCTCCGGCACGCGGCGCAGGGGCGAACGCGCCGAGCACCCGGGCAAACGCCGCTCTGACGTTTGCGGCCCGCAGCGCCGGCTTGCGGACCGGGGGGGACGCGGTGCCCACGAGCAACGCGCCGGCCGTCGAGGCGTCGGCGGCCGGTAGCCGCCGCGGATCCGCGACCAGGACGATGGCTTCGTGATGCGCATGCGCGAGGTCGGTGATGGCGCGAATCTCGACCTCGCCGGACCCGGACAGGTCGGCCCGCGCGAGGCGCGCCAGATCCGCGAGCTTCATTGCGTGGCCCTCCGCGGCCGCCGAAGGCCTACTTCAATCGGTCGATGACCTCCTGGGTGATGTCAATCGTCGTTCCGTCCTTGCTGTAGACAACCGGCCCTTTGACAATGACACCGCGCAGGCGTTTCTCGCGCACCACCTGCTGAATCACATCACGGATCTCCTTGTTCAGGGCCTGCTCGAGCTCGATCCTGAGGCCCTGCAGCTCCCGAAGATACTGCTGGCGGCGCGCCTCCAGGTCTTCCTTGGACAGCTGCGGAACCAGCAGCTGCAGATCGGTCGTCATGGCGCGCTCGCGGTCGTCGATCTCCTTTTGATAGCGCAGGGCTTTGGCGCTCTCGGTGAGGAGCCTCCGGCTGTCGACCAGCCCGACACGGCCGGTCGCGCAGCCGGCGACGACGATCGCGGTGAGCGCCACCGCCGCCAGGACCTCAGGCCGCGGCCATCGTATCGCGGTGCGCCAGACCATCCGCATCCCGCCTGGTCCTTCAGGGACGCCGCATTCTGGCGATGACGGCTTTGGTAACGTCCACGGCGTCGGTGCTGGCCACGGCGCGGGTAAGTACGACATCGATTCTGCGTTCCTGCGCCACGCTGGCGATCTCGATCTTGATCTCCGCGACCACGCTGTCTTCGAGCCTGATCCGCTGTTCGTGCACCGCACGGAGCTCGGCCTGCAGCTTCGTCCCTTCTGCCTGCACCTGACGAGCGTACTGCTCCTGCAGCGCGCGCAGCTGCTCTTCGGTTCCGCCGACAAGCAGCTTCTGTCGCTCTTCGATCGCCTTGCGCAGCCCCGCCTCGCGCGTCTTGGCCTCAGCCCGGAGCTCATCGCGCATCTCCGCCTGTCTGGCGTCGATCTTCTTTGCGGCTTCCTCCTCCAGGGTCTTGATGAGGGTTTTCAGCTGCGTCTCGGCGTCGGTCGTCCGGGCTTTCTGGAACTCATCGAGGGACTTGTCCAACGCCTGCGCCTTGGCTCTGATCTTCGCGTCGCGCTCGCGCAGCAGACGGTCGCCCTCCTCGGAGAGCCGCTTGCCCTCTTCCTCATTGCTGACGCCGACGATGTCCGCCTTCAACCGCAGATTGAGCAGCGGCAGCCGGTATTCGGCCATCGTCGAGAGCTCAAACTTCTCGAGCTCGCGCTGCAGCTCATCGCGTCTGGCCTCGACGCCCTTCTGAAATTCGGCGTTGAGCGCCCGCTGCGTGTCCGCCAGCTTCCCTTCCTGCTCGGCCCTCAGGTCGGCGACAAACGCGTCGAAGCGGCGTTTGGCCTGCTCTTCGAGCGCCGTCAGTTCGGCCTGCAGCGAGGCGAAGATACGATCCCCCTCGGCCTGCAGCGTGGCTTTGATATCCGCCCCGGCTGCCGGTGGCTGCGGAGGAGGCAGCGGATTGTTGAGACGGATCTGCAGCGTCTCGATTCTTTTCAACAAGGCTTCGAGCTCCGGCCAGCGCCGATGCGACCGCAGCACGGCCTGAATGTCGACGACGGCCAGGGTCTGGGAGGTCGGGGTGACCTCCGCACCCGGTGTGGGGGCACCCGCCCGCGGATCCGGCGCCGGACGGCCCGCGCCGCTCCCGCCCCCGCAGCCCGCGGCGATCGTCAGAGCGATCAGCAGGAGCCCGATCGCCAGGTGACGCGGCATGCTACTTGTTGCCCTTGATCTGCTTGATGACGGCTTCGGTCAGGTCGGTGCCGCCGTAGAGGACGACCGAGCGATCGAGCACCACCGTGACTCCGGCCGCCTTGGCCACGGTCTCCACCGCCGCGCGCAGCTCCTTGTCCAGCCCGCCGAGCAGCTCGTTGCGCTTCTCGAGGATCTGCTGCTGAAGCTGGCGGTCGAGCTCCTGGCGCTGAAATGCGGTCAACGACTTGCTGCGCTCCTGGAACTCACGCTGCTTGGCCTGGAAGAACTCCTGCAGCGCGCGCTCCGAGCTGATCTTCCGGGGGTGGTTGTTGAGCGCCACCTGCATCTCGACATATCCTACGGAGAACGACTGGCCCAGGGCGGGCGCCTGACGGACGAACAACACGGCGGCCACAGCGATGATGACCACGACACCGGCGGCGACCGCGATCTTTCTGGCATCGACACGCATCTGCGTTACCTCCTTCAACGCCTCTGACAAAACCCTTACGATTGTACTCTACCATGTCAAAGCGGGACGCGCGGGCGGCCGCGTGTCCCCGGCTTACAAGTTGCTCACGACGCGCAGCCAGATCGCGCCGCGCGACGTCGCTACGCCCTCCCACGACAAGAATTCATTGAGACGGAAGGTCAGCGTGCCCTCCAGCGCGCCGGTCTGCAAAAAATATGCTCCCCGCACCGTGAGATCGGGCGACAGCCGGTAGGTCAGGAAGGTCTCCTGATCCTCGCCGGTCAGCTGCGCCTTGATCCCAACTGTCACGTCCGACCCCGCTTCGATGCGCAGGCCGACGGCCCAGCGGAATGCGAGCGTGGAGGGGAAGAGCGTGAGTTCGACAAACGGCTCGACTCCCCCGAACGCACGCCCCAGCTGCGCTCGAATGTCGGGGGGCGGCGCCTGAGTGCCGATGTTCAGGCGCGCTTCGATGCGTCCCCGGTAGAGTGTCGAGTCCGCCAGGACCGTAATGAGCGTCACCTCGGCGACCTGAAGGACCGGGCGCGCGATGACCCCGTACTCCCGCACCGGCGGGTAGGCGGCAAGCCGCGCGGCAATGATCGACTCGAAGCGGGCACGATGAGCCGCCACGAAGACCACGGGCAGGCCGCGCAGCAGTTCGGCCATCGAGACGACCTGGGGCGTGTGCTGGTCCAGGAGCACGTAGGGGATCGACGACGACCGGAAGCGAACGCCGACGTCGCGGACGACGCGGGCGTCGCGCGCGGTGACCGTCACCACGAAGCGCGGGGCCGGCGCGGTCTCGATCCTGCCAACGGCGGTGAGTCCGGTCGCCGCGCCCTCGATGAGCTCGGTCGTGCGTCGCTCGATGATCGGCCCGGCCCACTCGAGGGCCTCGACCGGGAGGCCGAACAGCAGCCGCCGGAGTTCCGGCATCGCCGGCTCGAGGTTTTCCCGCACGAATGCCTGCGCGTCGGCATGGATGCCTGTGAAGGTGGTGACAATCGGGACGTCGCCCAGAATAGGCGGCCGCGGCTGGACGCGGACGATCACCGTCGTGGTCGCGCCGGCCTGAAATCCAAGGGCCGTCACACGGTACCCGCGAATGACGCGATCGACCACCTCGCGCAGCACGCCGGCCAGTGCGGATTCCTGCCTGGCGACGACGTCGCTGTCCCGACCGATCAAGAGTCGCTCGGCGGCCGTTCCAATCGACTCGGCAAGCCGGCGGACGACCAGCGCATGCGGCGCCCCGTCCTCGACCGTGAGGCTGACCTCGACCCTCTGCACAGGATCGGCGGCGTGGACGCGCGCCGGCGCCGCGGTCAGCAGGAGGGCGAGCGCCAGCGGAATACCGCACCGCGACAGGCGACGCCGCGAGAGGCGCTTCCGTCTCGGGACGGCGCCGGGACGCGCCCGCGTGTCGGCCGCCCGGCTCAGAAAGGATGTCCGATCGTCAGCCAGGTCTGCCGTCCCTCCGGCCCAAACGCCAGGTCGATACGGATGGGGCCCACCGCGGTGCTGACGCCGATGCCGATACCGGCGCTCAAATGGATGTTCGATGTGGAGATCGGCGCGGTGCCGACATCGACGTAGAAGGCGCCGGTGAAGTTTTGGAGCTGCCGCGCGACAAATCCGAGCCCAGTGCGCACCTCCAGGTTGAGGAGCACCATGCTGTTCCCGCGCAGTCGGGCATAGGGAGCGCCGCGGAGCGTCGATGGCCCGCCCGCGAAGTACTGCTCCTGGATCGGCAGATCGCCCTGGCTGAGGCCCAGGATCGTGCGCCCGACGAAGACCGTCGACCCCCCGAGGGGGAAGTACCGCGTGTACTCCGCCGCGTACTTGATGAACGCGAAATCTCCCAGAACCGGGATGGCGCCATCGAGCGTGAGGCTCAATCGGTCGCCCTTCGTGGGAGTCAACCGGGAGTCGCGCGTATCCCGCAGGCCCACGAGCGTGAGTGCCACCGTGCGGCCCGGCGTGAACCGGCTCGGCAGCGGCCTGGGGCAGGCGGGGTCGTCGGGATTGCTGCACGCGGCAGCCGTCGGGTCGAGCGGAAGTGAGAACAACTGGGCGCGCTCGGATCGCAGGCGGGCCGTGAGCGTGGTCTGGGGGTCGAGCGGCCGGGAAAGGGTGATCGCGCTCCCGAGGCGCTCGATGTTGAATCGCGACGTGAGGGTTGAATCCATGTACTCGAGCTCGGTCGCGGTGCTCTGATACAGCGCGATTTCCATCGCCGTGTTCCGCGCATCCAGGAAGGGCTCGCGGAACGTGATCAGGAAGTTGCTCGGTGCCGGGCCCAGGAGGTTGGGGCCACCCCGCTCGCCCAACCCGCGCTCGTAGCGTATCGTGATCGACTGGTTGCGGCCCTGCCAGTTGCGCTCCGTATACTCGATCAGCCCGACGATCCCGGTCCGGTCGCTGTACCCCAGGCCGAAGCGCGCCTGCTGCGTGCGCTGTTCCTTGAGCTCGATCTCCACGATGACCGCTTCGGGCGTGCTCCCGGGCCGGGGCCGGGCCTGGACGTTCTCGAAGAGCTCAAGCGCGACCAGGCGCTGCAGGTCCCGGTTGAGCTCGTTGATGTTGAAGACGCGGCCGGGACGTACGAGCATGTTTCGCTCGACGACAAACTGCCGCGTCTTGACGAGCCCCTTCCACTCGACGGCCTCGACCTTTCCTTCCGAGATCCGCAGCCGCAGACGAGTGCCGCCATTGGCCGTGACCCCGACGTCGACGACACGGGCGAGCACGTACCCTCGTTCTTCGTAGAGTTTCTCGATCGCGCGCGTGCCGTCGCGCAGCCGGACGATGTTGAGGACCTGGCCGGCCGGGAGATTGAGGGCCCGCTGAATATCGGCCGTCGGAATCGCGGTGTTCCCCTCGATGACGATCTCGGTGATCTCTGGGTTCTCCACGATGAGGAAGGCAACGCGTACACCGTCGCGTGCGGGCTCGACGCGGACGTTGGCATCGGCGAACCAGCCCGTGGCCACGATCGCTGCGACATCCGCGCGCAGCCGCTCCTGGGAGAGCAACTCACCGACGCGCACCCCGATCGATTCGAGCACGACCGATTCCGGCACGCGCTCGATCCCTCGCACGACGATCTCCACGACCCGCGGTACCGGCGTCGGCGATGGCGCCGGCGTTGGAGACGTTGCCGGACTGGGCGCCGGCGTCGGTGAGGTGGCGGGCGTGGGTCCCGGCGTGACTCCCGGGGCCGGCGTTGTCGCCGGCGTCGGTGAGGTGGCCGGCGACGGTCTTGGAGAGGGAGAGGGCGCGGGCGTGACTCCCGGCGTCGGCTGCGGTGTCGGCGTGGCCGGCAGCGCGGGACTCTGCTGCGGCGAGGGGGCCGGCGTGGGAGTGGGCTGCGCCGCGACCGGGGCAAAGGCGGTCGGCAGCGGGATGGAAGCGAGAGTGAGCGAGATCAGCAGTACGGCAAAGATCTGGCTCCGGCACAGACGCCAACGGACCGGCAACATCCTCCTCCTTTGGCTGACACAGCGGTAGTGGCGACCGGTTGGTGCTGCGAAGGCGGGCCAGTGTGGCCGGCCGGCGCGAGGCCGCACCCGCTCAGGCTACCATCGTGCGCTGCGGTCGCGCAACCCCAACCCCGGGCGGCTCGCCCGGGCGCTCCGACTCGCGCGAGCGCCTCCCTATGCGCTGGGCGCGGCGCGGGGATCGAACGCTACTGGTTGGTCGCCCGGCGCAGAGACCGCTCCGTAGCCAGGACGAGATCGATCAGCTCCGCCTCGCTGAGCAGCGTGGAGTTCTCCGAGACCGTCGGAGGAACCGCGGCCGCCGCAGAAGCCTCAGATCGGCGCGGCGCGGGTTGTGCCGCCGCCGCGGGTCGAACAGACGTTGACATACTTGCTGGCCGGTCGTCCGCGCGCTGAACGGTCGCCGGTGACGCCGGGACGCGCACCGTCACAGGAACGGGCACGTGAATGGTCACGGTCCGTTCAATGGCCTCAGGGGCCTGCACGAGAGCCAGCAGAGAGCTGTGGCCGGCCGACAGCGTCACGATCGGATGCGGGGAAACCTCTCCGGCTGCCGCGGTGGTCCACGCGGCAGCTGCCCACGCCGCAGGGTCGAAGGGACGCCACCGGGCGGCGGCGACGACGATGGTCACGACGGCGGCGACCGCAACGGCGGGCCCGAGCGTCCGACGCGTGCACAACGGCGCCGCGTCGATCCGTCCGGTACCGAGCTCGCGTGCCCGATGGACCTCGGCCTCGGCAAGCAGCAGCGTCAGGACCCCACGGGCCTGCTCGCCGTCTTCAACCTGCTGCCTGGCGCGCGCCAGCCAGTCCTCCGCGAATGTGATGCGTCTGGTCAGGATCGTTCGCTGATCATCCATGGCCTGCTCCTCCACCGCCGCTCCATCCTTAATATCCTGAGGCGCGCTGGGGTTGGTGCATCCGTTCGAGCTGCAGCAGGCCCCGCAGATGGTCGATGGCCTGCTTCTGCAGCCGGTAGAAATGGGACAGGCTGATGTCGAGCTCTCGCGCGGCCAGACGCGGCTCTCTGGCCTTGACCACTGCGGTGAGCACCGCCCGCTCGCGCGGAGGAAGGCGGTCAATCACAGCCAGCACGTGGGCGACCAGTGCCCGGTCCTCCACGCCGCTGAGCGCGGAAGCGGTGGCATGATCGGTCAGCCGGCTCACAGGGGAAGCATCGTCTGCGCTCGCCAGTGCCTCATCGAGGGACACGTCAACGCGGATCCGATCGAGGGCGTTGAGCACCCGGCCCCTGATCCGATACGTCGCGAACGTAGAAAATCGCACGCCACGCCCCGGATCGAAGCGCTCCACCGACTCGATCAAGCCGACGCACCCTTCCTGAATCAGGTCCATGAGCTGCGACTCGGGCGGCCGCAGTCCCATCACGATCTTGAAGACCAACGGTTGGTACGCTTCGATGAGGCGCTGGCGGCTGCCGGGATCACCATGCACGCGAAAGTCCTGCCAGAGGCCGGACTCTTCCGCCGGTCGCAACAGCGCCACACGCTGGAGTTCACGCAGATAGTCTTCAAACATTCCGGCAGGCCTCCGGTGTGTCCGGATCGATCCGACCGCTTCGACCCAACGGTGCGAAGTCCTGTCTCGGGCTCAAAAGCGTGCGGAGTAGAACATGACGGCTTCGCGGCGGCCTTCTGAATCCAGGCGCAGCGACAGCGTCCAGTTCCGCGCGAACCGGTACTCGAGCCCCGTGACCCACAACGGCTGCGCCGCGAAGCTCGTGGACACCGTCCAGTACAAGTCGTTGAGCAGCAGCCGGCCCGCCCGTAGCGCCAGCGGTCGCTGGAAATCGTACTCGATCACCAGCTCGTCGAGCCCGATGGCCCGGCCGACGCCGAGACTGACCTGCCCGAACAGCAGCCGACCAATCTGCGCACGCAGCGCGCCCTCGACATCACCCGCCAGCAGGCGCGAGAGGCCTGCCTGCTGCCCGAGCAGCGCGAGGATCTCGCGCCGCGGAAGATCCGGCTCGGAGGTCAGATCGAGGACGAGTCCATCCGGGGCGACCCCGCGCACCGTGAGAAGGATGCGCGTCGCGCCCACCAGCGTTTCGGCCTGGGCGAAGATGCGCGGCCGCACACCTTGAGGGGGCAGAAAGGTCGCCGTACCCTCGCGCAGGTCGAACAGGGTGCCCAGCGCGGAAATCTTGCCGGGCTGCGCGGCCAGGGTTCCCTCGAGCGCCGGCGCGCGCGGCGAGCCGGTCAGCAGCACCGAGCCGCCGGGCTGCAAAGCGAACTGCAGGCCGCCCACGCGCACGGCGAGGTTGGGACCGATTTCGAACCGGATCCCGCGGAAGACCAGGGGCAGCTCTGACGGCGTCCCGCCGACATCGGCGGCGACGCTGACCGTACCGTCTGAGACCGCGATGGTGCCCTCAAGCGTGGGCGGACGCCGGGGGTCGCCGAGTGTGCCCCACGCGCGCAGGGTGCCGGCCGCGCGCGCCTCGATATACGGCGGCGCCGCGAGGCGCAGATCGCTTCCCGTCAATACGAGCGGCGCGTCCTCCGGCACGAGCAGCCCGAGGGTGGGCGCCGATCCGGGGCGGGGAAACGACGCCAGGCGCAGCGCGCCTTCCAGCCTGGCAACGCCGCCGCCGAGCCTCGCCGTCGCTTCGGCCACGCGGATCGCCGCCTCGTCGAACCGCAGATCGAGCCTGAGCGCCTCGATCGGCGTCTGGAGGCCTTTGACACGGATCCTGCCGTCCTGCACCTGTACGCGACCCTCGACCCGCGGCGCGCGCGCGGTGCCGCCAATGTGCACCTCTCCTTCGACCGCGCCGACCGCCTCATCGATCCGGTCGGTCGCCAGGCGCAGCAGCCCGAGGTTGACATCCGCGAGCGTGAGCCGCAGATCGATGGGACGGCTCTCATCGAAACTCCTCAGCGCAGGGTTGAACGGCACCGATCCTGAAGCGCGGAGTTTGTGACCGTTCTGCACCAACAGGGCCTGCTGCAGTTGAAGGAGCCCGTCACGATAGAACGCGTTCGCTACCAGCGAGTCGAAGGTCGCGCCCTCGATCCCGCCGCCCCTGATGTCTGTCGCGAACCCAATCTCGGGGGATCCCAGCGTGCCGGTCAGCTGCGTCGTGAAGTTGAGACGACCCAACAGCGGTCGCCGCAGACGGAACAGCGGCCTCAGGATATCCAGATCCAGGTCGCTCCCGCTGACCTCGATCTGGCTCTCGCCCCGCAGATTCAGGCGTCCCTGGGCGCCGATGAGTCCGCGCAGCGGCCGCACCTGAAACTCCTCGATCGTCACACTGCCCTCGCGCAGCGTGAGATCGGCGTGCCCCTCCTGCAACCGGTGGTCGCCGAAGCGCCCGTCGCGGAGCCGGAGGTCCAGCCGCGCCGCCGGATTCGCCAGCGGCCCCTCGAGTGTGGCCAGGCCTGAGATCGTGCCGTCCAGCGGCATACCCAGGCGAATGTCCGCCAAGCCGAGCAGCGTCGACAGACGTCCGTCGTCCACCTTCGCGGCCAGAGATGCCTGTGGCGGGCCGGCCAGGCTGATATTCCCCGTGATCTCATACCGCTCGTTGCGCAGCTGCAGCGCCAGTGGGTCGAGGTGCAGTGTGCGGGCTTCCCATCGCACGCTCCCCGTCGCGTGGTCCAACTTGATCCCGTTGATAGAGAGATCGGTGGAGGTAGCGGTGGCCGCGATCCGGGGGGCCGACGTCGGGCCGCTAATGCGCCCGGAGAGGTCGACGTGCCCGTCCGTCCGTATGGCGCCGATCGGGGGGAGCGTGAGGTCGCGCAGGTCGAATCGCTTCGCCGCCACGCCGAGGTCCAGGCCGGTGCGCCGGTCAATCGTGCCGGACAGCTCGACGACCGAGGCGCGCCTCTTGAGCAACGCCTGCTCCACAGTCAGCCGCATCCCGTCCGACCGAAACGACGCGGTCGCTTCATCGACGGTCTGTCCCTGAATCGTGGCATCCTGCAGGGACACCGAGCCGGCGACCGATGGACGGGCGGGTGGTCCCTCGAGATGCACGCGGCCTTCCACGGACCCCGTCACCGTGAACGGAATGCCGGCCACGGCTGCCAGCGTCGCGGCCGATCCGCGCTCGGTCTCGAGCGTGATCGCAAGATGCGCCGCGGGATCCCATCGGAAGGCGCCCGTGGCCCAGTACCGTGATCGGCGCGATCGGGCCACGAATGAGTCCAGGTCGAGACGCCCCGGGCGCAGTTCGAGCTCACCGCGGGCCGTGTCGAACGCAAGACCGCCCAGGCGTGCTTTCGCGACCTGGACATTCCCAGCGAAGACCGGCGCCGCAAGTGTGCCGCGCACGTGTCCCGTCGCATCCAGCCGCCCGCCGAGACCCAGATCCCGGGGGATCGCTGCGAGCCCGGCCAGGTCGATGCTCTCCGCATGCCCGGCCAGTGCCAGCGCCCCGCGCGGAGAGATCTGGCCCCGCAGGTGCGCCACACTGCGCCCCTGCTGCGCGCGCGCCTGATGGAGCACCACTCCGCTCGCATCGGACGTAAACGCGGCGTCCAGCGAATCGAGCGCGATCCCGTCGAGGCGGGTCTTCGTGAGGCTGCCCTGCCCGCTGACCGCCACGTCGGCCCCGCGTCCCCGCGCGGTGAATGAGCCGGTGAGACGGCCATCGACCTCGCGCACGGCCTCGGGGATCGACCCCGACATCCTGGCCAGACTGGAGGCGCTCACCCCGCTGACCTGCATGTCAACAAGGAAGGAGGGGGATGCGAGCGACCACCACGCGTTGGCGCTCACATCTCCACCGGCGGTGCGCCCCGTCCCGGCAACGCTGAGCGTCTGGCCGTACAGAGCGAACGATCCGGAGGCGCCATCGAAGGCGTGACTGTCGATCACCCCGCGGAATCCGGCGATCCGGCCATCGATCCGCGGTGTGGTCTCGAGAAAGCCGACGATCCGCGCGTCACCCGACGCCACGCCTCCGATGCGCACGCGCGCGGACGGGAAGACGAGGCGGCGCAGCGTGGCCAGGTCGATTCCGGATGAGCGCATGGCCAGATCCATCCGGGTATTATCGTAGAAGCTGGCTTCGCCCCGCACCTCAACCGGCGATCCGTTGACCCTGCCCCGCAGTGCCCCGGTGCTGAGCGATTGGTTCGAGACGACGATCGTGCCATGAACCCCGGCCAGGACCGTGCCGCGCGCGGGCACCACCGCGCTGCCGTCGCGGATGACAACTTTGCCCTGGTAGTCCGTCGCCTCGCGGCCCGGCCTCCCCGTCCGCAGCACGTTCATCGCGGCGTCGAACTGCCCGCCGGTGATCTGCAGCAGGGGCGTGATGGCCAGATAGGGTCCCCAGGCGCCCGCGTCGGCGCCCGTCACGGTGAGGTCCACATCGATGGTCCCGGTCGTTTCGGTGTAGGTCGCCAGCACTCGCGCGGGGATCCGCCGGTTCTCGCGTTCTTCCACGAGGGATGCGCGCATCGTGACGCGCGGCACGGCGCCAAAATCGGCCGCGATGTTGATGTCCTCAAACCGTGCCTCGAATGCCTTCGGCGCAATGCGATGGCGGTCGGAGAGCGTGACCGTGCCGTTCACGATGAGCATGCGCCCCGTGAACGCCCCGGCCACTTTCGCCCCCGACACGTACGGGGTCAGACCGCCGATGTTCCAGACGCCGGCGACATCACGCGCGGCGACTAGAACCGGCTCCTCGAGCACGATCTGAGAAAGGCTGGCGGCGGCACCCTGCCCCACCCACAGATCGCGCGTCAGCGTGAAGGGGTTGAGGTGCACGATCATCCGCCGCACCTTCAGGATCGCAGGAGGCCGGGCGGCAGGTGTTCCAGGTGCCGGAGGCGGCGGGGGCGCGCCCCAGACGATCACGCCTTCCAGCACCAGGCCGCTCCAGGGGTTGCCCGACATCCCTCTGGCGGTGATCTCGCGGCCCAGGGCGGCGCTGACGGCGGCGATGGCCATGTCGCGGGCGCGCTGGGACAGCGCGACCACGGTCCAGGCGAGCGCGCCTACGACCACCGCGACGGCGATGAGCAGAGCAAGGAACGACAGACGTCTCGACATCAACGGTCAGGCCCCTCGGTGGGCCGGGCCGCTACCGGGCGTCGACGGTGATGGGAACCTGCACGCGCCCGCGAATGACCCATGGTGTTGGCATGCGCACGCGCGTCGCCCGAGCGGAGGTGCCACCGGATGCATCTGGAAAACGCGCGGCGCCCGGAATGAGTTCCACGATAATGTCGGTGTTGCGGTCTCGGTCCGCGAATGCGGAGAGCTGATCGGCCGCAGACCCGGCGGGTGGCTCGAGGGGCTCCAGGCTGAGGAGCGCGGGCAGGCCCTGCTCAGGCATCGGCCGCCCACCGGCACGGACAAGAACGGTTGCGCCGCCCGCCGGAAACGCCTCGGGCACCGCGATCTCCACCGTGCGCGTCTCAGGCGCACCCTGGAAGGGGCGGAGCGTGACCCGCACTCCCACGGTATCCCCGCGGCGCACCCGTGTGCGGTCGACCTCGGCTTCGATGACCGCCGCGGTCTGGCGGCTCTGCCGCACGTCGACCTCGATCGTGACATCGACGGGCGTCGTGCGGATGAATTCGTTGCTGAACAACAGGCGCAGCCCCTCGGGCAACTCGAGCATCGCCGCGGATCCGACGTCCCGCGAGTGGTAGAATACGTTCTCCCGGACCACGACGCCATCGAGTCCGCGTCCGCGCAGCGTCATACGAACACGCGCGGTGCCTTCGCCGACCCGATCCAGCGCGCGGTCGACCGCCTCCAGCGCCGAGATCAGCGCCAGCAATGGCCCCAGTTGAGCATCCCGCACGATACGCGTGCCGACGGTGACGGTCCGCCCGCCGCGGTCTCCATCGGTGACCACGGTGCGGATCCCGACCATCGGCGGGAGCGTACCGACCCGCCCGCCGATCCCTGCCCGTCGATCTTCGCTGACGATGCCGATCGGCGCGCCGGCAGATCCGATCTTGAACGGAAAGGACGCGCTCTGCACGACATCATGGATGACGGCGCTGGTGAGTAGATATCCCGTGCGGCCGCGGTTGAGAAATGGGTGGCCGAACGCCAGCATCGCGTCGCCCTGGCGGTAGGTGAGCGTGCCGATAGAGAGCACGTTGAGATCGCCGCGGACGAGCTGCACTCCGATCGCGCTGCCCGGCACGAGGTCCGGCCGCGCGTCCGTAGACCCGCCCGCGACCCCCGCGATGGGCGTGACCCCCAGCGGCCCGAGCTCGGCGCCCAGCAACTGGACGGCGCGCGGGCCCAGCCCGGAAACGAGCAGCGGGATCGCCAGCGGGACCATCGCAACGGTAGCCGATTCGCTGCGGTCGAGCCGCCGGGCCACCTCCAGACTTGGCGCAATCGCGACCTCGTCGATGCGCCGCCCCGCGATGTAGACCGGATCCCTGAGCGCGAGACGCTCGATACGGCGGCGGTCTGCGCGACGGTCGGGCAGCGCCCGCAGCATGCTTTCGATCGGCGTGACGAGCCCCAGCGAGTGGTCGGCAAATGCCCAGCCAAAGCCGATCGCGCCCACCAGGCGACCGTTGACGAACACCGGACTGCCGCTCATTCCCGCTGCGATGCCGCCGGTCTTTTGAATGAGCGGGCCCGAGGCCCGCACGAGAATCAGGTCCCCGGATGCCCCGGCTCCTGGAATGACGGAGAGGACTTCGATATCGAACGACTCGACAGCCGTCCCACGAACCACGGTGCGCGCCACCCCGCGCATCCTCGGACGCACCTCGGCGGTGGGCATCCACGAGGACGCGGCCGCGGCGGGAAGGGCCCCACACCCCATGACCGCCACGAGCGCACAAGCAAGCACGACTCGACGCATCCTACTTATGGGTGTGCCCAAAAGTGCAACCGTCGAAACCACGGCTATCGCACCACGATGGGGATTCGTTCGCCGCCCTGGATGACCCACTCCGTCCTCAACGACCGTCCCGCCGGCACGTCGAACCGGGTGAAATCTGTCGCGGTCGTGGGGAGCCCGAACGGCTGGATGCGGACGGCAAGGTCTGTATTGCGTCCGAAGTTCGCAAAGAGCTGGAGCGCATCGTCCAGCGACGCCACACCCCACGGCACCGGCTCCGCGACCAGCAGTCCGGCGAGCTGATCTTCCACCGGAACGCCGGGCGCATCCACGCCGGCCGAGCGCACGACCACCACCGCCGGACCCCGCGGGAAGTCCGCGGGAACAGGAACCTCGATGAATCGCGTGAGGGGTCGCTCGGCGAGGTAGGGCTGTAGGACGACGCGCACGCGGAGGAGGCCGCCGGGGCTGACCTCCCGGGACGCGACCTGCACGTCGACAATCGACGCGGTCACGCGCCGCTTGGTGAGTGAGGTTTCTACCGTGAGATCAAACGGCTCCAGCTTTCGGATATCATTGTAAAACGCGAGTTCCATCGCATCGACGACGTCGAGCACCGAGGCCGTCGCCACGTCGCGCGAGCTGAAGAACATGTTTTCGCGGACGATTGGGGCGGCAAGACCTTTCGCGCGCAGCGTGAGCTTGACCGTCGCCGTGCCTTCACCGGGACCCTGGTTGCGGGCGAGTTCGGTGGCGGACAACGCCACAAGGGGCGCAAGCGCCCGCGCGAGATCGCGGCGGCGCACCATCTGCGCGCCCTTCTGGACGCGCGTACCGGTGTCCAGATCGGTCACGACGACCCGCAGGTTGAACAGCCGCGGCAGCGGACCGAGCGTTCCGGCGACCGCGGTACCGCGGTCCTGCTCGGCGACGCCGACCATCGCGCCGAGATTCGACATTTTGAAGGGGCGCTCGATTGACCGCACCACCGAGACGACTTCCGAGGCCGTCAGGATGTACTCGACGTCCCCCTGGTTCTCCCAGGGATGACCGCACGCCAGAATCCGGTTCCCGACCCGGACCGCGACCGTGCAGATGCCGCCGAAGTCGAAGTCGCCGCGCACCGTCTCGATCCCGATGGTGCTGCCGGGGACGATCGGTTGCGCGACGAAATCGCGGCGTCCGCCGTGGCCCTGCAGGATCTCGTGCCCCAATGGCTCGACAACCGCGGCGAGCAGCTTGCTCGCACGGGGACTGAACCCGCGCGCGAAGGCGGCCACCGCCGGCGTGGCGATCGCGAGACCGCCCTCCGGGTGCTGCGCGGCAAGGCGTCGCGCCGCCAGCGGACTTGCGACGAGGGCGATGCGATCGTACCGGCGCCCGCCGATGTCGACCGGCCGTGAGGCATGGTACACGGTCGGCCCCTCGGCCGTCCCCGACGACCGGCGTTCGAGCACCTTCAGCATGTCTTCAATCGGCGTCGCCAGCACGACGTCGCGCCGCGGCGCCTGCCAGTTGAAGGACGCGGAGAGTGCCCCGATCAGTTTGCCGTTGATGTACAGGGGACTGCCGCTCATCCCGGCGGCGCTGCCGCCGGTCCTCTCCGTCAGCGGCCCGAGCATGCGGAACATGATGAGCTTCTCGGCCGTGATGGGGCCGAAACCCCATTGCAGGATGTCCATCACCTCGAACTGGAACTCTTCAACCTTTTGACCAGAGACGACGGTCTTGCCGATGCCCCGCATGCCCGGTCTGACCTCGCTCAGGGGCATGATCGGCGGCGCCGATTGCGCCACGCCGGCGGCCGGAAAGGCCAGCACCGCCACAAGAACGAGCATCTTGAGCCGAGCGCTCACGCGCGGTCCCCCCTCATACGCTGGGGCGAGATAAAGGGACGGGGATGCCCCCGTCCCGGTCGTTACGTTTCGTGGATCAGGAGCGGCTACCTGCCTATTTCGGATCGAGGCGAACGACGATAGCGCCAAGCTCCCTGATGGGCGTTCCCGACCTGACCAGAACCTCTATCACCCGACCATCGACGGTCGCGCGCGCGGCCACGCCACGGCCGGTCGGCGTCTTGACGTACACCAGGGGATCCCCCTCACCGACCTCATCGCCGACCTTGACCAGGCCCTCGGCTTCAACCATCCCGCGCAGAGTGGCCTTGACATCGACGGCCGGCTTCGGCCCCGCCGCGGCGACGGCCCAGTAGGCCAGTGAGCCTGCAACGAGGACAACGGCCAACCCAATGACTACACGCTTCTGTGTCGTCTTCATCGTCATGCCCTCCCGGATGCTCCGGTCCAGGCATCCTGCCATTTCGCTCTAGATTATACCACGGGCGCGGGAGCGCTCGGGTTCACGCCGCGAACTCTTCGGGAGGAGCGGGGGCTCGACCGAACCAATGACGCAGTGCGTCAACAATGCGCGCCGCCGCGCGGCCATCGCCGTATGGGTTGCGGGCCTGCGCCATCCGCGCATGCGCGGCGGGATCGGCGAGCAGGCGCCCGGCGCGCTCGGCGATGCGGTCGCGGGAGACCCCAACCAGCTCGGCCGCGCCGGCGTCTATGCCTTCCGGCCGCTCGGTCACCTCGCGCAGGACGAGCACCGGCGTTCCCAGGGACGGCGCGCCCTCCTGAATGCCGCCGGAATCCGTGAGAATCATGTAGGCCTTCGACATCAGCCGCACGAACGGACCATAGTCGAGCGGCGGGATGAGGTGCGCGCGTGGATGCCCGGCGAGCACCTGATCCGCCGCGCGGCGCACCGCGGGATTCAGGTGAACCGGGAACACCACCACCGCATCGGGGAAACGCTCGAGCAGGTCGAGCAGCGCGAGGTAGATTTGCCGGAGCGGCTCCCCCCAGCTCTCGCGGCGGTGCGTCGTCACCAGCAGCAGGCGCTGCCCATCCAGAGACGGCAGGTTGGCCGGGAGGCGCACGTCGGGTCGCGCCGCCACATCGAGCAGCGCGTCGATCTCGGTGTTCCCTGTCACGAGGATCCGTTCGGCCGCGACGCCCTCCGTGAGCAAATTCGCCCTGGCGCGGGCGGTGGGAGCGAAATGCAGATCGGCCAGCGCCGACGTCAGGCGCCGGTTCATCTCCTCTGGAAACGGACGATACTTGTCCTGCGTGCGCAGTCCGGCCTCGACATGGCCCACCGGAATCTGGTGGTAAAAGGCGGCGAGCGCGCCGAGGAACGTCGACGATGCATCACCCTGCACGAGGACCATCGCCGGCCGCTTCTCCGCGAGGACGGGATCGAGCCGGGTCAGGGTTCGGCTGATGATGTCAAAGAGCGACTGTTCCGGGAGCATGACGTCGAGATCGATGTCAGGCGTGATGGCGAACAACCGGAGGACCTGGTCGAGCATCTCGCGATGCTGCGCCGTGACGACGACGATCGGGCTGAAGTCCTGACTCGCCCGCAGGCCGGCGATCACCGGCGCCATCTTCACCGCCTCCGGCCGCGTGCCGAAGACGGTCATCACCGCCAGGCGCTCATTCACCGCGAGAGCAACCCCATGCGCCGGGCCCCGATGAGCAGAATGGTGACGATGAGCCCCAGGGTGACGATCGACCCGCCCCGGTTCACGCCGGCCAGCGCCAGCGCGCCCAGGCCGAGGGTGGCGCTCACGAGATAGAGCAGGAACACGGTCTGCCGCTGTGAGAGTCCCCGGTCCAGCAGCCGGTGGTGCAGGTGGCCGCGGTCCGGAAGATAGACCGGTCGCCGGCCGAGCAATCGCCGGACAATCGCGAACACGGTGTCGGCGATCGGCACGCCCAGTGCCAGAAAAGGGACTATCAGCGAGATCGCGGTGAAAGACTTGTACAGACCCATCACGGACAGCGCGCCGAGCACGTAGCCAAGAAACATCGAGCCCGAGTCGCCCATGAAGATGAGCGCGGGATTGAAATTGTGCCGCAAGAACCCCACGGCACAGCCCACCAGCGCGGCGGCCAGGGAGATGGCCACGGCGTCGCTCTTGTGGATGGCCGTCAGCAGCAGGGTCGTCGCGGCGATCGCCGCAATGCCGGCGGCCAGCCCATCGACCCCGTCGATGAAGTTGATGACGTTGACCACGAACACGACCCAGACGATCGTGAAGGCCGCGCCCCAGGGCCCGACGGGGATGGTCTGGCCGGTCAGCGGGTGGGTCACGAACTGAGTGGCCAGCCCGAACGGGATCAACACCGCCGCGGCGGCGAGCATGGCCAGAAACTTGAACGCCGGGTGCATCCCGCGGAAGTCATCATAGATCCCGACCGCCAGGAGGAACGTCCCTCCCAGCATGATGCCGAGCAGGCCGCGATCGGTCTGGAGGGCGATCGGGAAGCGGATGTACATCGCGCCGTTGGTGCTGACCAGTTCGAACGGCCGGGTGATCATCATCGCGACGGCAGCCGCCGCCACGAATCCCGCGTAGATCGCTATGCCGCCCAGGCGCGGGGTGGGCTGCGTGTTGATTCGCCTGCCTCCAGGGTAATCGATCGCGCCCAGACGTTGCGCGAGCCGGCGCACGAGCGGGGTCAGAGCGTAGGTCACCAGGAGGGCGACGAGGGCGACGGCGAGAGAGACAGGGACGGACGTCATCGGCAATCTGACAGGGCTATCTTATGTCGGCTGGGGCGTCGCGAACAACTCACTGACCGACCGATCTTCATGCACCCGGAGAATCGCCTCGGCGAGCATCGGCGCGATCGACACGACCCGGACCTTCTCGATGCGCTTCGCGGCGGAGACGGGCACGCTGTTGGTCACCACGAGCTCACGGATCGGGCTATCGGCCAGGCGGCTGACCGCGGGGCCGGAGAGGATCGCGTGCGCGCAATACGCGTAGACCCCCTCCACTCCCCGCGAGACGAGCGCCGACGCGCCCATCGTGAGCGTCCCCGCGGTGTCGATGATGTCGTCGACCAGGATCGCCGTGCGCCGGTACACCTTGCCAATCACGTGCGTGATTTCCTTGACCTGATTGGGGCGGTCGCGCCGCTTGTCGATGATGGCGATCGGCGCACCCAACTCGGCGGCAAACTCCCGAGCCCGGCCCACGCCGCCGATGTCGGGAGAGACGACGATTATGTTCCGCAGGCCCTTCTCTCGGAAGTATCCGGCGACCAGGAGCCGGCTTGGCAGATGATCGAGCGGGATGTCGAAGAACCCCCAGGTCTGTCCCGCGTGGAGGTCGACCGTCATGATGCGGTCGGCGCCCGCCGCCACGAGCAGGTTGGCGACCAGTTTGGCCGTGATGGGCTCGCGCGGCTTCGTCTTGCGGTCCTGCCGCGCGTAGCCGAAGTATGGCATGACCGCGGTGACGCGCGCGGCCGAGGCACGGCGGAGCGCGTCCAGGATTACGAGCAGCTCGATCAGGTGCTCGTTGACCGGCGGCGCCGTGGGCTGGATCACGAAGACGTCCTGCCCCCGTACGCTCTCGGCGAGGCGCACACTCACCTCGCCGTCGGCGAACCGGAATGTCTCCATCTCGCCCAACGGCAGATCGAGGTACTGGGTCACCTCCTCCGCGAGGGCAGGATTGGCCGAGCCGCAGAAGATCTTGAGGCGGGAGCTCGTCAGCGCCACGCGTTCATTCAACCGGCTCGGGGACGGGATGCTCCGCGGGCGGGAGGTGCCGGACCACGCGCGCCGGCACGCCGACCGCGACGCCGCCGGCGGGCACATCGTGGGTCACGACCGAGCCCGCTCCGGTGACCGCCGCCCGGCCGATCCGGACCGGAGCCACCAGCATCGTGTCGCTGCCGACAAACGCGCCGTCTTCGATGACCGTCACGTGCTTGGCCCGGCCGTCGAAGTTGCACGTGATGGTCCCGGCGCCGATGTTGACGCCCGCCCCTACGGTCGCGTCCCCGATGTAGCTCATGTGATGGACTTTGGTCCGATCGCCGATGGTCGCGCTCTTCAGCTCGGCGTAGTTGCCGACCTCGACGAAGCGTCCCAGGCGCACGCCGGGTCGCAGGCGGCTGTATGGCCCGACGCGACTGTCATCTGAGACGGAGCTCCCAACGACGGTCGAGGCCTCGATCGTAACGCGATCGCCAATCTCGGCATCGACCAGCCGGGCGTTGGGGCCGATCACCGACGATTCGCCGATCACCGTTGCGCCTTCGAGGCTCGTGTTGGGATGCAGGATGGTGTCGTGCCCCACCCGAACGCCCGCATGGACATACGTGGTCTGCGGATCGATGATCGTCACGCCGGCGTCCATCAGCTCGCCCACCAGGATCGCGCGCATCGCGGCCTCGGCGGCGGCCAGCTCTCGCCGGCTGTTGATCCCGCTGGCTTCCAGACTCTCACCCACGACCACCGCGGCGACGGTCTGCCCCCGCTCCAGCAGCAGGCCGATGGCATCGGTCAGGTAGTACTCGCCCTGGGCATTGGCCGGTCGTATCGCGTGGAGGGCGTCGCGCAGAACGCCGACGTCGAACGCGTAAGTCCCGGCGTTGATCTCACGGATCTCCCGCTCCTCGGCGGAGGCATCGGCATCTTCGACGATTCCACGCACATTGCCGGATCCGTCGCGGACCACCCGGCCGTACCCCGCAGGCTCCCTCCGAAGGTCGGTGAGCACCGTGGCGGCGGCTCCCTGCGCACGGTGGTGGCCCAGGAGGGTCTCGATCGTCTCGGCGCCCAGGAAGGGGGTGTCGCCGTAGAGCAGCAGCACGGTACCGGTGTGGTCCTCGAGCGCCGGAAGCGCCTGCATCGCGGCGTGCCCGGTGCCGAGTTGCTCGGCCTGCACGACGTATCGAACGCCGTCGCCCACGGCCGCTCTTACCTGGTCGCTCTCGTGACCGACGACGACGATCGGCGAGGCAATTCCTACCTCGGCCAGCGTGTCGAGCACGTAGGCGATCATCGGCCGGCCGCAAATCCGATGCAAGACTTTAGGAAGGCCGGAGACCATCCGCTTGCCCTTCCCCGCCGCCAGCACGACCGCCTGCACGTCACGCATGCGACGCTCCAACCCCGTGCGCGTCAACGTCGAGATTCACGGCTGACGAGTCCTTTCCCCCTTGTGGGCGGCGTCCAGTCCTACCGCTCAGAGCCACCCGATGCGCTTGAAGCGGACGTAGAGGAGCGTGCAGAACAGGGCCGTTGTGCCCAGCACCGGCGGATAGCCCCACGGCCAGTCCAGCTCCGGCATGAAACGAAAGTTCATTCCGTAGATGCCGGCGATCGCCGTGGGGACCGCGATGATCGCCACGAGGCCGGCCAGCCGCTTCATCGACTCGTTCTGCGCGACCGACTGGAGCGAGAGGGTGGCCTCCAGCGCCGTGCTGAGCAGCTCGCGCAGGGTGTCGCCACGAAGATGCACTCACCGTATCGTTCCAGCTTGGGACGCTGGTGCGCGCGGTGGGCGTCTTCGATCGCCAGGTCGTGCAGGCCGAACTCCTGCTGGACCTGCTTGAGGAGCTCCTCGTCCGGCTCGTGCAGGCCTATCCAGACGAACCGGTCAGGCTGGCACAGGGTCGCGCCGATCTCATCGATCCGGACGTCGGCGACCCGCCGGCCATCCGCATATGCGGCGGAGTTGACGATGGCATTGACCGCCGAAGCGCTCACACGGGCCCCCCAAGGCCGTGCGAACAGCACGGCTCTCTTGGAGGCTTATGCTTCTTCAGACTCGGCGGCGATCCCCTGCAATCAGGGCACACGCGGTGCCGGTGTCAGCAATGGGTCACGAGGCCGCGACCACACGCTCTTCGCCGGCCGCGTCTCGCACCGCGAGTTCTCCCCGCAGCGCTTCGATTCTCTGGAAGACCTCATCATAGGCGCGGGCTTTCAACGTGAGAATCTCCTGATCGCGCGACGCGAGGGCGGATTCCAGTCGGCGCCGTGCCCTGCCCTGCATCTCTACATCCAGTCCCGTGAGGATGAGGAGGAGCAGGAACGCCGCCGCGGTAACGACGAGCAGCGTCAAAACGAGTGGAACCTCAACCGCCTCCCACGGGAGCTGCACCACTCGCCGTTCGAACATGAGGGTCTGATTGAAGGCGGCAAAGGCCCCGGCAAGGGCAAGCAGTACCAGGACGATCACGGTTGCAGGTTTCATCGACATCCCTCCCGACTCGGGGACTTCTTACCCGCGTCGGGATTCCATGAAACGGCGCCGGGCAGGGACAGTCTCGTCGATCGCGCACACGCGTATGCTAACGTCAGGCGCGCGGCTCATCAACGGCGGGCTGGACAACGTGCCGTGGCGACGCTAAGGCTTTAGCTCGGTGCGCTGTGCGAAGGACGCGGCCGCTTTTAGGGGAAGCAGACCGTAACCTCTCGGAGCGACCCCTTGTCTATGGGCACGGCCGCTTTGAAGCCGACGCCCACATAGCCTCCGCCGACGGTCCCCTGGATCTGCTTCGTACGTCCGAGATTATCCGTGGCCACCAGGGCAACCCACGACGTGTTCCCCCGTACATTCGCGTCGCCGGAGATCAGCGATCCCGATCCTTGCTGGGTCACCTGGACGCGAAAGAACGACTGGTCGACCCGGCAGGTCGAGAAGCCGAGCGTGTCAACGGGCGGCGCTCCCGTCGCAGGCGAGATGAGGGAGCCAAGAACGACCCCCACCGCCATTCCCAGCGCAACTAAAGCCGCATTGCGTCCCCACCGTGGGCATCCGGTCACAGACTGAGATCCTCCTTCTGAGGAGACCCCTCTACCTGGAAGTCTACCCAACATGTTGGGGCGCCGGGACGGTGCCGCGTTCGGCCGTACGCGTATCCCTGCATTCGGCGCCATGTCGGGGCTGAAGGACATG
Organism: Armatimonadota bacterium; assembly: GCA_052386995.1. GTDB lineage: Bacteria > Sysuimicrobiota > Sysuimicrobiia > Sysuimicrobiales > Humicultoraceae > JBQTJP01. The sequence goes on from JBQTJP010000243.1 coordinate 46,990, forward strand.
CCTGGGACCGACGAGAATCGAGGCCCACCGTGGCTCGGTTGACCGGGGGCGAAGCACTCGTGCAGTCGCTCTATCGTGAGGGCGTCCGCGCGGTGTTCGGCGTGCCCGGCGTTCAGATCTACGGCGTGATGGCGGCGCTGCGGGACGAGCCGCGGATTCGCTTCATCACGACCAGGCACGAGCAGGCCGCGAGCTACATGGCCGACGGGTATGCCCGGGCCGGAGGCAATTTTGGTGTTGCCTTGGTGGTGCCCGGTCCCGGGCTCCTGAATGCGTCGGCGGGCCTCAGCACGGCCTACGCCGCCTCGTCGCCGGTCCTGATCATCGCCGGACAGATCCCGAAGGCCCAGATCGGGAAGAACGTCGGCGTCCTCCATGAAGTGAACGATCAGCTGGATGTCATCGCGCCCATCACCAAGTGGCGCAGGCGCGTGCTCGATGTGCCGGAGATTCCGGGGGCCGTTCATGCGGCGGTGCGTCAGCTGAAGACCGGGCGACCGCGTCCGGTCGAGATCGAGCTGCCGCCTGAGACCATGGAAGAGGAGGGCGAGGTGACGTTCGTCGAGCCCGATCATACGGTCCGGCCATCGGCGGATCCGGCCGCGGTGGACGACGCGGTGGCGCTGCTCGCCGCGTCGGCACACCCCGTCATCTACGCGGGCGGTGGCGTTCACACATCGGACGCGCACGAAGCCCTGCGTGCGGTCGCCGAGTTTCTCCAGGCGGGGGTCGCTCAATCCGCCGAAGGCAAGGGCGCCATCAGCGATCGTCACCCTCTGTCGCTCGGCGCAGCCATGTGGCCGGGAAGCCCCTTGAAGGCGTACGTCGATCGCGCCGACGTCCTTCTGGCTGTGGGCAGTCGGCTGGTGGCGGGATTCCCACAAGACCAGCAGGTCATTCAGATCGATGTCGACGCCGACGAGATCGGTAGGAACCACGTGAAGACCCTGGGCCTCCTCGGAGACGCCCGCGCCACCCTGCGGCAGATGCTTGGCCGACTACGCGCCCGGTCAAGCCCCCGGCCGTCTCGAGAAGCAGAGCTCGCGGCGCTGCGAGCCGAAGTGGCCTCAACAGGCGTTCAGGAGCCTCAGGCGTCTATCCTGAAGAGTCTCCGTGCCGGCGCCCCCGATGATGCCATCCTCGTTACGGACATGACGCAGCTCGGCTACTACTCGCGACCCTTTTGGCCGGTCTACGAGCCGCGGACGTATCTCACCCCATCCTACGCAGGGACGCTCGGCTATGCCTTCCCGACCGCGCTAGGGGCCAAAGTCGCCCGGCCCCATCAGCCTGTGCTCGCGGTGTGCGGCGATGGAGGGTTCCTGTTCAATGCACAGGAGCTCGCGACGGCCGTTCAGTACAGCATCAACACCATCGTGGTGCTCTTCAACGACAATTCCTATGGGAATGTGGCCCGTGATATGGACGAAGCCTGGGGCGGCGCTTTTGGGACCGATCTTCACAACCCGGACTTCATGAAGCTCGCCCAGGCCTACGGGGTCGCGGGCATGCGCGCGAAAGAGCCAACCGACGTCGGCGACCTCGTCAGGGAGGCCGTGGCCTTGAACCACCCAGTGCTGATCGAGATCCCTGTCGGACGCCTGAGCGGCCCGCCGTACCGTTCCCCGCGGCGGGTACCGGCAAAGTACCGGCGCTGATTGGTGATCATCCGACCCACCAGCGGGCCACCTCGCGCCCGAGGACGTCCAAATCTGGAAAGCGTGCCTCTACGTCGCGGATAAACCGCGCGGCCTGCCGGGGTGTCGGGATGAGATCCCGTCGAGGCACCGCGAAATCGTACACGGAGAGCGCACCGGTCGGAAGGATCGTGTCGAGGGCGACAATCTCCGTATGCCGATGCCTCAGCACCGTCTCGTAGACGCGCCGGTACGTGAGCGGGTCGTAGGGCACGCCGGCTGGATCGCGCGGCGATGGCACTCCGCCCGGGGCGGCCGCCGCTTCGGACGTGATCCCCAGCGTCTGCGCCACCTGCGCCAGCGCGTGCCAGAGGTCGCGGAGCACCTGAGGTGTCGCGTCCTCGCGCTCCTGGGCATGCAGTGGGTGCGTAACGCGCCGCTCGCGCTCGAGCTCGAGGAATTCTCTCACTTCACGCGACGGCACGGGAATGACGAAGCGACACTCCGTGGCGGTCAGGAGGGGTTCGGCGGCGTCGTTCGCTCGGCGGGCCAGCTCGATGAAGCGATGGCCCACGAACGGCGTCTCGCCGATGAGGATGTCTTCGGAACCGGCTCCCGCCGCCCACTCGACAATGACGGCGCGGGCCCACAGGCCCGCGGCCATGCGGATGACGTCATGCGAGACGCCGTCCCGCGGTGGGTAGCGTGCGGCGGCGTCGCTCCTCTCAATCGCCGGACGTGCGACATCCCACTGCAGGAGATGAACGGTGCGGCCCGCGGCGTGCGCGAGATGGGCGAGTTGATGGGTGAGGAGACTCTTGCCCGTTCCCGGAAGCCCGGCGAAAAACACCATGCGCTGTCCGGCCAGAGTTTTGAGTTGAGTGAAGAGCTGGGTATCACCTCGTGCGACGAGGCGAGACGGTTCCTCGCTCTGCGGATCGTCCCCCGGCATTCGCTCCACCGCCGTAAACTGGCGTGAGCCATTCGCGGTACGCGGGCTTTTCCCCACGGACCACCGCGAAGTAGCAGTCGCGGATCGCCTTTGTGAGCGGTCCCATTCGGCGCCCATCGCCCAGCGGCAGCCGATCGATCGACAGGATGGGAGTAATCTCCCAGCCGCTGCCGCAAAGAAAGGCCTCGTCGGCAACCGAGACCTCCGTCCGATCGATGTCACGCTCCACTGCCTCCACCCCAAGTTCTCGCCGGAACAATTCGAGGAGGGTCGCCCGCGTTACCGACTCGAGGATATCGGCCGTCACCGGCGGAGTCATCGGGACTCCGCGCCGGACCACGAAGCAGCAGGCGCCGGGCGCCTCGGCCAGCTTGCCGCGCGAGTTCAGAAGCAGAGGGGCGTCGTAGCCGTTGATCTTGGCCTCGAGGGTCGCCAGCCGCCCGTTCTGATAGTTGGCCGAGCACTTGATCCGGGGCGGCATGCTGCCGTCGGCGATCCGAATCCAGGAGGAGACGCAGGCCGCGATCCCCTCCCTGGTGCTACCATCGCGCGGGCGCGCATCAACCGCGAGGCCAACCGGACCCGTGGCGTCCATCGCTCCGTCCGCCTCGACCAGGGCGGACTGACGGACATGGACATCCTCACGGTACGCATTCTTGCGCAGGACTTCCAGAATGGACGCGCCGAGTTCCTCTCGGGTGAAGCTGTGCTCCATGCGCATGAGCCGGAGTGACTCGTAGAGGCGGTCGATGTGCTCCTTGAGCCGAAAGACGTACAGTTCCTCCTGCCGCTCGTTCCAGTACGCCCTGAGGCCCTCGAAGACCGAGGCACCGTATTTGACGGCCGCCGACTGCACGTGGATCAGGGCATCGCTGTACGCGACGATCTTGCCGTTCAGGTACAGGTAGCGTGAGGCCGCCAAGGACGTGGTCCTCCGAGGAAGAATGTGCGCCCGATCAGTTCATGCGGACACTTCGATGGCTGGATCAATCACCCCTCTGGCGGGAGGCGCACAGCACGACGCAGAATCTGCGACGCAAGATGTGGGAACGGACGGCGAGTATTCTATGATTCCAACGCTTCCGGCGGAGACGCGGCGCGAACTTGCGGAACTGGCCGACGCCTACGGCCACCCACTGGTGCGAAGTATCGATCTTGCGCCAAATAGCTACCTGACGCCGGAGAACCTCGGCGTCGGGGCGGGTGAGGTCTGCATGGTTGTACGCAGGAGCAACGGCCAACTGCTGACGTTTCGAAAGACCTTCTATCCACCGGGCGTCTTCAGGCTCCTCACGGGCGGCATCGCCTCCGGCGAGCGCATGTTGGATGCCGTACGCCGCGAGAGTCACGAGGAAACAGGGCTTGAGACCGAAGTCCGGCGACTGCTGGCGGTCGTCGCGTATGGACCCGAACGTGGAGACTCCCCTTCAATCTTTCATACCGTCGCATTCCTTCTGGACGAGGTCGGCGGGACACTCGGGGCGCTCGACGAGCGTGAGCACGTGGAGGCGTTTCGCGACATCGAGCTCCCTGAGTTGCTCGCGATCGCCGACCAGCTGGATCATCTGGATCTCGGGTACGCCAAAGAACTACACAGCCGCTGGTGTGATTGGGGCCGTTTTCGCGCCGTCATCCACCGCGTTGTCTGGGACGCCTTACAGTCCCCGGTGTGACATGACCGAGGCCCGCGGGTGTTAAGTTAAATTCTGAATGTCAGAAAGTCGATCGTCGGGCCTTTCGGCGGCGGCTGCACCTTCAGGCTGTCGGCGGCCAGCACGACCTCCACGCGATCGGCGATGAGGCGATTGCCAACCATCCGCCCTTCCGCCCGGACAACGTCATTTGGAACGACGGCCGTGAACGAGTCTCGTTGCCCCAAGACCCGTGTGGTGCTGGTGGTTACGACCGGGAGTTGCCTGTTATTTGCGAGCAGTGTCAACGTTGTGCCGTTCTTGGCCGTCACGAATCCCTTGGCCGTCAGGTAATCCTGTCCGGCGGCGGCCGCGCTGGCTTCCGCCGAAAACCATGCGACGTGCAGCACGGCGAGCACGCCGACCAGAATGATTGAGCGAATCTGCAAGCGCATAGTCACCACACTCCCAAAGACGTTATCGGGCGCGTACGCTCTTACGCTTTTTTACCCTTCGTAATCCTTACTCTAACAGGGGAGCACGGCGCTAGGCGTCAACCAGAATCTTGAAACCGCCGTAGACCATGCGTTTGACGTCGAAGGGCATCACCTTCGGATCCATCATCTCCGCGAGTCGCGGGTCTTTCATCACGTTCGCATTCACGCGATCGCGATGCGCGCGCGATTTGAACACGATCCAGGAGAAAACCACCGTCTCGCCGTTCTTGAGCTTGACGCTGCGCGGGAATGGTACCCCAAACTTCACCTTGAGGTCGTCGCCGACGCATTCCCGGTATTCGAGGGCGCCGTGCTCCCGCCAAATCTTGCCCGCCTTCTGGGCCATGCGGCGGTAGGTCTGCACGCTCTTCTTTGCGACGGGCAAGACAAATCCATCAACGTATCGCCGGACGGTCTTGACCGGCTGAACCTAGGCTCTACCTACACGTCGAACTAGGCTCCGCGAAATCGACACGTCGAACGGTCTTTTTTCGGTCAGCGCCGCCACTTCGCATCGAGGCTCCACGGTCCCG